>CAZGIW010000023.1:0-42832 GCA_964526285.1 uncultured Bacteroidales bacterium | reverse complement strand
ACAAATGGAAAAAGTGTATGAAATTTTTATGTCCAAATATTCACGCCTTACATATGGATGTCCTGTTAGCAAAAGGAGAAAAACAATAAGCTGGTTTGTAGCAGTGGATTCCGATTATCCGTATTAATAAATAATATTGATATTTGTAATAACGCAAAATAATATGTTTATGTGGGCCTTCGATTAATAAATCTTATTCTGAATATCAAAATTAAGAAGCATTAAAAAAGGATGGTTAAACATACTTACTTCTTCAAATCATCAAGATTAAAAATCGGGGTGAAGTAAAAATACTCTCCTTCAACATAGACCTGATCTCTAAATTGATATTCCGTTTTGTTCATAAAAACCACCTGATTGCCAATAACATAAGCCGAATGCCAGAAAGATTGCCCGGAACTTGCCATTACAAATCGTTTGGTAATCTGCTGTTGAAAAAACAGTTTGTCATTGGCATATAGCTTCAGTGTCAAAAGATTCAAATAATCCCAGTCAAGACTGACTCCAATGTCCTGAAACAAAGAGTGAAACATGATTCCGCTTATTTCTGCCTCACTTACTGTGTCATTTAGCTGGTTAAACGGAATTGCTTTGGGTTTTTTATCAATGTTCAGGGCATACTGAAGAAACATGTTTTTGGCTGAATCCAATGCGATGGCTGAAGCTCCATGGTTCATGCACTCACTTTCCCAGAACACTGATTTATAAACATGAAAAACATGCTCGTACTCAAGTGTTTTCAGATTGTAAATTCCCAAAATAACCCCTGCGTAAGGCTTTCCTTCCATGCCAGGATATTTGCAGTTTTTAGGTTTTCCTGTGAAGTCTTCGTAAGGCTCAACCCCCTCCATTTCATACATTTCATAAACATGTCTGAATGCAAGAGTGTGGTTTTCTGTATTAATATCAAGAACAGTAAACTCATGTGTTATGATAGAGTAATCATAAGGGTGTCTCCATTCATCATCACGTGTAATTTCATGAATTTGGGAGAATGTCTGATTTGAGAAAAGGCAAATAACACAAAAGATAAAAAATAGATATTTCATATATGTTATAATTTAAGATACAAATGTAAGCATATTTTCTTTTTTGAGTTTAAAAAACGACGCCTTTTGTCTTTTTCCGCTTGTATGTTTGCGGGAAATTAATATGAATTAAATCCGTAAAAACATGAAAACAAGTGAAAATTTAATTTTTGAAGAGGAATTTTTCAGTCGTATCAGAGAAAAAGAAGTTTGGGACAAATTGTCGGAAGGCAACGACCTGGATTGGAACATGCAGTTGATAAAAAAACATGCAGATAAGTGGAACTGGAAACTGTTGTCAGGTAATCATAACATCAACTGGACAGAATCAATGCTCGCGGAGTTTAAAGACAGAATTTGCTGGAATGAGTTGTCCGATTCCATAAGGTGTTGCAGGCATTACAATTTGAATTACGGTCATTCGCCTTTTCTGAAAATTCCGGTACTGGAAAAATACGAAAACCTGTTGAACTGGGAAAGGATTTCAGATTCATATATACTTACTTCTTCTGAAATAATCGAACGTTTTGCTCACAGACTTGACTGGTCGTTGGTAATCCGCAACCTAGATATTGAATGGACATTCGATTTGTTTCACAAATTCAAAAAGTACATGACATCAATTGATGCTGAAACATTATTATCGTCTCATCTCTGGAACTGCCTGATTGAGCATGATAAAAAAATCATTATGGCAAAGATTCTGATTGATTAAAGTATGAAAACAGAAATCCATTTTGTTGGACTGGGAAATGCAGGAAAGCATATTGCTGAGTATTTTCACAGCAAGAGAGTAAGTGGCAGTTATTCTGTGGTCACTCACCCTGATAAAATCACGCAGACATCTGATATTGAAAATATTCTCTATTGTCATGATGTTGAAGATAAGATTGAAAGGCGACGCATGGAGTTGCAAAACCATACAGTTGAAAGCATACATTTAATCACCAATGAAATCAAGCAGTTGTTTGAATATGATACGAGGTATGTTCTTTTGTCGGGACTGGGCAAATACATGGGTACAAACCTGACACTTCAGCTGACAGACTATCTCATATCAAAAGAAAGAAAATTTCATGTGCTATGCTCAACACCATTCGCTTTCGAAGGGGATAACACCAACGATTATGCAAAAATTGCTTTGAAAAAACTTTTGCAAATAACAAATCCAAAAGTGATTTCGCTCAATGGCCTGCGCAAGAAATACGGCAATATGAAACTTGCAGAAGCTTATGACAGGATTGACAATGAGTTTTTGGAGGAGTTTGAGAAGGTGGGGTGGTGATTTATGTAACCCTAAAACACCCCCAACATACTCCTCAATTTCTTTGCTGCTGCCAAACCATTTGGTGTCGGGGAATATTCTAAATCTATCGTTTGGTGATTGTTTTGATAACTTTCATTTGTCCTGATAGAATAACAATTTTCAACACAACTTCAGTTGTGTTGAGTGCTTCGCATGTATTGTTACGATGCATTTATAGTTGCCACGAGCTTCAGCTCGTGGATAAAAATTCCAATAAGCTGGGGTTTTAACCCCCGAAAAATCCGGTTTGTTTTCCTTTGATGATTTTTTTGCTGCAAAGGCATTTTGGGCTTATGTCAAAATCTGTCGTTTTGGGGATTGTAAGGATAAATTTTCCCCAACGTCACATTTTGGCGCTGTCAACATTTTATTTTGTGGGAAAATTAATCCCATGGCAAAACGTGAATCTTTTCTCAGATACATGCTCATTGTATCGAAACTGCGCAAAAGCAAAGCAAGCTTTGATGAAATTTTATCTTTTTTGGATGCTGAATCCCAATACAGAGGCTACGACCTGAGTGTTTCAAAAAGAACATTTCAGCGTGATATTCAGGACATTGCAAGCTTGTTTGACATTGAAATTTGCTTCGACCGGAAGCAGGGCAACTACTACATTGAGTATGACGAAACAGACAAAAACAGGGAACGCATCATCGAAGCCCTCGATGTGTTTCATGCTCTCAATATGAGCGATCGCCTTTCGGCACACATACATTTTGAAAATGCTCAATCTCTGGGAACAAAGCATCTCTATGGATTGCTACATGCCATCAAAAACAGATTTCAGATTGAATTGGCACACAAAAAATACTGGGATTGCAATGTAAATTTGAAAATTGTTGAACCTTTGGGCATCAGAGAATTCAAAAGGCGATGGTATTTGGTGGCTTATGAAGTGGATCAGAAAAAAATCAAGGTGTATGGCCTCGACCGTATTGTTTATTTTGATATCCTTCAGCAGCAGTTTGACCGGAATTTTGATGCGTATCGACATTTTGGTCATTGTTTTGGGGTCATAAGACCTGATGAAGGGAAACCCGAAACCATAGAATTGTCCTTTGATTCGTTTCAGGGACTCTACATTAAAGCACTGCCAATTCACCATTCACAGGAAATCCTTATTGATAATGAAAATGAATTCCGCATCAAATTGAAGTTGTTTATCACACACGATCTAATAATGGAACTGTTGTCTTATGGTGAAACATTAAAAGTCATAAAACCCTTTTCACTTGCAGAACGTCTGAAGGAGGTTTTTGAGGAGGGGGTGATGAATTATGGGGGATGAAAGTTGTGGGGTGAATTATCCCATATCAGATTCTCAGAGCAATTCTAAAGACATTTCTAAAGTGATGAAAAATATGTGTGTTTTATCTAAAATAAAAAAACCTTCGCGGCAGCGAAGGTGGTTTTTGTTGCGGAGAGAGAGGGATTCGAACCCCCGGAGGTGTTACCCTCAACGGTTTTCAAGACCGCCGCAATCGACCACTCTGCCATCTCTCCGCGGCAAAAGTAATAATATTTTTTGATTTACAAGGATTTTTTTAATGTGGTATAATTTTATTATCCCGAAGATAGTTGTATTGTAAGCTTCCCCAAAAGTCGGACATTTGGATATAACAGTTCGAAAGGTGCCACTGATTTCGGTCAAAAAGTGCCAATGAATTCATCAGTAGTATTCCTTCCATTGGGGGTTTTCAACATTTTTTCAGTTGAATTTAAATAGTTTGTTTATTTTTGCTTTGGAATGGGTGGACTACTTTGCTCCGGAATAATCTCCAGAAAACCACCCAATCATCGCACAACTGTATAAATCAACACAATTTATTGCTGAACAAGTGGGTTTGGTTTAAGGCATGCAATTATTTTGCGAAATTGAAAATTACTACCAATTCAAATCCAACACGGGGACAATCTTTGTTTGGGGATCTAATTTGATTTTTTCATTGTTTGATAGTTTTGTACATTCAATAAGGCCGTTGCGTCCTTTGCCTCTTACCATTACTTCATCAAAATAGATGAACTGAAACCCAATATGAATTGTTTTTAGTTGAAATTTGAATCCATGGTATTTTCTATAAGACTCATAATCGCCAGATCTGTTGACAATTGACAGAATCATATCTTGAGATATTATATTTTTAAGGTTAAATTGTAAAACTAATTCCTGATAACAATAGTAAAACTCTGCCCCATGCCATGGTGCCTTGATGAAAATTGGGTCACTTATTAAATGAGCAACTTCGTGTAAGAAAACACTCAAAAACATATCTTTATCCAAATTATTATTTATTCTTATAGTGTTACTCCACGACAGAAAACTACCCAATACTTCTTTTCTCGGTGTTTCAATACGTAAAACTATACAATATTTTATTAGCATTGCCACCACCTCATCTATTGCGTTTTTGCGGAGGAAAGGAGCTAAAGTCTCATTTAAATCATAGCGTGTTTCACGAAAGAACTCATCATAATGATACTTTTTTTTAGTCAGTCGTCTGCGATTTGACAATTCAACGAACTGAATACAACTTCTTTTTTCCATTTATTCTATTTACCAGCAATATTACAAGTAGTTTGCACCAAAACATGTCGCGAGGAGAAATGGTCTGTTTGGGTTGTGATATTTTTTAAAATTTCTCAAGTAAAGGGGTGAAAACTTCTTTAATTGTAGCCGACAACATTTTGAAACAAATTTTCTATAGTTTTCTTTCCCTGGCCAATTGCTGGAATTTTTGAATATACATATGCATTTCCTCAACTATACACTGCATATATAACTCAGATGTTTCAAAATTTCTCAATGCATTATATCCCTTTGAGTTTATGTTCCAAAAATCAATATTATTATTGTCAGAATTTTTCCATCCTGCCCATTCATCATTGCATACAAAAGAATTTGAAACTTCTAATATCAAAGAGCTGATTTTCTGGTCGCTTTTTGGCAAGTCCTCATAGAAGAAACCATATCCATATGATTTATCAATTTCAACATAAAACCAAACTTTGCGGCCATTGCGATCTGAGTATATAGGAAACCCAAAACCATACTTCGCTGAAGAATCACCATTACTTGAACAGTATTCATTGATTTGATGAGAAAAATCATGCATATCAAACGTATGTCCTATAGACCTTAGCCCTTTTTGTAGTTTGTCCCAGAATAATTGATGAACAAGTATGGTTTCATTTTTATAATCCGTTTGAAAAAAACCACATTCCCTTAAAACCATGTTTATTTTTCTGGAATTTGCACATTCAAGTGCACGACTTTGATAAAGGTCTTGCTGGAAAACGTGAGCAATTTCAAAAAACGTTTCTGATAATTCACAAAAGTTATCCGTCATATTGTTGAAATTGTTCACTTTCGTGTCAGATTCAAACGTTTTTGTTAATTGTAATGTTCTCAATACTTTATCCAAAACATCATTCATCGTTTCTGCAGGAGCAAGTATTTGCAAAAGCGAAAGTTCAAACAACAAATTGCTTTCTAACTGGCGATTCTTCTGGTATCCATTCCCTGCATTTTTCCATTCAGCAAAGACCTCTTTCAGCATTTGCATAAATCTCATATAGGCATGATGTTTTTTTTCAAACACAATGTCTCTTTCTTTTTTCTTTAGCCACATACTATACTTTTTCTGCAAAGGAATATGTTGTTTGCGCCAAAACATGTCGCTTCAAGATTATTTTTTTTTAGATTTTTTTACAAACCAATTGTTCTTTCAGTAGTTACTTTTATGAAATACTGATACAAAATCAGTTTTTTTATATACCCACACTGTGCAGCTGGATTCCGAAACAATTTTGAGCATTCTTGTAAGAAACTGTTCATCTTTATCTGCAAATGCATTTGTAAAAAAGTCAAAAGCCTTGACAAATCTTTTTGCTGATTGTGTTTCCAATTCGTTTCTGTTCTTTTTTATTTGGTCAATTACATGGTCTTTAAACAATTGATTGTCATAATCAACTGTGGAAAAATGATAATGTGATTTTCTTCGAATCATGTCTTCGAAAAGCAACACTTCCATGTCTGTAAATTCTCTATGCTCTGAAATTTTCCTGAACAGTGCAGAAAGCATTATCACAATTGTTGTTAATCTTTGTTGTCCATCTATGATAGCATAACAACTATTTTCATCTTTTTCAATCATAAAATGACCAAAATAATATGGTGCTTTTGCAGAACTTCGGTCGTAATCTATCAAGTCATTAAAAAATACATCTGTGTGGGTTTTCAGATACTTGCTATTGTCCTGTGATGGCGATTGCCATGAATAAGCTCTTTGCCAAATGGGGACATATATTTTATTCCCTGCCAACATTTTTAGGATTGTTGTTTTTGTTTCCATTTTTTCCAATAAAAAAATTAGTAAAAAAAATATTGGCCGAGTACATTGCCCAACCAATATTTTTCAGGCTAAAGCGCAGGTGCATGTTTCCCTTTATGCGACCCATCTGGGTGTTTTGGGCACGAACCACTGGTTAAGCTAGAAATGCTCGAGTACTTTGCACCGCAAAACTTGCATGTGTATTGAGATTTCTCACTTCCTTCATAAAGTTTGTGTTTTCCTTTGTGTGAACCTTGTGGATGTTTGGGACAAGAGCCACTGGTTAAACTTGATACACTTGAGTATTTTGCACCACAATACTCACAATAAAAATTTGCCATAATGATTTGAATTACTTTTTGCCTACTCTGTTCGGTTTTTGGCATCCCCGTTTTTAAAAAGGCAAAGTTATAGGTAGCTTCCGCCAAAGGGTGTCGCTGTAGATTGAAATTTATTAATCTATTTTTCAAATGTTCTAAAAAGTACATTAACAAACTTCGAGTAAATATCTGATGATTTTTTTATGTCACAATAAATAGCACAATAATCAATACTATCGTTTTCTTCATAAAAATATAATTTTTCATTTTCAAATTTTCCATTAGTTGAGAGTTCTTTTACTTTTTCAATAATTTCATGATCAGGAGGGTTTTTTAAAGAAGGCTTTCTTAAAGAAATGTAAACTTTATAAACATTTTCATCTTCAAATCCTATAACAATATAATGCTCTACGCCTTTAATATTGATAGTTATAACTAAATCCGATTTATATTCTTTTCCTCTATCTTGAATCTCTTTAGTATCTTTTCCTTTTATCAGTTTATCAATTGTTTCTTTCCATTTTAGATAATAATATTTCTTTTTTATTTCATCAAAGTCAGAATAGATTTCTTCTGCTGCGTGGAAATAATCATCTTCTTTTGTAATTAATTCAATAATTTCTTTTTTCATGTCTTCATTCATGGTTTGTGATGTTAAATTTCTAATTAAATAAATATACTGTTTTATTGTCTCTCTTAAAATTGGTTTGTCTACGGACTTTTCTAAACAAATGTTTAACCAATTAATAATATCATTCTCATATGATATACAAACATAATCTACGTCATAATTAAGTTTATGTTGATTATTGATATCCTTTATACTTCTATCAGATGGCTGATTTTTCTCAAATAGAGATAAATAGAAAATGGGGGCATTATGATTGTAATTGTGGTATCTCAATAGTTGAGAGTTTTGATCAGGGGCAAAAATTTTGTTTTCAATAATAATTTCATTTTTTTTATTATCAGTTAATAAAATGTCTATTTTTCCCCCTTTAGTTTTATCATCACTTATTGGGCCAATGAAATACTCTGACCAAGCATAAGAACTTTCAGTTTCAAAAGCTTCTAATTTCTTTGGAAACCTATCCTTTTTCTTTTGCTGATTAATAAATATTTCAATAAATAAATTTTTCATACCATGTGACCCTCTAGCGTTCAGAAGTTCGCATAAAAAAGCTGAATGTGTCCCAACTTCATCTGTTTGAACATTTAGTATTTGAAAAAGGTTAAAATTATCACCTTTAATTTCAGCAATTTCAGAATATTTTTTTTTAATTTCTGATATTTGTGATAAAAGATTTTTCATTGTTGAAATATTACTGCCCATTTTTTATCTGATTTAAGTGATTTATTTTCGCCTACTCTGTTCGGTTTTCGGCTACCCCTTTTTAAAATGCAAAATTACTTCTGTCATACGTCAAAACATGTCGTTTTCTGAATTAAATTGTCTGTGAGTCATTTTTTGCCTTGGCTCTAACGTTTTGCAGCTATGCCCAATAGCCGTTTTGCAAGCTTCGTCACTATCGCCCGCTACAAATTTTCTGCGAGGCACTACTAATTCAATTTGCTCATTTATAGGCTATTGGGCATAGGTGCTATTGGCGGTAGTGTTTCTATTTGACTCTTTCATAAATTCTTTCAATTTCTGCACGTAACTCTTGAGATTTCTGTTTCCAAATAAAGTGTGTATTTTTAAAGTTCTCGTTGTCCCAAATATTGTCAAGATAAGTTGCAAATACAGATGCTCTTTCAAGTCTTTCTTTTATGTCAAAAATGTTTGATATTTTTTCTCGAGTTTCTTTATTAAATATTGGTACATCAATAATTATAGCATCAATGTAGGTGAAACTATTTGACAGATGTGTTAAGTGGTAAATACCTGTTCCAGTTGCTCTTAACATCAATTCATTTTTATATGTATTGAGATAATTCCCTTTCTCAGATGTTTCAAAAAGTTCTTTTGAATACATTAAGTTAAGTGCGATATCGATAGTGATTGGTAAATAACCAAGTTTTTGCATATAAGAATAAATCTCTTTGATAGCTACAAAACCTTCATTTCGATTATTTACTGAATAGTCCTGTAATAGTCCGAGAATTAATGGAATTGTAAAGTGGTCTTTAGGAGCATTAGTCCTTACATCAAAAAGATTTGTAATATCAGAGTTTATTGGGTTATAATGTTCGTTATCTCCATATATAACGCTTCGCAAAATTTCGTGAACGGGTATCGTGTATTTTCCTGTCTCTTCAATGTAGCTAATAATTTTCTCAGTATTTACGTGACCACTACCAAAGAATTTTTTGATTAGTTCTATTGCCTTTCTAATGTTACCGTTTGATACATTTTCAAAAAAAGTAAAAAGATATTTGTTTGATGCAAGTGAATCAATAAAGCATTGAATTAGAATTTCAAGCTTCGAAAAGCTTGTTGGTTTTGTAAATTTACTAAGAGGTATTTCACCACGAGTAATTCTTTGTGCAAATAACAATCTTTTATTAATTACATCATCAATTCTTGGTGGAGCTATAGTAAAAGCTTTAGGATGGTAGCCGCTTAATGCACCTTCCTTTTTCTTTGTTCTGTGAAAAGTTTCTGGTCTAAGACAGACAAATACTATAACTGGCCAATCAGAAGCTAATTCTTGTGCAATTAAAAATGCTGTCTGTTGGTCAGGGTCATTTCTCTGGTCACAGTTATCAATAAATACAATAACTTGCTTTTTCTGATTCTGACAAATGTATTGAAGGGATTTTTTTAAATGTTCCGCTTCGTTTTTAATTAAGTTTGAAAGGAAATCAATCTCTTTTTCAACTGCTTGAACGGGAGCAACTTCATAAAGTCGTTTGACAGTAACTCCTTTCTTGAATTTTTCGAGTTCAATATAATAGGCATGTCTAACGAAATTGTCTTCTGTAATGTCAATATTGTAAATTTCAACAAGTTGCTGTCTAATAATTTTTAGAACCGCTTCCCTTAAGTCAAGTGAAATTATTGCTTTTGAGCCAAGGTCAATTTTAAAAGTTATTGATTTTTCAAATACGATAGGAGCTTCAACAAGTAATAAGTTATCAATGAATGTTGATTTTCCAACACCTACATCACCAATCAGCAGTATTGGTCTTTTGCTAAGGCTATTGGCAAATAGTTCTAATAATTCCGATGATAACCCTTTTTTAGAAGCGATCTGTTCCAAAACAGCTTTTTTATCATTACCTTCAAAGAGATAGGAGTATCTTGTAGATAGGATTTGTTTGCTTAGCAATGAATATTGAGATAACGAACCACTCTTGCAATAACAGTCCTTTAAAAAGTCTTTTTCTATAGATTTTTCTTTTATTACATCTTCGAGAACTAAGTCACTGATAATTTCAAGTTCAACCTGAAAAGGGTTTCTATTTTTAATTCCAGGATAGTTGGTAACTGCTGATGAAAGTTTAGGAGGAAGCTGTTCTTCTGAACCCCCAATCAGTTTTTTTGAAATGTAGTCCTCTTGAAATCCATTTTTGGATAGACAATTCCAAACCTCCTTGTAATTCGTTAAGAAAAATTCTAAGGAGGGTATAACTAAACCGTCACCATCTAAAGGAGGAATAGAATCGTTTCTGTTAGCTATGAGTGCGATGAATTGCCAGCCATTAGAAACAACACCAATTTTAATTCCCCTTTCGTGACAATAACCACTTACTTGAATTAAAGCATTCTTAATATTTGGATTGTCTTTACAAACGGACTTTAAAGGCATTATTAATTTTGAAGTTCCAACTGGTAATTCAAAATAGTTTCCTGTTTTTTTTGCTTCCCAAACTGCAACTGGTCTAAAAAGATTTAGCTTATAGTCTGCATAATGATTATCTCTTACATCTTCATTATTTATATCCTTAGGTTCCCAATTCAAACACTCAGTCAAAATTTTGTCGATGAAACGAAATCTTGTATCCGCTTCATTGAATTTATTAATCTTAATTTCTTTGAAGTCTTGAATTAAAGATTCCAAAGTCCGTCGTCCTGATTCGTATTTATCTATACTCATTTTATGTATCTATTTGTCGTTTTAGCATTACCGCCAACGGTTTGGCGCTTGACGCAGTGGCGGATTTTGGAGAACAAAACTGTCAATACACCACAAAAGTTGATGCGAGGTAGAATGTTCAATTAACCACAGCACACGCCATTGAGCCAAACGGCTGTTGGCTTCTGCCGTGCTGTTTCCTCGAAGCTCAAACATTTGAAGTCCGCACACACTTTTTCCGAAGATATTTACAATTCTTGCGATGTCGTGACGTGTTTGCATTTTCTCTATTTATTATTCGTTGTTGTCACGAAGATTGTCAAGCCATCGACTATCTATGTTAACCACAAAGAAAGGTAAGTCATTTTGTCTTTGTCGCCCTGTGAAAATAAATATTTTTGAGAAGTATTCCGATTTTAAATCAAGGGCAATATTTTTATCCAAACTAAATTGTTCCCATTGTCGCATTATTCTGCCTGGAACATAAAATTTGAATTTGGGATTTCTATCATTGGCTGTTCTTCTTTTGTTGTCAAGCAATTCTAACTCCCATATATCAGGTGAATCTCTGTAATAATGCATCCGTGCTATCAAACCAGTATATTGCAATCGTTCATTTAACAATTCAAAACTGTCGGTCTGATTGGCAAACAAGAAAATTAAATCGCCTGTTTCAATCAGACCTACATAACTCTGATCAATCACTATATTGAAGTAAGTTATTATCTTTCCAATTACAGGGTCTTCCTCAATGAAGCGGATTACATCTACATATTTTGCTTGATGCCAAGAATCTTTTGATTTGTCTTTAAGAAATTCATATATTTTTTTTCTCAAAATTTCTTGAATGCCCTCTGTGTATGCTTTGTCGATATTGCCAAATAAATTACAAACTCTGTCGCTTAAAAACCACCGCAATGAAATGAGTGGTATTTTATTGTTTGCGGCAAATTCAAATGCAGGTTTACTAAACTGCTCAACAGATGCTATTCCAACTTGATAATTGTATCGTTTCCTATTAGAGATTGCATAATTGGCTCGTCTGTTATTTTGCCTTAGCTGAATCGTGTCATCAGTTACTATTTCAAATTCATTTATGTCATAACGAAGTCCAAGAGCATTTCTAATTACACTAAGTCCAACAGTTGAATCGTATGCTTTGCACTCAAATAAAAGTCTTGTCGGATATGAAAAAGGCATTTGAATTGGAGGCTCCATCAAAACATCAGCATCGTGAGCAGCACCCTTTCCGTTGATGAAGAAAAGACCTGTCCCAGCTTGAGCAAAAATGTAATGTCCATCTGGTCGGACAGTTGTAAAGCCGCAATTAGTCAGAAGTCGTCTAACTAAATATTCAAGTAAAGATCCTTTAAGTTGTCCGTGTGTCATGGTTCAATTTTATAGAAAGTTTCAAGTTAGCACAGTCTAACGGTTGCAGCCAACTCGTTTATACTAGCGGAAAAACCACTACAAGACACCAAACATTTATTGCCTTATTATGGATTTATCTGCTGTTATTTTTCACAAAACTAAATAAAAAACTAATATCATTGAGAAATATTTAACAGATAAGATATTAATTGGCTGATATGGACGCAATTTGGCGAAGGTGGTGCTTTTTGGACTGGAATAATCACATGTAAAGAAAATGCTTTTTCCAATTTTCAGCAACCGACTTGATCTCTAACCAGTATTGTTTGTCTTTTATCCCAGGATATGAAGGGTGATATGCATTTATGATAAGCTTGTCTTTGCTAATTTTGAAAAATGATGTTGTGGTACCAATTTTCGATTCATCAAAATAGGATTTTTTTGTGTCAATGATATTCCATCCAATTTTTGCCAATTCTTTAGTATTAAAAAAATGCAAAGTACCGCCAAAAACTATAATATTGGGGTTATATTCTCCTATCTGTGTTAACAGTTCTTTCTCGTATTTTTCATATGCTTTTTTGATATTATTGTAGTTTGCCTTACTTGCGCCTGGCATTTTATTGATGTTTATATATGCAATTTGTTTTAAAACATTGTACGCACTATCTTCATTGGCAAAAGGCACATTGCTCCATTCCTCTTCCGGAAAAAAAATGCCATATGTTGCATATATCATTTTTCGAAAAGTTGGGATTCTTAATGCATTTCTTATATGCCATCCAGTTCTTATTTCTTCACAAATATCTCTTGACTTTGTTTCATCTTTTTCAGCAACGTTTCCCTCTTTTAAAACCCAGAGCATTTTTATTACTGAAGAATCATATTCCTCTTTACAAACTATACCATCTTTTATTTCAACCATAATTCTCATTTTTTATTTTATCTATTTTACTGTTTAACTCAATATTTTCCTTGGTTCTTAGCGCCATTATGTTTTGGAAAATTTTGACCAGTTTCCCTCTTTTTTTCTCATTTATAATATGATATTTATTTACTATTCAATGAAACTACAATCATTCTGAAACTTGCCAGACCAGCTTCCAAATTTTCAATGATGTTTTCTGCCAATTCCTCAGGATCTGGAAGATTGTCAAGGTCTGCAAGGGATTTGTCTTTGAGCCACGAAATGTCCAAACTTGTTTTGTCTCGTGCAATGATTTCTTCATAACTAAACTTTCTCCAGCGACCTTCAGGATTGGTGTCTGCGTTGTAAGTTTCCTTGCGTTTGTTTCTGTTGATTGGATTATAACATTCGATGAAGTCTTTTAAAACATCAATGTTTAATGGGTTTTTCTTTAAGGTGTGATGAATGTTTGTTCGATAGTCATATACCCAAACTTCTTTTGTCCAGGGGTTTTTACTTGCTGGTTTGTTGTCGAAGAAAATCACATTTGCTTTAACGCCCTGAGCATAAAAAATTCCTGTTGGCAAACGCAAAATTGTATGCAGGTCGGTTGTTTCCAGTAATTTTTTACGAACAGTTTCACCTGCACCGCCTTCAAACAACACATTGTCGGGTAATACAACGGCTGCCATTCCTGTGGTTTTGAGCATTGTGCGGATGTGTTGCACAAAGTTCAATTGCTTGTTGCTTGTGGTTGCCCAAAAATCCTGTCGGTTATATGTCAAATCGTCTTTTTCTTGCTCTCCTTCGTCATTGGTGAAAGTTTGTGAACTCTTTTTTCCGAAAGGTGGATTTGCCAACACGTAATCATAAGTTGTAGGAGAGGCCGCAATCAAAGCATCGGCAGGTGAAATAAAATTATCGCTTTCAATGTCGCCAATGTTGTGTAAAAACAAATTCATCAAAGCCAAACGCCTTGTTCCTGCAACAATTTCGTTGCCGAAAAATGTTTGCATTTTCAGAAACTTGTTTTGATCCTTGTCCAGTTTGTTGTTTTCTACAATGTAGTCGTAAGCTGCCAAAAAGAAACCACCTGTACCACAAGCAGGGTCGGCTATTGTTTTCATGGGTTGTGGCTGAACACATTCTACCATTGCACGAATTAAAGGACGTGGTGTGAAATATTGCCCTGCACCGCTTTTTACATCTTGTGCATTTTGCTCCAGCAAACGTTCATAAATATCTCCTTTCACATCGGCACCCATGACCAACCATTGTTCGCTGTCAATCATATCAATGATTTTGGCAAACATGGCAGGGTCTTGAATTTTGTTTTGGCTCTTGGTGAAAATTTGACCCAAAATACCTTTAGCAGTGCTTAACTCGCGAAGCAATGTGGCATAATGCAATTCCAGTTCTGCACCTTTTTTATTGGTCAAACTTTCCCAGTTGAATTCTTTTGGAATGGGAAGTTTTCTATTGTGCGGTGGCTTGCTGTATTCATCAGCCATTTTTAAGAAAAGCAAATAGGTGAGTTGCTCTAAATAATCTCCATAGCCTACACCTACATCACGCAGGGGATTACAGAAACTCCAAACTTTGCTTACGATTGAGGATGTGTTGGTGCTCATAATTTTCTTTTAATCCGGCAATAACCGGCAATTCGTTTTTACTATAAATGTCTTGTTTTCAATAGCTTTGTTCTTTGTATCCGGTAAGTTCTGTAATTATTGTTTCAATTTGCGTTCTGCTTGAGCTGTTAAATAATATTTACCTGTTTTTGCAGCACCTTTAAATTCTATTAGTTCAAGCGTTTTCAAGAGCTGAATATATCGTTGTATAGTTCTATGTGATTTGTCAATATTGGCAACTAATTCATTGATAGTTATACCCACATCACTGCTACTTATAGCTTTTACAATATCAATTAGACCGCCACTTACAACGTCATTTACAGCGCCAATTAGACCTTTTTTTACAGCGTCATTTACAGCGTCATTTACAGCGCCACTTACAGCGTCATCAATAGACTTGTCTATTCTGTTATGTGCTACATTAGGAAAAATAACGGTAGTAATATTCTCGCCTTGCTTCCATTCGGGAACTTTAAATTTATTTTCTTTACAATCCCTAATCATTCTTTGTGTTCCTGTTCCAAGCATTTCAATATATCTTCTGTAAAAACATATTTGAGCAATATCAGGATTACGAAGAACGGAATTATGTTCCACTTTTAAATCAGCCACGGTAATACCATCAGGTAACGCACCATAATTGCTAATTTCCGTTCTGTTAGAATAGATAGAAATTTGGAGAAATCCCTTCACAGAATTGTAATCTCGATGCACAATTGCGTTTAAAACACCTTCACGCAAAGCCATTTCGGGATAATTTGGCTTGTCCATTCTTAAAAGGCCTTTAACTGTTAGATTCTTTCCGTAAACAATATCTAAATATTCAAATATGGCTGTGATGTTTTTAAAAATGTTTCCTTCAAACATCTTGTCATCAATAAATTGGTTTCCTGCTGTTTTGGAAGGATAAAGTGTAAGCCTGATTCTTGATTGTGGAATAAAGCGTATTGGGTTTTTGCCAAACAACACCATACAAGCATTGGTAATATTTCCATTTTGAAGTAATCCAACATGCATCAAAAAATCTTCAACTTCTTCTATTTTTGCGGTTTTATTGTATTCCCTGTAAAGCTTAATCGTTTGTTTAATTTCTGCTGTATCTAAATCTGTTAACTCAGAACCAAGCAAAGGCATTCGCTCCCAATGGTAATCTGCTTTTTTACGTTGTGATATAAGATTGGTTAGTTTCTCAGGACTGGTAGTTTTTGTTACCCGACCAATTCTATTATAAATAACACCTTTGTATTGATAAGGCTTTTTCGCCCCTTCCCAAACACTAATTAAAATAACTTCCTTTTTCTTGTAGTTGATTACTTGAACTGAAATGGGTGCAGTAGGTTTAATCAATTCTACCAGAGTATTTTGTAACGTAACGGATTGTTGTTGTGCGTTTTTTATCCCCAGAACATTCTTATTATCATCAATTCCTACGACTAAATCACCGCCTTGTGTGTTGATGAAAGAAGTAATAGATTTTGCAATGGCATCAATACTGGGACTTGCTTTAAACTCCAAACGAACGCCTTCTTTCTGCTGCAACAGATTTTCTATGATAAAACTATTTTCCATCGTTGTTATTTTTAGGGTTCATAACTTCATTGATAAAATCTTTGTCGGTAAATTGTGCATTGATATAAACCATCATTTCATCTAAGCGATAAAATTCCTGCGCCCAGTTACCATTGCGTAGTGTAACAGGAATATGGTTCTTTATAACAAACTCATACATTTCTATTGAAAGTTTGTCAAAAAGCCGATTATCAGTAAATATCAGTTCATCACCACTTTTGAGCTTCATTTTCTTTAAAAGTAGGCGAGTAAAAACCACATCCCGATGCACAAGAAACCAGTATGGTTTTTTTAATCGTATGGCTTCTTTTATTTCTTCAAACGTAATGTTCTTTTCTCCAATATTACCTGTGCCACAATAAGGCCGAATAATGCCCAAAAACAAATCACATTCTGCTACAGCCTTCAGGCAATTATCCAAATTTGACAAGTGAGGGTTTACTTTGATGCTTCCAGAATAAGAATTAAGCACATCATAACCTAAAGTGTTCAGCTGGGCAATAATTTGTGACAACTGATCTTCAAACCCATACACAGTTGAACCTACCATGACTTTCACCTTTCGTTCAGGAGCTGCTTTTCCGTTTTTTTCCATTATATTAATTTAATTTCTCAATTATATTATTTATCAATTTCCCCTCAAACGCTTTTTTCAAAATACTCTGCATAATATTCATATTAATCAATCTTTTCGGGTAAATGATAAATAAAATCAAGATGACTTGATGTGCTTTTTAAACGTGAAAGATAAATATTGATTTTCTCTTTGTAGTCTGCCAGATAATCTTCATGAAGTTTTTTAGTAACAAGTGTTATAAGTCGTTTTAGAATAAGGCCTGCTTTATAATCGAAATTGGTAAAACATGTACCAAAAAAAGCGGGGTCATGGGTAAAAGCTTCGTCAAGGACAAAAACAAGCAAATCGGCTTCAAGGTTTTTGTTTTTACATATTTTTGAGAACTCATTTATGCGTTTAATGCAGGCACTTAACATGTTTGCGCTTTGCAACTGGGGCGAATAGCCTTTGTACGATTTAAAAAACAACTTATGAATATCTGATTTAGCTTCTTTAAATAAGTCATTTTCTCCAAAATCTTTATCAGCAAAATTTACGAATAGATAATCGTGAAAACTTTTGTCTTTTGATGCTGCCTTAAGCACCAATTTTTCAAGTTCTTTTTTTGACAACTTTTCAATTTTCGAAATAATCTCAGGATTTACTTTTGCCATTTTTTTATTTATTTAAGCAACATTTTTTATATTTTTTTCCGCTGTCACAGGGACATAGTTCGTTTCTGCCAATTTTGGGCGAATTCTGATAAGGGGTGTTTTGCTGCTCATAATCAGGTAATTCAATTTGGTCATGATGCTTGTCATGTTTTTCCCGATTATACCCATACCAGTTATCGAGTATATCCTGATAAAGTTCAAAAATATTAAAAATCTCTCTTCTCTCATCGAATCTATACATGCTGTTTATAGATTTTTCAACACTTTCATAAGTTCCAACAACCCCTAAAGCCACATACGACTGTTCATATAATTTTTCTATTACCGGCAAAAGACCTGAAAACCTGCAGTCAATAATATCACATATAACCAAAGCTATAAATTCAGTGTCAATGTCATCTATTATGTCTGGGTCTGTAAGTTCTGCAAAATAATGAAGAACCTCATGATACAGGTTTTCAATTTCATCCTTTTTTTCGGGATTATGCAATGCCACTTGTGCCAAAGCGGTTGAAACAGAGACTTTACTATACGTATTGGTGTAGGGCTTTGTTAAAAACTCCTTGAACCGAACCGTGTTATGAAATCCGAGTTTGTAAAAACATTGCCAGATAGTCATAGTTATATGATCGCCTATCCAAAACTCCAACATATCATCATCACCACCAAGAAAATGAAAAATCTTGTCTAAACTCTCAGTGGCATTCAATTCCATTAACAGAAAGATTGCATGAAGCGGAAAATGATTTTTTTCTTCCTTCCATTCTATCTCACGAAAATAGTCGTATCTCACAACAGCATCCTGCAACACCAATTCCAAATCGGATATTAATTCATGGCGAGGCAGTTGAAGAATTTCGGCTAAAATTTCATGCGGAATTCGAATTCCATAGATGTATAAATTCTCAATTTGAGAATTGATAAATTCAGGATATTTACTATTTGCAGTAGTCATATTTTTAACTCCAAAATTTTTAATTTTTAATTGAACATTCGTAATTGACAAGCCTCCCCTCAAATGCCTTTTTCAAAATACTCTGCCTCAAAGTTTCTGACTGTTGCAAACTTTGGCTGATGGTTTCTTCTATTTTGTCGCAAACCGTGAGTTTGCATTCGAGTTCGGAGACGATGAATTGTTGTTCTTCAAGTGTAGGAAGAGGAATTTTAATCTGTTTAATTCTCTCTTGACCAATATTCCTCATTGATTCCTGATTGCCAGTTGAGAGTCTTTGAATTTCTCTTCTTCCTTTTTGACTTCTCAAATAATGTAAGACATAAGGTTTTAGAATTTCATTGTTAAACAAAAACCTTAGTGTTTTGTCGCTTAGCATTAATTTCAGGTCAACTGAATGAACAATTACAGCTGCACCAATGAGGTCAAGAGTGTTAGCTCTACTAAATAGAAAATCTCCTATTTTGATTAAAAAATTTTCATTGATTTTGTCTTTATCAATTACTGTTTTGCTTTCATTTTCATTAAAAACTTTCCAAGTTACTGAACTTACTTTTAGAACACCAACTTCATTTAATTGAGGAGTTCTTTCATCACATTTAAAACTTTTACCAGCTTCAATTTTTTCTATGTAGCTGCCAAGGTTAGCCCATTTCCAGCCCTCCGGCAATGCTCCATCTTTCACACTGTTTGGAGGACGTTGAGCGTAGCCGAAACGCCCTTCAAAAGCCCATTTCAACAAACTTTGCCTATACACTTTTAATTGCTGTTGTGCGGTTTGCAGTTGTTGCTTGCCGTTTTCTAATTCGCTGAGGAGGGCTTCTATTTTGGCTACTATGACTTGTTGTTCGGGGAGGGGGGGGACAACTAATTCAAAATTCCAAAGTATGGTTGGTTCTATGTGAGGTATTCCAACACCTTTAGGTTTGGTATTTAAAGTCCAAAATTTAGAGCTGATAAAATGATATAAGTATTCTTTATGAATATTTTCCTTTGGAAGAATTTTCATCAATGTAGATCCAACTGCACCTTTTTTTGCTTTTCCTATTAAACCGCATCTTGCACCATCCCATACCATCAACAAATCATCATCATTGCAGATATTGCATTTCTCACCATTTGTATACTCGGAGATAATTCCTTTTTCAAATGCTTTTATGTTTATGTATGGAACAGAACATTCATTTGTTTTAGTTTCTTTTAAAAGAACAGGTTTCTTTCCCTTGGAGTATGTACAGACTTCCCCCAACTTCTTTACTTGCCAATGTTTTGGTATGTTGTTGTTTTTTGCCATATTTCTAGCTTACAGTCAAATAAACCATTTGGGTGAAATGTTGATAAGTTGTTGTTTCAGTCAAATAACCATCAAATAAATAACCATTTGGTAATGAAGCATTTACAGCTTTTTTAGTAGTGCTGGTGTTTTTCCAGTCAAATAAAACTATGCCCATATTGGTATGTATTTAATGAGGTTCTGTTTTTTATTTATTCTTTTCTCTGTGTTCAATTCTTGCCCTTGTCATACGCTCTCTCATTCCACCTTCCTGCAAAAAAGCATTTTCCAAAGATTTAAGCTGTCTGTTCAGCAAGTAGCTAACAATGTTAATCAAGCAAATCATTGAATTTGCACAAATCTCTGTCTGTTCGTTTTCTATGGCTTTTTGGTATGTTTCGTAATTAGCATTCGGTGTTCGGTTTATTTCACTAAATCGCTGATATAGGCGGTGGTCTTTGTCCCACAAGGGTAGCTTATTCACTCTAAGAAAATCTTTATAATCTATCATCAACTCTTCTAAACTTGCACGAGCTACATTTGTAAGTTTTATTTCCATTTCTTTTGAAGTACCTGATGCCATGCTTGCCTCTACAATGTTCTGCTTTCCACTTCGTGCTGCCTGAACCATTTGGTCTATAGTGCGGTCAAATTTCTTAAAGAATCTTTTAGTAAAGTATATTGTTCCATCATAAATAATTTCTGCCTTCTGATATGTAATCAAGTTTTGGTATCCTCCGTGTTTTGGAATAAACCCTTTTGTATTTTGGTTGTCGTTTTTCATTGTTGATTTTCATTGTTGATTTTCTTGGGACTCTTGGGACTCTTGGGACTCGTCCAACGTGTCCCACATGTCCCCAAAAAACTAAGTTTAATGTTTCGTAGTTGCCATTTTTTATCCCGCCAATGCTTCATTTAATTCATTAATAATTTCTTCGGTCTTTTCACCAAACAATTGCCACATTTTACCCAAACCACCTTGTGCATTGAATGGATTCAAGTCAAAATCTTCTTTGTCAATGTGAAAACTATTCACCACATAATCTTTTATCATTCTCAGCCATTGCATTTGTTCTTCGTTGAACTTGGTTGTGCCTGCTTGTTTTCTAAAAACCCAATCCTGAAAATTCTTGTCCACAATTTTATCATAACTCGTCAATGTAGTATCTAATCCACTGACTTTTCGGATAAGTGAAACTATTGCAGTCAGTTCATTTCTTGGTGAGCCGTTGCATTGTCCCAGTGCTTCATACGCTCTCCAAACATTTAACGGGGCAAGTGATGGTTTGTCGTTTTGGAGTTTTTCCAACACCTCTTTAATCATGGAGTAAGTCAATTCACGTCTGCGAAATGGTTGATTGTAAAAAATTTGCAAAGCCATCAATTCATCTTTGTTTTCTAACATCCATTCCGAGAAATTGTCAATGATTTCATTTGCTTTGTTTGTGTTGTCTTTGTCCCAACCAACATGAATCACTTCATCGGGATTAGCTAAGTCAATTTTTTGTTCATGTGCCTTGCGAACATTTTCAATGTATTCGTTTAGTTCTCCTGTAAATACTTTAGCAGCTTCATTTTGCAATTTTTCGCTTTGGTTTTTAATCTCTGCTTTAATTTCTACGGGGGCTGCACCAGCCATTTCGGATTGTACTCTGCTCTCAATTTCTTCCAGTACATCGGGATTAAAAGCATTCAATAATTCTTTCACAACCTGCGAAACACTTTTACCATTGGCTTTTTCGGCAAATTGCTTTTTTTCTTTTTCGGTAATTTGTTTGTCTAATCGGGTCAGTCGGTTGGCTAATGAAGTGAATAATTCTTCATCTCTTGCACCAACGGCAATGGCTTGCAGTAAATCTTTTAAAGGAACGCCAGGTTTCTTTTCCAAAGGTCGGCTATCGGTTTTTAAACTCTTGGTTACACCAATTGCATCTACAATTACAAAATGGTCTTTGGTGAATTTTGCTGTTGGCGTAACTTTTCTCAAACTGTCCAAATCAATAGTTCGGGTACCTCTGCCTTTCATTTGTTCAAAATAGTTTTTGCTTTTCACATCTCGCATAAAAAGCAAACATTCCAAGGGTTTTACATCAGTTCCTGTGGCAATCATATCAACAGTTACTGCAATTCGAGGGTGGTAATCATTTCGAAATTGAGCCAAAGTGCTTTTCGGATCTTCGCTATTGTAAGTTATTTTTTTACAGAATTTATTTTCTTCGGCAAATTCGGCTCTAACAATGTCAATAATATCATTTGCATGACTGTCTGTTTTAGCAAAAATTAAGGTTTTGGGCACTTCAAAATTTCCGTTTAAATCGTATCGGTCTTTGAAAATGGTAGGCAAATATTCTTTGAATGTGCGAATGATAGTTCTTATTTGATTAGGATTTACTACATTCTTATCCAATTGTTGTTTAGAATAAGCTTCATCTTCATCCTGCAATTCCATTCGTTTCTTTCTGCTCAATCGTTCACGATGTTCAATGTATTCGCCTTTCCAGAACGTTCCTCCTTGTTGTGTGACTTTTGTGTCAATAATAAAAACTTCGTAACCCACATTTACACCATCAGCAACCGCCATTTCGTGAGAATATTCACTTACCAGATTTTGGTCAAAGTATCCAATGGTTCTTTTGTCGGGTGTGGCTGTTAAGCCAACTTCAAAAGCATCATAATATTCTAATACTTGTTTCCAAAGATTGTAAATGCTTCGATGGCATTCGTCAATGACAATGAAATCAAAAAACTCGATGGGCATTTTTCCATCATATTCAATGGGAGGTATTTCTTTCGGTTGATATTTGCGTTCGTTGGGATTTTCTTCTTCGGCACTTTCTTCCAATTCCGTTCCTTTCAAAATAGAATACAAACGCTGAATAGTGCTGATACAAACCTGACTATCGGTTGCGATATAGCTTGATTTCAGTCGCTGCACGCTGTATAATTCGGTGAATTTCCTATTATCGTCATTCGGCACGAACGACATAAATTCTTGTTCAGCTTGTTCTCCCAAGTTTTTGGTGTCCACCAAAAATAAAACACGTTTTGCTTTTGCAAATTTCAACAAACGATATACAGCAGTAATTGCCGTAAAAGTTTTACCAGAGCCAGTTGCCATTTGAATCAATGCTCTTGGACGGTTTTCCTTAAATGAAGTTTCAAGTTTTGTAATGGCTGTAATTTGGCAGTCACGCAGTCCATCAGTTTGTAGAGCTGGTAAATCAAACAATCTTTTGCGAAGTGATTTGTCTCTTTTAACCCAATCTCTTAATGTTTCGGGTCGGTGAAAACTAAAAACCTCTCTTGCTCTTGGTTTGGGGTCGGTGAAATCAGTAAACCTTGTGACTTCACCAGTGCTGATATACACAAAAGGCAAAGGTTCATTTTTTAGATGTTTAAGTTTGGCGTTTGCATAATCTTCAACTTGTCCTTCGTGCACACTCATTCTGTGACCTTCTTCTTCTCTTTTGGCTTCTATAATGCCACAAGGTTTTCCATCAACAAAAAGAACATAGTCAGCAGGACCAACATCAGTCAAATATTCTTTAACGGCAACACCAATTCCGGCATTCAGATTTATCTGCTTTATGCTTTGAATAACCCAGCCACAAGCAATTAACTGTTTGTCAATGCTATCTCTTGCTATTTGCTCTGGGTTTTGATTTGCCATATATAATTAAATGAAAAAGAATTTACGGCTCAAATTTACACTATTTTTCTTTCAATAGAATTGATTTTCACAGAAAAAAGAAAAAACGAGGCACAAACGACATGGATTGACGTTTGGGGGGTGTGATGTGATATGAAAAAAGAAAATTAAGTTGGTATTTAACGAGAAGAAAAACAGCCCTAATAATATATGGCGTCCATAAATGCTGCTCTATTTATCCATATAGCGTACTCTTTTTTATCAGTTGGTTTTTTGCTATTGTACCAAGGAGTGGAATGAATAAGTTTGAGTAATTTAATATATCCATCAAGTGAAACAATTTCTACTTGAGAAATGCCAAGTGTTTTAGATAGATTTTTCCTAACAGAAGGAGAAGCAACTGTGCAATATAAATCAGGACGAAGAAGCGTAAGTAAACGGCTCCACACTTTTATTGAATGCTTAGTATTGACAAGAATCTCAAGATTAGTTTTCAAAATATCATAATTAATGGGAAATTGCAATTTGCAAATTTCGTTAATTGACTGGACTACTTTTTTCTTTTCGGAAACAGGAGCAGAAACCATAAATTTTCTAAAATGACCAGAAGCAGCAACATGTCCAAGCCAACCATATGGTTTTATCCCCCCAATAATACGTCTGTTTTCTAAAGTGTCAAATATTTTATAATCCCAGGGAGCTGGAATCTGATTTTTAGCAGAAACAATAACATCGATATACCTATCTTCAACACGCCCATTTTCTTTCAACCTGCTTCTTACCTCATTAAGATACAATTTCCAATTAGCTTTGGAAAGCCAATTAGATTTTGGAATAGACTCTTCTTTCTGAACAGGAGAAACTAACTTGAATTTTTTTTCGAATTTCTGTTGATTGAGATAAGAATTAGTATACTCTACAAGCCATTTAGTTGTAGGAACAAAAGAATAATCTGGAGACATCCATTTTTTAAATTCAGAAATAAAAGAGTGTATTTGGTCTGATGTAACACCTTCCTGAAAAAAATTAATTTCAATATTCTCAAAAAAGCCACCATAAGTAAAATTAGAACTGCCGACGAAAAGAGCATGCTTGTTGCCTTTTGAAAACAGGTAACATTTTGGATGGAACAATGTGTTTTTCACATTGAACACACGGACATTCATTTTATTTTCCAAAAAAAAGTTTATCGCCTTAGGGTGAGTATGATTAAAAGAAACCCCTAAAATAACATCCACTATCAGATTTTTGTTTGATGCCAAATAGGAAAAAGGCAATTTGTTTTCAGGATTACCGCACCATGCAACAGCTATTTTCAACGAAGAATAGTCATTGCAGCATCTTTCAAATTCAGAATAGAATGATTTTTTATTAAGCAGTTTCATATGCATTAAAAATATTTAAATATTGATTTTCAAAAATACTGATTTTAATTTTCATACGATGAAGTTTTATAGCAAAAAAAAGAGATATAAAAAAAAGGGTAAGGATGGTAGGAAAGGTTGCCTAAAAGTATTATTTATAAAAAAAAATCACCTGAATAATTGGACTGAAACAGATGATAATTTGATAGTAAGGAGGGATTTTGAGGAAGAAAAAATAATTAAACCCAAATGATTTCACCTGTGAACATGTCGATATCTTTCGTTAATACATAATTACCAAAATTACAAACATCAGGATCAAACTTATCTTTAAACAGAGGTGTTTTTGTTAAAGATGATAATTCAATGTCCTGATTGTTGAACATGTGAGGAAAAAGACCTAGATTATAACCCTTTGCATTCTTAACACTTGTATAGAGAAACCCATCAATTTCCATTTTAGAGCGAATTGTATCATCAAGTATCACATTGCAAAATGCAGATGTGATCTGATGTATTTTGCTGTTATCATCATTTTGAATAAAAATATCATTTACTTTTTTCAATAAAATAATTTTTTCATTATTTATCTTTTCATTATTTTCAACATAATCAATAAATTGCTTCATTTCAGGATTGTTCCAGTCAGGAATAACGACAATATTGAGGCTTCTATTTATCTTCCACTGTCCAACGTATAAATCAATCTTCTCAAAAACTTTGAACTTATCTTTGATTTGAGTATCAATTTCAGCAATACAGGTATTCGCTTCACCAGATGCATAAAATATTGGTTGATGTGGTTTGTTAATCCTGCCAAAAGCTGTTATTTTAGATGCTTCTCTGCATTTAACCAGGCTAATATTAGATATTGTTTTTTCATTTTCCCCACAAACTCTTGCACGATAAACATACACCAGTTTACCATCATTAATGTTTTTAATTTCAGTTATAAAATAATAAAGAAGGTTGCGGCAAGAGTTAAAATATTGATATGCCTGTTCATATGATATGTTTTTAATATCATCAAAAAATGAAAAAAATGGTTTTTCCATGACAAAAATTATAATTTAGGTATATATTAAAATTTAAAAACAATCCCCAAAATTATCAAAAACAAATTCAATGAATAGAATATTTATCCAATAAATGAAGTTTGTTATTATTTATTTACTTTTACATCAGAAAAAACAAAGGAAGATTTTTTTTAACAGAAAAATTAATACCACTGATACAATGAAAACAAAAGATTGGCCATCAAAAGGAAAAGCAAAATTATTACTAATTGGACATGACCCCAGGCTGAGGGAGACTGACACAATTGCAGAATATGCTCTGTTTGCTAATTATTATTTTGCCTCAGAGCCAAAAGCACCATCAGAGAAAAGAAAATTTGGGCTGGCAAAATCAACTTTTGAGCATGTGTTTTACTTAACCATGAACAAAATAAAACCTGAAGAGATCTATGTGACAAACCTCTGCAATGATGCATTGCCTCACGCTCCCAAAGGAAAATCCGTTTTGATACCACAAGATATAGCAGCAGATGGAGTAGTCAGACTTCATGAAATATTGAAACAGAATGCTTCAATTACTTACATTTTACCCATGTCTTTACAGGTGAATTACTGGCTACAGAAACTTGAATTTTATAATTCACACAATAACTTTATAAGCGATACTGAACCTAAAACAAAAGGAATGAAAAATATGCCCCCATATTTTGAACCCCAAAAAACCGGGACATTTAAAAAGATATGCGGAAACCAATACATGATTGATAATGATAAAAGAATTGTCATTCCTATCCTTCATACAAAAAATTTTCCTTTAAGAGGAAATTTCATATCGTATGAAGAGAATTATGAAGATGTAAAGAATTATTTTTTGAAAGCGTGATGTTTTATTTGTTGAATATCAGGAATATAAGAAGTGTTTGCAAAAATAGAAATGTGATTTGTTATTTTATTTTAGAGAATACTTGACTTTTTATTATTAATTGTGTATATTTTTCTATAATAATAAAAAAATTAAATTATGGACGAACAAACATTTATGTCAACTGAAGAAATTTATAACCTGGAGTACAACAAGAAAAATTTTGAATTAATCAAAAAGAAATTTGACGACTTGCAGAAAAAACTTTTAATGTATGTAGAATTGAATAAACCAGCCCTTCAAAAAAAAAATATTTAGCCTTTCATTAAAAAAGAAGGACAAACGACATGAATTGACGTTTGGGGGTGGAAATGCAATGATTTTTTTGCAAAATCTAATTTCATTTTCGTTTCAGGTAGGAGAGTTTTGTTGTTGAAAGATACTTCAGTAATAAATGAAAGGATTTGATTGTGGATTTTGCAAATGTGCAGTTTTGTGTGGGTTGACTAATCCTTGTATTTTTTATTCAGCGAAAGAACATTCTCAAAATGTGATTCTGATGGTTTAGATATTTGAGAATCCTTAATCTGCTGTTTTAGATGTTCCCTGTAAAACAGGCAATCACCATCTTCAATAAAATCCACATTGCTTGAAATACTCTTTTCCACAAACCGTTTTATGTCATTTTTGCGAAGCATTCTGTTATCACTTAAAAAATCAGCCAATGAAAGTAATAGTTTTTGTTCACTTCTCAATGTGTTTTCAGCCAATAGTTTAGCTTCTTCAATGGCATTTTTAATTTCTTCTTCAACGGAACCAAACTGGTGATATGAATTGTTATCCTCACTAATGGGTATGCTATATTTAATCGGAGTTTTACCCATACCGTTTTCTTTATACATTGCAGATAAAAATTCTGTTGCATTTTCTATATCACAGGATGCCCCAGTTGTTAAGTTCTCTTTCCCGAAAATCATTTCTTCTGCAATGTACCCACCTAACATCATTGCAACTCTTGGGATTAATTCTTTTCGGGAAATATATTTCCATGCAAAACTTGTATACATGAATCCCTGACTGTCTGCATCAGTCGTTATTGAATAAACAACATCTGGAATTGTTCTCATTAAAACAATTGATAAAACTGCATGACCGCTTTCATGAACCGATGTAATGGCTTGTAAATCATCTTTCTTATTTTGACGAACATCTTCTAGCGTTGTTGTTATGTGAGTTTCTAATGTATAAACTGTTTGTTGATCTTTACGATAATCACATGCCAGTTTTTTGTTGCTTGCTGAAAAATGCAAGCTGTCAACATCCAATGTTTTCAAAAAGATAACTGAATAAAAGAAACTGATTTTGCTTTTCAGAACTTGATGAATAGAAGTGAAAATCGGACGCACGCCCTGAGTTGGATAAACACCTTCATTGTAAATAATGTCATGTATTGAGTTGTCAAAAACAACACCCATGTTAAAAGTATTTGTCAGATTCTGAGCATACTTTTGAAGTTCGTTTTTGATAATAATTTGATAGGATAATTTATCTAATGCGGGATAAATAATATGAATATTTCCCAATCTGGCAATCTGTTCATTTCTGAAGCGATTTTTCAATGCTTTTTTGATTTTAGGAACGGTTATTTTTTGAGATAATTTATTGAATTCGTCTGCATCTATATCAGCACTAAAATTATTACTCATTGTATATGCCTCATCAAGGTTGCCAAGAACGAAAATCAAAGATTTGGTGAAGTTTTTAACAGAAGGTCTTTTTCCAATTCTAAGAACCTTATTTAAAAACAATATGGTGTCATAAGCAGAATAAGACAACAATATTTCTGCAACATCTTTTTTCAAATGAAGCCCAAGTTGTTTCCCTGCAAATTCAATAATCCTTTCGTACTCATCTTCAGGAACATAAAGTACCTTTTCATCTTCTTCAACGGAAATTTTCATCTCGTTGCAGTACAATTCAATATTTTTAACTACAACTCCTTTTTCTACTTCAACACCAGCTTTCAGCAAATGTAATAATTTGAATATTAAATCTTCAAAAGACCATAAACCTCTTTTCCATTCAACATACTGAATCCTTCCAGAATCAATCATTTCCCATATCATTCTGTTTTTGTCATTCTCAACTTCCTGACGAAATGGTCCTGTAACAGTTCTGCTATGCTGAATTTCATCCAAAGCGATTATAACTGGTGAAGTGTCATTATTTTCGCATAATTCTTCCAACGAATCTCTAAACGAAAAGCTGCCTTCTTTTTCACCCAGATCAAACCGAAAAAATGAATCTTCAAAATCAAGTAGCTCAACCAAACGGCCTACCAGAGCAGTCTTGCCAACACCTGTTAACCCCCATAAATTGACAACGACAGGCTTTTCTTGTAAATCGGGCAGAAAGAACCAACTACTGACATTATCAATTATTTCGTCAATGATTTTATCAATTCCGATAAACTCTTGCTTTAAGATCTTTCGCGAATTATCAAGAACGGTCTGTTTGTTCAGAAAATCATTTTTTAAGTCCATTTTTTTTGCTTCCATTGCTGTTATTTAAATTTATGAAGCAAATGTACTAAGGCATAACGCCATTATATGTCGTGGAGATTTTGATTTTTTTGCAATATTCAAAAATCACCAAAACTCCGGATCTACTACCAAAACCTCTTCATAAGTCAATTCATACAGCTTGTAAACCATAGCATCTATTTGTTTTTTAATTTCTTTATTTCTTTGTCAAAATTCGATTCAATCAATTTTTCTTTTGGATTTAAATAAGTAGTTCCCCTAAGTGAAATACTTTAGATGTGGTTTTTTAGAAGTTTCTCCCTATAATTTGACGGCAATGAATATGGCAAGATGGTTTTCAAAACAATAATATTTTTCTTTCTTAACAGAATTTCTGCTAAATCCCAATCTCAACCTGCACCATGGCATTCCAGAATTTATTATCCTCAAGCAGGACATTGTTTTTCCTGTGAATGCGGGATACATTAAACTGTAACTTGGTCTTGTGCTTGCAGATGTATTTGGTAAATCCCAGTGAATAAATATCCTGTATGGGCATGTTTAGCCCGTTCATTTTTGACGATGGATCAATGTGTGAATAGCGGCCGGCCAACTCGATGAAATTTGGAAACATATAGCTGAGCTGTGCGTTATAACCCGATCCGGTTTGTATAAAAACCATGTCTCCAGTGGCGTCAATTGTGATGGGATTGTTCACATTCCTTTGAGCGTATTCTCCTGCCAAACACCAACCATTATATTTCAGCATTACGTCAGCAAAAATACTCTCAATATCACGTTGTTCATAGAGGTATGTGCCTCTGGTTCCGGCATTGCGTGTGGCTTTTTGATTCATTGAATAAGTACCGGCCAACGAAAGTTTTGGACTTGGTTCCCGCTCAATATCACCTTCAAAATAATCACCTTTGTTTGTGAATTTTCCCAATGGAAGAATTTCAACACGACCAGTGTATGCCAGACCGTTATCTGTTTTTAAAATATTACGTCCATCTCCTGTAGATATTGCACCTTTCAACTCCCATGCAAATGTATTTCCGATTTTGTTGTTGTAATAGGCGAATATTCCAAAGTCACGGTCAATATTGAATGTGGCATTCACAATCGACCTGTCTGTAAACTGCTGTGAACCACTGGATGTAACTCTTTGCCTGTTGCCGGGCAGCTTTCCCTGTCCGAATCCCATATAGAAGTTTTTATTGAATTTGTAATACACCATGGCATCCCGTATCACATTGGGTACATGTGAGTTATCCCAGTCCTGGTCGCCACGGGAAAATGACAACTGAAGATAATATGTGAGCTTGGTTTCTCGTATAAATCCATCAAAACGTAGCCGGCAACGTTTAACAGTCGCTTCAAATTCACTGTCATCCCAGCCTTCTTCAAAGGTAAATCCAATCCGGTTTTGCATTCTGAATCTCAGGTTCATCCCAAATAATGAATCAGGCGCAAGAAATCCTACTCCATCTTCAAAATTAATATAGGCTTTTTCATCTGTTTCACGCTGTGCATGGCCCTTTGTTGTAAATACAAAAACAAATGCAAATAAAATAAGGATAGAGATTAGTAGTCTTTTCATCATTTAATTATTTCCGGCAAAAATAAAAACTGTTTTCAACTTAACATTAAAATAACGATATGCTAATAAAAAGTTAATAATAAATTAACATTGGAAGTGTAATCGTTTTTAATTGAAATTTTTGGATTATCAGGCTGCCGACAATTCAATATGTGTTTGCCGAACTTTTCGTAATTTCGCAACTGTAAAAAGGTTTTAAATGAAAATTCTGCGTAAACCAGAATGGTTGAAAATCAAACATGGTGGTGGTGAAAACTATAAACAGGTAAAGCATCTTGTTGAGGCTAATAATTTGCACACCATTTGCAGCAGCGGAAAATGTCCCAATATTGGTGAATGCTGGAGCAAAGGGACTGCCACTCTCATGATTCTTGGTGATATCTGCACACGTTCCTGTAAATTTTGTGCTACCAAAACAGGTAAGCCAATGCCCCCGGATGTAAATGAGCCTCTTAAGCTGGCCAGAACTGTTCAGATTCTCAAACTAAAACATGTTGTAATAACATCTGTTGACCGCGATGATTTGCCGGATTTTGGTGCTGATCATTGGGCAAAAACGATCATTGAGTGCAAAAAAATGAATCCTGATACTAAAGTCGAAGTGCTGGTTCCTGATTTTCAGGGAAAAACACATTTGCTCGATGTGCTCATCAATGCGGAACCCCATATTATTTCACACAATGTTGAAACTATGCGCAGACTCACCCCTAAGGTGAGAAGTAAGGCAGATTATGATACAAGCCTGCATGTGCTCAAGTATTTTAGTCAGTCGGGATTGCTTACCAAATCAGGGTTTATGGTGGGACTTGGAGAATCACATGAAGAAATTCTCATTACTATCAATGATCTTTTTAATGCGGGATGTCGTATACTGACCATTGGCCAATATTTACAACCTACTCTTGGGCATTTGCCAGTGATTGAATATATTCATCCTGATTCTTTTGAATACTATAGGAGTTACGCTCTTCAACTGGGTTTTTCTCAGGCTGAAAGTGCCCCTCTTGTCAGGTCTTCATATATGGCTGAACAATCATTTAATGATATGAACTCCAAAAACTTATGATTGTGAAAATAAATAAAAACATATCTCTTCAATCCCATCACACTTTTGCTCTTGAAGTATTTGCTGAATGTTTTGTGCATGTTCAAACTGAGCAAGATTTGGTGCAGTTGTTTGAGAATGAAAAAATTGTTGACCCAGTGTTCATTCTGGGTGCAGGGAGCAATGTGCTTTTTAATGGAGATTTCAAAGGAACTGTGTTAAAAATTGACATTAAAGGAATTGAAAAAGTATATGAATCAGGCAAGACTGTACTTGTGAGTGCAGCAGCAGGGGAGGATTGGGATGAATTTGTTGCATATTGTACAGCACAAGGGTGGTATGGATTAGAAAATTTGTCACTGATTCCAGGAACTGTTGGTGCTGCTCCCGTGCAGAATGTTGGAGCATTTGGAGTGGAAGCCGGTAATCTGATTAACAAACTCAGGGTATTCAATACAGAAACAGGTGATTTTGAGGAATTCAGCGGAGCAGATTGCCGTTTTGGATATCGTGACAGCAGGTTCAAACATGATTGGGCAGGGAAGTATGTTGTTGCCAGAGTGTTCTTCAGGCTAAAAACAACTCCCGATGTCAATCTCGACTATGAAGGTCTTCGCAATGTGTTTGATTCAAATTCTCTCCCTTCGCCGGTGCAAGTGCGTGAAGCTGTCATAAAAATTCGTGAAAGTCGTTTGCCTGATGTGAAAAAAATTGGAAATGCTGGTAGCTTTTTTAAAAACCCTGTGGTATCAAATGATGTGTTTGAACAAATCAGAGAAAAATATCCCGAAGTGGTACATTTTCCAGTAGATGAAACATCAGTAAAACTTGCAGCTGCCTGGCTCATTGAGCATGCAGGATGGAAGGGAAAAAGACACGGAAATGCTGGTGTGCATGAAAAACAGGCACTGGTAATTGTTAATTATGGTGGCGCAAAACCACATGAAATTATTGAGCTTTCACAGATGATTGAAGATAGTATTGAAAGTATGTTTGGTGTTCGGCTGGAAAGAGAAGTGATAGTGGTTTGAGTTTAGATGCCCGCTGTTTTTTTTAAAGACGCAGATTTTCGCAGATTTTCGCTGTTAATTATGGTTACAGTTGAAATGTTTATTCTGTATCGTGATTCATATTATCTTCTTTTAGTTTATCCAGATATTTTTTTGTGAGAACCTTGCGTCTGAATTCTGCTTTTGGTCCAAAATTCAACAACAAACCTACCTCAAGATTAGTTGATTTCAGGTAATTAACTAGCATGGTCTCATGGATGGGGGCAAGTGTTTCCAATGCTTTTAATTCAACCACTACCTTTTCTTCAACGGTAATATCCGCTACATAATATCCAACATTATAAGACTTGTAGTATACAATTGCTCCCTGTTGATTGCTGTAACGAATTCCCATTTCACTAAGTTCAATCATCATGGCATTTTCATATACCTTTTCAAGGAATCCATAACCAAGTTGGTTATAAACATTGTAAAAAGCCTGAATTATTTTTTCTGTAATTTCAGAATGCAAAAGTTCATTTTTCATTGTATTTAATTTTTTTTTTATTACTATTATAAATTAAAAAACACAGCGTCAATCCGCTTCAACCGGCGCAAATCAGTGTCAAAATAACCCTAGTCCCAGCGTCAATCCGCGCAAATCAGCGTCCCAAAACCAGTTAAATCCCCACCCGCTTACTGCTTTTCGTATTTCATCACATCATCTGAGAAATAAACCAGTTCAATACCGGCAGTTTTAAACATTTCTTCACTCTCGGCTCCGGCGTGATATTTTTTTTCACACACCACACGCACAATACCGCAATTGATAATCAACATGGCACATGTACGGCAGGGAGTCATACGGCAGTATAAAGTAGCGCCCTCAAGAGAAATGCCCAGTCGTGCTGCCTGAGTTATGGCATTCTGCTCTGCATGAACTGTCCTGACACAGTGAGTAGTTGTATGGCCATCTTCATGAACAACCTGCTTCAACTGATGCCCCACATCATCGCAGTGGGGAAGTCCACGGGGTGAACCAACATATCCTGTAACCAGAATTTGCTTTTCTTTCACAATGACACAACCGCTACGACCACGATCACAGGTTGCTCTCTTTGCCACTGTGTCAGCAATTTCCATAAAATATTCATCCCAACTGGGTCTAATATATTTTTCCATTATCTTTTCTTTTGAATTTTCTTTAGAATTTCTTCAACTTGTTTGTGTAAATCACTGAAGCTTTTGTCATTTCTTAATGTATAATCTGCTCTGTCCATGCATGCTCGTATGTTTTGTGCATTGGGGTCATCCGATTGCATTTCGCGTTCTTCATTGGCAAGAAATTCTTCGAAACTGATTGTATCTGTCTCTGATTTTCTGCACACAATTCTTTTATAGCGCAATTCAGGGGGGGCATCTGCTGCAAGAAGTATAAAATCACCAAGTTCTTTGAGTCCGTCAATTTCTCCCACATTTCGAATACTCTCAATAATTGTGTTACGTCCCGCTTTTTTTGCCTGAAGGTATAACTGTTTCACAATATAGTCATTGCCATGCTCTCTGCGAAGTTCATTGGCAATGGCAACCATATTGTCTCTGTTTTTTTCAAGTTTTCGGTTGCGGATGACCTTGAGAAGATATCCTCTAACTGAAAAATGTGAAAAATCTTTTTCCTTTGCCAGATATTCTACAATAGTTCCCTTTCCAGCACCAATTGTGCCTGTAATTCCGATGATTATCATGTGTTAGAATTTATTTTTTTTCTTTAACTCCTCAACCCAACTATCAACTTTCTGAGGGCTGTGAGATATGAGTTTTTGATGAAAACGATCAACCTGATTGTCAATGACAAGCGATTCAAAATGTTCTCGTCTGAAAAACTGTTCATCAACCATATGCTCCAGCATGTCAATTAATTTGTCAAAGTATCCTTCCACATTAAGTATGCCGATGGGTTTTTCCAAAATCTCAAGCTGAAGGGCTGTAAATACTTCAAAAAACTCATCCAGTGTTCCTATTCCGCCCGGAAGTATTGCAAATGCATCGGACAGATTCATGAGAAGTGTCTTTCTTTCAAACATATCTTCAACAATATGAAGTTCCGAAAGACCCTGATGAACTACCTCCTTATCATTCAAAAAACCTGGTGCTACTCCAATGATATATCCGGAATTCTGAAGTGCTGATTCAGCAATGACTCCCATAATGCCGGTACTGCCTGCTCCATAAATGATTCTAATTCTGTCTTCAGCTAGTAAACGTGCATATTCTGATGCAGCATGCTCATAAGCAACTGATTTTCCTTTGCTGCTCCCACAAAAAATTCCTACAGATTGAATCATTTATCTTTTTGAGTAACGAAATTTCTAGTCCTTGTAAAACGGAAGCTTAACAATTAATGCTTTATTAAGCTTGCCTCTCACATCAATGTATATCTCCATTCCAATTTTAGCAAATTCAGCATCTACATAACCCATTCCCACAGCTTTTTTAATTGCAGGTCCCATGGTGCCAGATGTTACTTCCCCAATCACATTGCCCTGAGCATCGGTAATTGGATAATGCTGACGAGGAATAGCCCTGTCAATCATCTCAAAACCGCGCAATGATTTTTTAACTCCATCCTGTTTTTGCTGAAGTAATGAATCACAATTGATGAATTTGTTGGTATCGTTAAATTTGGTAATCCATCCAAGTCCCGCTTCAATGGGAGAAGTGGTGTCGTTGATGTCGTTTCCGTACAGGCAAAATCCCATTTCCAAACGTAATGTGTCGCGCGCAGCAAGGCCGATGGGCTTAATGTCAAATTCTTTGCCTGCTTCAAATACAGCATGCCACACTTTTTCAGCATCCTTATTGTCCACGTATATTTCACAACCACCTGATCCGGTGTATCCTGTTGTGGAAAAGATAACCTCAGCACCTGCTATTTGAAACTTTTTAAATGTATAATATTCCATATCTTCAACAGGTTCAGGACATATTTTTTGCATGGCTTTCAATGCAAGTGGCCCTTGAACAGCAAGTTGTGCAATTTCATCTGATGCGTTGTACAGGTCTTTCCCAATCTCAAGCTGAAAATCTGGGGCATGTTTGCACAACCAGTTCCAGTCCTTTTCAATGTTGGACGCGTTCACAACAAGCAGATAGGTTTCTGTGTTTATCTGATATACCAGCAAATCATCAACAATGCCTCCTGTGTCATTGGGAAAACAGGAATATTGTACTTTTCCGTCATAAAGTGTTGTCACGTCATTACTTGTAACATATTGAGTAAAGGCAAGTGCATTGGGCCCCTTTACCCAGATTTCACCCATGTGTGATACGTCAAAAACACCTATCTTGTTGCGCACATGTTCATGTTCCGCGTTGACTCCTTCATACTGTAAAGGCATGTAATAACCTGCAAAAGGAACCATTTTGGCTCCCATGCCTTCATGAAATTTTGTAAATGCTGTATGTTTCATATTATTGAAAAGGTTAAATTGAGATTTTTTTTCACATGCAAATGTAAGATTTTTTTTCAAAGATTGGAAAAATTACTGTTTTAGTAACTTATTGCTCTCAAGATATTTTGTAATATTCTCTGGTTCAATTTCTTTCATGCACCTGAAGTGCTTTTTCGGACATGTGTGATAACCCAGTTTTGAACAGGGTCTGCATTTGAGGCCTCCAACTTCTATAATAGCTGGCTGAGGGAAAAAACCATCAGGGAGCAGGGGTGTCATCCCAAATTCAGGTATTGTATTGCCCCATAGAGAAACAATGGGCTTTTTCAAGGCTGCTGCAATATGCATCATTCCAGTGTCATTGCTGATAACAAAATTTGACATTTCAACAAGTAAAGCAGATTGACCAACTGATATTGCCCCTGTGAGATTTAAATGCGGGCAAATCAACTGTTCTGAAATTTTTTCTCCGTTGGTGACGTCTGTGGGACCTCCGGTAAGTATGACAGGACGTTCTAATCTATTGCATATTTCAATCACTTTCTCATTGGGACATCGTTTTGTGAAATATGTGCCTCCAATGGAAAAAACAAAGAAGTCAGTATGATTCTCAGTAAATTCCTTAGCAAAATCTGGAAGTGTGATGTCAACTGTTTGATAATAATCTAACCCTTGTTTATCGTATTGTATTCCCAGTTTTTTCAAGCCCTCAAACATTCTGTCAACTATATGTTTATCAGGGAGTTTGTTAATTTTCAAACGCACAGCCATCCATTTCAATATGTTGATTTTTGAAAAACTAAAAGAAGGTTTGCCTAATTGTTGCTTCAGGATGAAAGTTTTGTAGTTTTTCTGAAGGTCAATAATCAAACTGTAGTTTTCTTTTTTTAGCTCAGACAAAACTTCATGTGTGCTTTTTTCAAAGCAAAATAGTTTTGAAATATGTGGATTGTCAGAAATCAGATAGTCATATTTTTTTTTGGTCAGAAAATGAAATTCATATCCGGGAATTTGCTCATGCATGCACCTGATTACGGGAGTTGTCAGTACAATATCACCAATCGAACTGAACCGAACGATAAGAATTTTTTTAGATAATGAACCCTTGCTGCCCATATTGAACCGATATCTTTCCTTGGCAGAAATTCATCGGAAAATTATTTAACTACCCAGTAAAACTCGTAATCTTTTTCTTCAATGGTGGTGTTATACCAGAATTCTTTGCTCGTAAGCCTCCTGATAACGAAAATGTGTTCGTATGGAGTTTGTAACATTGTATAGTTGATAATAAGAGTCTCTTTTTTATCTCCCCACATCCAACCTTTTGCAAGTGTTGTAGTGTTGATTGTCTCCTTAAGAGAGCCTGCATCTGTACCGTAATCAATGAATAAAAGTGTGTGGGTTGGCACTTTTGTAAAATAATCTATTGTAATGTCTTCTCCGTTTTCAACAATTTTATCCAGTTTCCATTCACGGCAAAGACGTTTGGTTTTTGATTTCAGGCTAAACCCAGGACCTTCTTCATATTTGCCGCATGCTGTCATGATAAATGCACATAGTGCTATAAAAACGATTCTTTTCATAGTTGTGTTTTTAATTTCTTATGCAAACGTACTATTTTTTTTTAATATGAAATGATGTTATTGAAAAAAACTTGTAGGTTTGCCAAAAAAAACATGTTTTTTGTTGACACACATGCACATATTTATACACAGGAATTTGATCATGATATTGAATCGGTGATTCAACGCGCTTTGCAAAATGGTGTTGAAAAAATAGTTCTGCCATCAATTGACAACAGTCATTTTCAGCAAATGGTTTCACTTTGCAGCAAATTTCCGAATATTCTTTATCCAATGATTGGAGTGCACCCATCAAGTATAAGAGAAAATTCGGATGATGAACTGAAACTAGTAGAAAATGAATTGAAAAAAGGAAATTATTGCGCAATTGGTGAAACAGGGATAGATTTGTACTGGGATAAGACTTTCGTGAAACAACAATGCGAAGCTTTCGAGTTTCATCTGAATCTGGCATTACAAAATAACCTTCCTGTCGTTATTCATCAGCGTGAATCTTTTAAAGAGATTCTTGATATTCTGACTATGTCTGAGTATAAAAGTGTGCGTGGAATTTTTCATTGCTATGCCGGCGATGTTGAAACTGCCAAAAAATGCATCAATATGGGTTTTTTGCTTGGAATAGGAGGTGTGGTCACATACAAAAAATCATTAATGGCTGAAGTGGTTTCTCAAATTCCTTTGGATCATCTGGTGCTTGAAACTGATGCTCCCTATTTGCCTCCTGTTCCTTTCAGAGGAAAACGTAATGAGCCTTCTTATATTCCAATTATTGCTGAGAAAATAGCAGAAATTCAACTTGTTGATATTGAAAAAGTTGCTGAGGTTACTACTGAAAATGCTATCAGACTTTTTAAAATTTGAAAAAATGTAAATGCTCAGCGCTTTTTTATAAGCCACTCCCAAGCCATCGGCTTCCCTGAGGCTGTCTCAAAACCAACATCTACCGGAAATTATTATTGCCCCAACTTTAGGGTGTGCGCTGATTTTCAGCGACTTACTCCCTTTAGGCGATGTATTGAGCACAGTCGAAATAGAAGGGGCAAATAAGTCGGTGAAAATCAAAAAATGAGCGTTTTGAGACAGCCTCCACTATGTGATGGGATCGGGATTCCTATGGAAGAATTCCCAAATTTGAGCACTCAGATTTGCGTTAACACAGTTTTAAATTATGACATGGAAAGCTTGCTTTCAGAATGTCAGTATTTGAAACTGTGTAATGGCTTTTGCAGAATCAACGGGATTATTCGTGCTTATTGGTGTATTAGTGGCTAAATGCTACGATATTTTTTTGGGGTGAGCAGTTAAAAAAAATAATATCTTTGTATTTCCCCTCAAATCATAAACGATGAATAAAGTTCTATTATTTCTGATTTTTTCATTCTTTCTTTTCTCTTATTGCCTGAAAGCTCAGCAAATTCCATCTGTTCATCATGAACAACTTGAATACTACAACTCATTGCAACAGTCGCAGATTGAGGATATGAATCAGCCCACTGTGATGCCCCTCAAGAGTTCAACCAGCAAAAATTGCACTCTGACACGAAAGGTGTTTGGATATCATCCATATTGGAGCAACGGTTTACAAGTTAACTACGATTGGAATCTCATATCAGACCTGTGCTATTTTTCATGGGAATTTTCTCCAACAACAGGAAATGTGACAAACTCACACAACTGGGCAACAACACAAGTAGTCACCGATGCTCATAATAACGGTGTCCGCGTACATTTATGTGTGCCCCTTTTCAATAGTCATGAAACATTTCTCACAAATATGACTGCACGCAACAATATGATCAGCAATCTTATAACAGCAATGAATCAGAGAAATGCAATTGGAGTGAATATTGATTTTGAATCAGTACCCGGAACTCAAAGAGACAGTATCACTGCTTTTATGATTCAATTGTCAAATTCTGTAAAAGCAGCCATCCCTGGGGCCATCATTAGCATTGCCTTGCCTGCTGTTGATTGGGGCAATGTGTGGAATATTCCGGTACTGAATAATTATGTTGACTGGTTTATAATTATGGGATACGATTATTATTATTCAGGTAGCTCACAAGCTGGACCTGTTGGACCAACGTATTCTTTTACAACTGCTTATGACAGAAATCTCTCCAGGTCAACAACATATTATTTGCATGCAGGAGTACACAAAGATAGCCTGATTATGGCTATTCCCTATTATGGCCGTGAGTGGTCAACCGTTTCTGATGCAGTACCCTCAAATACAATAGCTAATATTTCTGCCCGCTTTTACAGAGACGTGAGAAATGATCCTGTTACATACAACAACCGCCAGTGGGAACCCAATAGCCTCAATCCATATTATGTTTTTCATACCGGGACAGAATGGCGACAGTGCTGGGCGGATGATGAAATCAGCCTGAAAAGAAAATACGACCTGATTAATATCAGAGATATTGGAGGTGTGGGAATATGGGCTCTTGGATATGATGACGGATATACTGAACTGTGGGATGCCCTTGAAGACAGATTTACAACATGCGCAGTGGTGCCGTGCACAGATACAATATGGGATTTGGGTGGGCCCGGCAGAAACTATTATAATAATGAGTCATTCATATATACAATTGCTCCCACTAATGCCGTTGGACTCAATCTGAATTTCACTTCATTTGTTTTGGAAAATGGATGGGATACGCTGTTTATATATGACGGAAACTCAACAACAGCGCCTTTGATTGGCCACTATACCGGATCAAATTCTCCGGGCTTGATAAATGCTACAGGAAATTCAATTACTCTCAGGTTTAAATCAGACAACGCAACAGTGGCCGCAGGCTGGCAGGCAATTTGGCAATGTGTGCTTGATAATGTGCCTCCAACAACTGTTGTTGATGTTCCCACAGGATGGATTACCCAGGATTTTACTGCCAGTTTTACAGACAATGATAATATTCAATTGAAAGAAAGTTTTGTAAACCTTGCATATTATGATAAGATCCAAAATATGTGGCTTTCAAATGCAACAACAGGATTTCTTAATGAACAGTTTCAGGGTGCAATAACTCCCGGCTGGACATGGCAAACCGGTACATGGGCAACTGATGCAGGCGCATTAAAACAATCGATTACCAACAACTCCAATACAAATGCCTACATATTTGTTGATCCTTCGCCAACTACAGATGTGTTTTTGTATCACTGGAAGATGAAAATAGGCGCAGGAGATGCTACAAACAATCGAAGAGCCGGACTGCACTATTTCAGCGACAATCCATCTGCAACTGAAAGAGGGAACAGCTATTTTGTTTACTACAGGGTAGAAAATGCAAAAGTGCAGATGTATAAAACTGTTGGGAATGTTTTTCAAATAAAAACCAATGTTGATTATGCTTTTCTTGATAATGTGTGGTATGATTTGAAAATTTTATACAACCGGCAAACTGGTTTGCATCAGACATTTATCAATAATCAGCTTGTTTCATGGTGGATTGATGATGCTCCCTTACAGTCGGGCGATGGTTTGTCGCTTCGCACAGGAAATTGTGAAGCCTGGTATGATGACATCAGGGTGTATCAAAGTCGTGGGGCATCTGAACTGGTGACAGTGGGCAACAACCCTCAGTCTCACATCAGATTTCAGAATGCTGACCCAATGTCTCCGGCCGGTAATATTCGCTCAATTGTCATTGATCATGCAAACCTTTGGTCAGATGTTGATTCTGCCTTTGTGAATGTGGACTGGACTCCGCCCGTTGGTCTCAATGCTGTGTATGACGGAACCGGAGCAGATGTGGATACCATCTATATCCAGACAGATGCATCAGTCAACTGGACTGCTGCCAATGATCCGCACTCGGGGCTGTCGGAATATGTTTTTGGACTGGGAACAGCACCGGGTCTTGACGATATTGAACCAATGTCTTCAAATGGAGTAAATATCGCGGCCACACTGTCAGGATTGAATCTCAACTGGGGCGATACGTGCTATTTTACTGTGTATGCTGTCAACAATGCAGGGCAGGTTTCCGACACCATTTCATCTGATGGATTTCTGGTGTATGACCCAACCACAGATTTGTCGTTTCAGTTTGTTTCATCACTGCATGTGTATCCCAATCCTGCAAAAGATATTTTGTATGTTCAAACAGCAGAAACAGATGGTTTTGTTTGGTTTGTATTTGATTCACAGGGCAGACTTGTAATGTCGGGAAAATGCAATGGTGGTTCAAATTCGGTTGAAATATCAGAATTGGCATCAGGTACCTATTTAATAAATGTTGTATCACAATCCAAATCTGCTACTGCAGTTTTTGTGAAGGGGTATTAAAGATATTTAGTTCTTTTGTTTTTTTAATGAAACTTGTGAATATTTCAGAGATAGAAAACAATTTTCAATAAGCTAATAAGGTAAATGCTTATTTATGTTTTGAGTTTTACTGAGGTAATAAGGTTCTAAAAACTGAATTATTGGTGATTTATTTATGTTCGGACTTTCCAGGACTAAAGTCCCTGTTTTGTTGGTGTTTCGGTTCTACGGGCTAAAGCACGTAGCTATAGGTTTTATTTTATAGTTATATTAATTTCATTGTCACAAACACGCTGAAGCATGTTTGTGCGAGAATAATTAAGCAATTGGCGACTGAAGTTTCACGATTTAACACTTTAATCTCCGGATTTGTTAGTAAAAATCATTCTGCTGTCTTCAACACAACTTTAGTTGTGTTGACTATCCCAAATCTATTACAAAGATTAATGAATAATTGCCACGAGCTTCAGCTCGTGGCTGAAGTTTGGCTAATTTCGAGCATAAAAAATGGCGGAAATACTAGGGTTTGAA
>CAZGIW010000022.1:0-43442 GCA_964526285.1 uncultured Bacteroidales bacterium | reverse complement strand
GATGTGTGCTGTATATGTCAACATCATCTTCAGTTTGAGCTGGTTGTGCAGGAGTGATGCTGTCAAGCCAGTAATCGTTTTTAAACTGATGATACAATGGTTTGATGTAGTTTTTATCAAATTCGATATCTGCATATGGTAAATGGTGATAGTTTAGAATATCAAATACTGAAATCAGATTTTCCAGACTATAAGAAGTTCTCAGCATGAACTGCAAAAAAGATTCTCTGTCTGCCATAAACTCGTCTTCTCTTGAATATGACAATCCTGCAAATATTTTATCATCAAAAGACAGCTTACGGTAGTTGCCTTTTCCGCTTCGCATTTTTTCAGTTTCCACAAACTGATTTATAGCATGTTTCTTCATGTAATGAACCACTTCATGCCCGATAATAAATGCAAGCTGCATCTCATTGTCCAGTTTTGCAATCAAACCTGTTGATATAAGTATAATCCCATTATCCATTGAGTATGCATTCACCACAGGGGACTTCAGAGTATAAAACCGCACTTGTTTTCTGAGTTCAGGATGGTCAGCCAGTACAATATCAGCAACTTTATTAATGTAGTTTGTCACCGTATCTCCAAAAATCACTTTACCGCTTCGCAGAATCATGTCATTATAATAATTGCTCTGCAACAAAAATTTATCCTTGCTTCTACGCTCAAAGCGCTTTTCTTCTTTTGTGATTACTTCAATATCAGACTGGTATTTTGAGTAGGATGATGATGAAATATCAGCAGGTATTGGTCCGCTGGATCGTAATGTTTGATAATTGTATAAGGACTGACCCCATGAATATGTAATACTAAAGACAATGAGAATTGTGAAAATCCTTTTCATAGGCTGAATTTTTTTTTCAAAAATAAAGCAATTTTTACATTATGTGAACGTTGTTTTGTTTTTATGTTAAAAAAACTCATTTTGAGTATAAAAAACGTAACTTTGCCAATTCCTGAAAATTGAACTCTGATATATGAAAAAAAATATCATTCTCTTAGTCTCTCTGCTATGTTTTTCTTACCTTTTATCAGCTCAGAAATATACCATCAGTGGGTATGTTACTGATGAAAGCACAGGTGAGTCTCTTATCGGAGCCAATGTGTTTGTGAAAGATCCCATTAGAGGAGCAACAACAAACACCTATGGATATTACACAATCACACTTGAAAAAGGAAGTTATGTACTGTATTCGAGTTTTCTTGGATATGCAGATTTTACAAAAGAAATTGTACTGGATAAGAACCTAAACCTGAATATTAAACTTCAGTCATCAGCTATTACAACTCAGGAAGTTGTGATAACCGGAGAGCGCCCTGACAAAAACGTACAAAGTACAGATATGGGCACATTTGATATTCCTGTTGAAATGGTTAAAAAACTTCCGGCTTTGTTTGGAGAAGTTGATATTTTGAAAACAATTCAGCTCAAACCGGGTATTCAGTCTGGTGGTGAAGGCTCAACAGGTTTTTATGTACGGGGAGGAGGTCCTGACCAGAATCTGATACTTCTTGATGAAGCTGTTGTGTATAATGCAGCTCATCTTTTTGGTTTCTTTTCTGTTTTTAATGCTGACGCGCTTCAGAATATTGAAGTTCATAAGGGGAACATGCCTGCAAATTATGGAGGTCGTCTTGCATCAGTGCTTGATATTTCCATGAAAGACGGTAACAACAGAAAATACGAGGCACATGGAGGAATTGGCTTAATTTCATCAAGACTCACAGTTGAAGGGCCTATCAAAAAGGATACTTCATCATTTATCATTTCTGGTAGAAGAACATACGTGGATGTGGTGATGAAACCTTTTCTCAAAAAAGATTCACCATTCAGGGAGTCGGCATATTATTTTTATGACCTCAATGCCAAGGTGAATTACAGATTGTCAGATAAAGACAGATTGTTTCTCAGTGGTTATTTTGGAAATGATATTTTTGACCTTTCAAGCACTCAGGATAATTTTTCCAATCAAATTGCCTGGGGAAATGCAACTGCAGTGCTCAGATGGAACCATTTGTTCAATCAAAAAGTATTTGCCAATACTTCGCTTATTTACAGTAAGTATTATTTCAAATTTAGTGCTCTTCAGGACCAGTATGATATGGCACTGGTTTCAGGTATTGAAGACTGGAATGCCAAAATTGATTTTACCTACATCCCATCAACAAAGCACACCATTAAGTATGGTCTCAATTATATCTATCATACATTTACTCCAAATAATATGACAGCCAAAACTTCGGGAGAGGAGCTGGATTTGGGGCCACCCACACAATATTTTTCCCATGAAGGTGCTGTGTATGTGAATGATGAGTTTGATCTGACCAGCCGAATCAAAATTAATGCTGGTTTGCGTTATTCATTATTCTCTCATGTGGGACCGTTTACCAGGTACATAAAAGATGATCTTACCAATCTGACCATTGATTCTGTTGTGTATGCTCAGGGTCAAACTGTTCGTAACTATAATCGCATGGAGCCCAGACTTTCAACAAGATTTATGGTGAATGAGTTTTCTTCAATTAAAGCCGGATATACACAAAATTATCAGTATATTCATCTGGCATCTGTGAGTGCCATTTCGCTGCCCACAGATATTTGGATACCAAGCACAGATATCGTTTTGCCACAATTTGGAACCCAATATTCTCTGGGTTATTTCAGAAATTTTAGAAAAAATATGTTTGAAGCATCTGTTGAAGTGTATTACAAAGATTTACAAAATCAAATTGAATACAAAGAAGGATGGCTGATGGAAGAAGATATTAACAACAATCCTGATAATAATTTTTCATTCGGAAACGGGACTTCATATGGTGTTGAGCTGTTTATTAACAAACAATATGGCAAACTCACAGGCTGGATTGGCTATACACTTTCTAAAACTACAAGAATTTTTCCTGAGATTAATGAAGGAGAGGAGTTTCCTGCGAAATATGACCGCCGTCATGATGTTTCTTTTGTTGCAATGTATGAAATTAATCCCAATTTGAATTTTTCTCTTGTCTGGGTTTATGCAACAGGAAATACTGCAACATTGCCTGTTTCCAGATATATTATCGGGGGCAACATTGTAAGTGAATATGGTTCCCGAAATTCATTCCGAATGCCTGCCTATCACAGGATGGATATTTCACTCAACTGGAAACCAAAGCAGAAGAAACCAAGAAAATGGGAATCAGACTGGAATTTCTCCGTCTATAATGTTTACAACAGAAGAAATCCATACTATATTTATTTTCAAACAACAGGGAATATAAATGAAGGCTATATGGACATTTCAGCACAGCAGGTTTCACTGTTCCCCATTTTGCCTTCTGTAACGTATAATTTTAAATTCTAAAGCAATGAAAAATAATCACATATTTATTACATTTATATTTCTGATTATCTCGGTTTTTCTAACATCTTGTCAGAAAGAGGTGAATATAGATTTGCCAGAGCCTGAACTAAGGCTGGTTGTGGAAGGCTGGATTGAACAGGATCAGTATCCCGTTGTTGCTGTTACCCGCAATTCTCCTTATTTCGCAAGGGTGGATTCCTCTACGCTGATGAACCTGTTCGTAGTTAATGCTCAGGTGTGGGTGAGTGATGGAGTTCAATCTGAAAAATTGGAGCTAAGTTTTGATAATATAGGCAAGGGTGTTTGGCCATTTGTATGTTATAAAGGGAGTGTGATTAAGGGTGAAGTAGGAAAATCATATGATTTGCTGATTTATGCTGAAGGCGATACAATTACCGGGACAACTACAATACCTGAGCCTGTTTTTTTGGACTCCATCTGGTGGGAACCAGACAATCTGAACAATCCTGAAAATGATTCACTTGGCTACATATGGGGCACATATGATGATGACCCAATTCTGAAGCAATATTTCAGAATTTTCACATTTCGCAGAACACGTGATAAAGACTGGGTGCCGCTGTTTGGTTCAGTTTGGGATGATATGTTTTTTAATGGGGTGCAGTTTACTTTCAGTATGTACAGAGGTATTCCATCAATTTCAGATGTTGAAGCCATTTACGATGATGAGGAATTATTTTATTTTAGAAAAGGCGATACTGTTGATGTGAAAATTTCAAGTATTGACAGGGAACACTATGAATTTTGGCGCACCATAGAACAGGAATATTATATGGGAGGTAATCCTTTCGTATATCCTGTTGTAATAAGACATAATGTGAAAGGTGCTGTGGGAGTGTGGGGAGGCTATGGTTCTACAGTTTATACACTGGTTATTGAGTAGTTCCCCTGAACGAATACCGTTTGCATTGCTCTTCAAAATTTTGATAATAAAATCAAGTGGTTGATGGGATGCGGAGAAATACCAATAAACAAATCCTAGCATCAACACATCAACAATCCTTCAATGTCAATACCTCTTTGCAATTTGCTATTTTATTTTGCTATTTTCTATGTAATCAAGTGTAAGATATTCATAGTTAAATCCTTACTCTCTCACAATCCCGTTTTCTTCAAGCAGCTTCTCCAGTTCTTCAATTCTTCTCTGTGTTTCCTGAAGTGCAACAGTTAATAAACTGATATATTCATACAAACTGATGGCTTTGCCTGTGTCATCTGTGATTATTGATGGAGATTCTTCAGCAATTAAACCGAATGTAGTGGGCAACTCTTCGGTGGAAATAATATTTCCCAAACTGTCAGTATCATGTTTTAAATAATTGTATGAACACACATTCAGGGTTTTAACAATGTTATAATACTCACTCTTTACAGTGTTATCAAGAGGTTGAATATTGGTTTTAACATCTTTTGTAGAAACTGCGTTAAACTGATTTGAATACATTCTGAACCATGCGCGAGTGTCTGTACCAACAAATCCATATAAATGACTTGATGGCACAATGGTTGGTTCAGTTCCGCTTCCACCAATACCAAGTTCATTAAAATGAATTTCTCTTCCTGTTGCATTATCAGGTCTAAATTGAAAATATCCCTGAGATGTAATTCTTTGTCTTTCAAACCAGTCCCCACTTGCTGGTCTTGTATAGAATGTCATATAAGAAGCAGTATTGTTGTTTGTGGCATTTTCTCTGGCTCCCTGAATCATACAGATATCAGCCGGAGTACCTGCTGTGTTCTGTGATGCAGCAAAGATAATATTTCCGCCTTGTCCTGCTGCCAGAGTGGTTTCTTTTCGCCACAGATAAACCCAGGGATTTTTGTGATACCAAAGTGCTCCCGCATGGTCAAAACCAGCGTCATATTCTATTGCAAGACGGCCGTTTTTCACATTGAGTTTTGTCCATGGATCGGCAACACCAATACCCACATTGCCATTGTGTAAAATTGTCATTCTTTCTGCAGGATTAGTTCCACCACTTCTTGTGCTAAACACCAAACGACCCCTGTCGTTGGCTCCGTTGTAAAGAGCATACATTGCTCCCATATATTCTTTTGTAGCAGCTGCTCCATATTCAAGACTGAACAAAATGCCGGCTCCCATGTTCGCACCCATGCTTGCTGCTGTTGTTTTTCTGATAACTTCAATCACAGATGAAGGGTCATCATTGCTGGCAAGAGTGTTGCGAGTGGATTGAATTGAAAATTGTCCGGCATACTCAGTATAAAATCTTGCCATTCCGCCAAAATATCCTGACAATTTTCCGCTTGCACCCTGAGCCCAAATACCACCTACAGCATTTGATCCGCCCTCAGCTTTGATACCATAACCATCAATTTTGTTAGAATATCCAATAATTCCTTCATAAGAAGTACCTAAAATACCGTATGATTGTGTGTCAAATTGTCCATATACACCATAGTTTGTACTTCCAATGTATCCCAAACGTGAATCGTTAATAAGATGCCAGCCGTAAACCCCATACTCACCTCCACGGCCCATAATTCCGCGACCACCACCTCCTGAACCATCACCATAAATTGCGTGACCTGGGGTGGTAGCATGAATACCATAAATATCGGTATTTGAATATGAAACCACAAGACGTCCTGTGGTTGGGGAGCTGGTTCCAATCCCAACATTTCCACCTGAAAGCACTCTCAATCGTTCAATATTGTTTGTTCTAACAACAAAAGCCTGTGCATCTGTTGTACCAATAAAATTGCTGGCGGGATTTGTATTTGTATTACCAGTCAAAAGCCATCCTGAAGCAGGAATTGCTCCGGTGGCCATACGCATCCATTGGCTTCCGCTCCAGTAGTAAAAACCGGGAGTTACATCATTTACAGTTGCTGTGTTATAAACCAACAAACTTGTTGCAGGCGATGTAACAGGTGCTGCACTAGTGGTTTGAACAAGGGCAAGCCGAGGAATTAATAAACCTTTCGTTGTTGATCTGATTTCAAGCATAGATGAAGCATCGGGAGAAATAACTGCATCCGAAATACCAACATTCTGAGCATTAACAAACATACTGCTCATGAGAATCAAAAAAATAAATCTTTTCATAATTAATGGTTTTGAGGGGGATAAATGAATTTTCTTAAGGGCAAAGATAAAAAAAAAAACACAGATATGGCTTTTTGGATAAAAAAAAATATTGCATTGAAAAGGAAAACCCAATTTGGTAAAACCAGATTTACTCAAAATTAACAATACATGTATTAATTTTCAAGTTTCGGAGAACCACGAATGAGGCATGGTTGATGGCTGGTTTTGTGTTTGTTGAATTATTTTTTAGTTAATTTGTCTTTTTTGTATAGTATAAACCTCACATTATCAATACTATATCCGTTACTTAACCGTTAATAACGTTTTTGTGTCTGATAATCAGTGTATTAGCAAACACTTAATAAGTATTTTTTTAATTTTTACTTCGGCGCAATTGCCTTACTATGAGTATTATATTAGTTACTTAACGGTTATTTGTGAATATTTCTGGGTTTGAATAGTGCAATGTGTTTTTTGATGTATTGAAAAATTGGAATATCATTTGTTTTTTTACTTCGTACAGTTTTTAAACCCATCTACAAGCCCCGAAAAACCTGAACTTATCCGTTACTAACGGTTAATAACGAATAAATGACGCTATTGCTGGGTTTCCGCAAATTCAAGTTTTGGGTTGTTATAAATAAATGCAGAAAAAATAATTCACGATACATCTACAAGCCCCGAAAAACCTGAACTTATCCGTTACTAACGGTTAAAAACCGATAAATGACGCTATTGCTGGGTTTCAACTATATCGACATTGTAAGCAAATTACCCATTATTGCTAAGTGCCAGATTATCAATACTATATTCGTTACTTAACCGTTAATAACGTTTTTGTCGTTGATTATCAGTAATTTACATTTCAAAAAATGGCTGCACAGTTTTGTACAGCCATTGAAAATTGTTGTATGATTTCTTTACATCTTCACAAAACGAACAGCTTTGTCCATATACTTAATTATATAAATACCTTCAGGCAGAGCAGATATGATAATCTCGCTTGTTTGTGATGGATTAATAACCATTATATTACGACCCAAAATATCATTAACATAGAGCATTTCATTCATCGCAGGATTTTCAATACTGATGTAAAGCAAATCTTTTGCAGGATTAGGATAAATGGAGAATATTTCCGTTTCATGATTGGCAATCCCTGTATGGTCTGTGGTAGTTGCAGATATTACATTTGAATAATCTGAAATTCCGTATGAATTTATTGCCCTCAAACGATATGTATATTGCTGCCCGGCAGTTAAACCATCAACCAATCGGGTGGTCCCGGTTACAATCAAACTGTCAAATCCGGTAATGTAGGTCACAAAGTTATCCTGTGAAACAAACAGTGCATAGGCATCAGCATTTGCGACACTTGTCCAGTTGGCCTCAAAACTGTTGTCTTCAATATTTCCTGCAACATTTGCAACCGGCGCATCAAGGTCGGCATCCAAAACAACAGTAAATATTGTATCTCCCAGAATATCAACTGTAATAGTTTCGCCATTGTAATGTGTGGCTGAAATCTGAAGCTGAATTCCGTTTGCCTTGGTCACATTTTGGAAAATCACTGTACCCGAAGCATCTGTCTGATCGTTTATTAGTCCCAATGTGACATCAGCCCCAGCAATTGCATTTGCAAATATGTTTTCAACACTCACTGTCACTTCGTGGTATTTCTTCATAACAATGGTTATTGTCGTATCACTTGACAGTATCAGGTTGTCGCTATAAGTTTCATGTCCGGATGCTGAAAAACTATACGGATATGTTTCTGCTTGCAGGCCTGTAACTGTATATTGTCCTGCCGGATAAGCGCTTCCATCAAATGTCATTGTGGCATCAGAAATAATCTGTCCGTCATCATTCGAAACTTCAAAATCAACAGTGTAGGTTGGTACAATTGCTTTTCTCAAAATTACACCATCATTACCTACAATATACCCTGTGCCATCAGGGGTAAACCAAACAGCATGCAAAGATCTCATGGTTGGGCTTTCAATCTGAAACCATGAGATACCCCGGTCAATGGATTTATAAATATAACCATTATCTCCAACGCAGTATCCCGTTGTGTCATCAATAAATGTTATGTCAAACATGTCGTTGGATAGATTTATTCTTTGCGTCCAGTTGGCACCTCTGTCTGAAGTGGTGAAAATATGTCCCCAATGTGATACTCTCACACCTTCATCTCCATTGAAAAAGTGCAATCCCCTTTGAATATGGGTTGTTGTAATCGGAGTAACATAACTCGTACCACCATCGAGAGTGTATCCAAAATTATTATTCATTCCGAAAAATATTGTATCAATATTTACTGCAGAACATGAATGAACATTGCCATAAGTTCCTGATTGCGACCATGTTGCACCACCGTCAGTTGTTTTTAAAAGAGGCAAATTTCCAAATGCAAAACCTGTTAATGGTGAAGTCATTGTAATTCCATATGCGTTCTGCGTATTAAATCCGGTTGCAGTGCTTGTCCATGTTTGGCATGTATCTGTTGATCTGAGCATTAGCGAATCAGAGCCTGCAATAAGAATATTATCCGTATTAAAGTAGCTCACTCCTTTCAAATCTTTATAAGGATGTAATGACTCAACCTGCCATGACACACCTCCGTTGGTTGTTTTTTTAATAAAACCTTTAGTTCCCACAGCAATACCATAGGTGTCATCAATAAAAGTAACATCTGTAAGTAATCCTGAGTAATTGCCCTGATGAATGGTGTTCCAGACAAATCCATCAACAGACTCAATGATAAGGCCTCCGGCACCAACTGCATAATACTTTCCGTGAAATTTTCTGAAGTTTTTTAAGCCTGTACCGTTTTGTTGATACACGGTTTGAAATGTGGTGCCTGCATCTGCGGTTCTGAAAATTTTATTCTCATCATAGTTTAATAAATAAACAATTGAATCGGTTTCTGCTCTTATAACTTCGCAAATCTCACCCGGAGAATTTTTGGCAACCCATGTGGCTCCTGAGTCAACAGATGAAAACAATGCCTGGCTCATAACTGTAAGCATAAATCCATTTTCAGGATCTGCAAAATTCATTGTTTTTCCATTTAATGCTAAATCACTGAAAATATTCCAGGTTTGACCTCCATCGGTTGATTTTCTTACTTTGAAATTGTTATCAAGGTATAGTCCTCTTGTTGCGCTTGTAAAAAATACATTTTTAATAGTATATGATCCCGACTGAGCAACTGTTGTCCAGTTTTGACCTCCGTCAGTGGTGTAAATGATTTTTTCATAAGAAGAAAGCCACCCATGCGTGTCATTGAAAAAAAACATATCAGTTACATAATCACTATTCAAAGTGTACATCTCGTTCCAAGTTTGTCCGCCGTCTGTTGTTTTTAACACCTTTGACATGAGTTGGCCAACTCTGATTCCACCCATAATATAACCCGTTGTTGCACTGGTAAAATGAATCTGAAACAATGTATATTTTGCTCCAATATCATGTGCTGTCCACGTTACTCCACCATCTGTGGTTTTTAGAAATGTACCTCCTGAACCAATGGCAAAACCGTTTGTAGCTGTTGGAAATGCAATGTCATACAATTGCGAATTGTATGCGGCATTGCCCACTTCAACCCACCCTTCATTTATCTGGGAATGGAGCTGCAAAAAGGAAAATGTCATGATAAATGACATGAATACCAGTAATAATTCTTTTTTCATTTTTTTTATTTTTATTGTTTGTTGGCAAAATTATTTCACAAAATCATGATAGTAGTTAAGTAATTCTACTGATTTTTGATTTCTTTTTAAAGAAAGCATGAAATGGCAATGGCAGTATAAATTTTTTGTAACCGCTCAGCATTGCAATATATTAGTCTGAGCGTTTTGGGTATCTGGACGAATAACGATTAACGCAAAATTCGAATTGCTTCTTAGTAGTAAGAATTTTTTACAGAAAATTGAACTTTTTCAGTATCTTTTAGTCTTAGATACAATTTTCCCTGTGTTTTTCGTTAATTTTGCAGGCATTTTGATATGGAAAATAAAAAGATTCTTGATTCGGTCAATAAACCTGAAGATCTGAAATCTCTCAGTGCAGCTCAGTTAAAACAACTATGCAGCGAGTTGAGAGATTTTATAGTTCATGCGGTTTCAGAAAATCCCGGACATCTGGGGGCCAATCTTGGTGTGATTGAACTCACAGTTGCTTTGCATTATGTTTTTAATACACCTCATGAACCCATTATCTGGGATGTGGGACATCAGGCCTATGCTCATAAAATTCTAACAGGACGAAAAAAACATTTTCATTCAAATAGAAAACTGCATGGTATCAGCGGATTTCCAAAAATTCACGAGAGTCCCTATGACTCATTTGGCACCGGACATTCGAGTACTTCCATATCAGCAGCACTGGGAATGGCTGTAGCAGATGCCCTTTCAGGTGATACAACAACAAATCATATTGCAATCATAGGAGATGGTGGACTCACCGGTGGTATGGCCTTTGAAGCAATCAATCATGCTGGTGATATCAATCCCAATCTTTTGATTATTTTCAATGATAATGGAATTGCCATTGATAAAAATGTCGGTGCAGTGAAGGAATATTTTGCCAAGATTACTGCATCAAAAGCATACAACAGGTTTAAAGGTCGAACGTGGAGATTGTTCAGGCAAACATGGTTTCATCGTTTTGTTAATAAAGTTACAACAGCCATTAAATCTGCCATCCTCAGACAGAGTAATTTTTTCGAATCTCTCAATTTTAGATATTTTGGTCCCATTGATGGACATAATATCAAAGATCTTATTGCAGTTCTTAGCGATTTGAAAGTAATGCCTGGTCCTAAGGTGTTACATATTGTGACTACCAAAGGTAAAGGGTATGTAAAAGCAGAAAAAGAACAAACTGTGTTTCATGCTCCTGGTCATTTTGATGTAGAAACTGGTGAAATTATTGACAATGACTGCCATACCATAAAAACACAGAAATATCAAACTGTGTTTGGAAAATCAATTACTGAGTTGGCAGAAATGAACAATAAAATTGTAGTTGTTACTCCTGCAATGCTTACAGGTTCTTCATTGCTCTACATGCAGCATCGTTTTCCTGAACGTACTTTTGATGTTGGAATTGCAGAGCAGCATGCTGTTACATTCTCCGCTGCCATGGCTCTTAAAGAACTTGTACCATATTGTTGTATTTATTCGACTTTTCTACAAAGGGCATATGATCAAATTATTCATGATGTGGCTATGCAGAATCTCCCTGTTGTTTTTTGTATTGACAGAGCCGGCATTGTGGGGGAAGATGGCCCTACACATCAGGGACAGTTTGATTTGGCTTTTCTCAGACCAGTTCCCAATATGATTATTTCTGCACCCATGGATGAAGTGCAACTGAGAAATTTGATGTTCACTGCACAAGCGAAGCCACATGGCCCATTTGCAATACGTTATCCCAGAGGAAGAGGTGTGCTTGCTGAATGGAAACAGCAATTTCAACAACTTGAAATTGGAAAAGCCAGACTTTTGAGCGAAGGAAATGATGTTGCTGTTCTCTCAATTGGCCATATTGGAAATATGGTGAAAGAAGCTGTGCAACGACTTCGTTTACAGAATATTTCAGCGCAACATTACGATATGGTATTTCTCAAACCTATTGATGAAAATGTTCTACGATATGTTACTGCAAATTATAATACAATAATTACTGTTGAAGATGGTTCTGTAGTTGGTGGACTTGCATCAGAAGTTGCAGAATTTATTAGCAAAAAGAACACTAACACAAAACTTATCCCCATTGGAATTCCCGATACTTTTATTCAACAGGGAAGTGTGGACGAATTGCATGATATTCTCGGCATGAGTGCCAACCACTTGGTGAATATGATTAAAGCAAATGTTTTGAAAAAATCTCATTACATTTGCAAATAATTTAAAAAATATTACTGCAATGACAAGTTTAAAAGAACTTAAAAAGGATATCAATTATTTGTGTACTGAATTTGTGGCAGATTGTTATCTCATGATGCACATGAATCCAACAAATGAAGAAAAAATTGATGCTATTGCTGACAAAGTGATTGACGCAAGAAATCATTTGGTTCATATTATTCATCATCCCGAGAATAAAAAGAAACGTAATCTTACCAAAGATAAAGTTGCTCTCAAAGAAAGAAATAAAACCCATAAAGCTGCCATTGCAAATGCATTTGATGATTTTATCAAATTGATTGACAGCAGTTATGATGAACTGAATAAACTTAACAAAAAATAATCCTGCCCTGAAATGGGGACTTTCCTCTTCGATAAAATTGTATTCGGTCCTGTTTATAGCAGAAGACTAGGTCATTCGCTGGGTCTGAATTTGTTGCCAACAGGAAAAAAAATATGCACCTTCAATTGTGTGTATTGTGAATGTGGCTGGACAGACAATAATTCAGGTATCTTTGTTAGTATCAGTGACTTTGAGCAAGCCCTGGAGAGAAAGTTGAAGTTTATGAACGAAAATAGTGAAACAGCCGATTCCATTACCTTTGCCGGAAACGGAGAGCCAACTTTGCACCCGGATTTTGAAAAAATTGTTGATGTGACAATCAAACTGAGAAATTTGTTAATGAAAGATGCTCAAATTGCTGTGCTTTCAAACTCAACAAACCTGAACAGAGAAGATGTGTTCAATGCGCTGCTCAAAACAGATCAGAATATTATGAAACTGGATGCAGGCAGCGAAGAAATGTTCAAAATTATTAACCTTCCAAATATTGATGTTACTCTTAATGAAATAGTTGAGAAATTGGTTGAGTTTAAAGGAAAACTCACTGTTCAGACATTATTGCTCAAAGGAACTTCAGGTAAACGGATTATTGATAACACAACTGATAAGGAAATGACACTGCTTGGAAACCATTTGTCAAAAATTAAACCCCATACATTGATGCTCTATTCCATAGCCAGGGGCACACCACTTGAAACGCTGGAAGTTGTTGAAAAGATACAACTCCATAAAGCAGCGGAATTTTTAAAACAATTTGTTCCTGATACAAATATTCTGGTGTATTGATTTTTTAATAGCTAATAATTCTCAAGGGACTAAACGGGCTGAAGTTTTTACATAAAAATTCAACACCGTTGATTTTGATGCTAAGCATAAGCATTTTGTATTGCTTAGAAAAACATATTCGAGGAAATTCGCGAATTCTTCCAAAGGAATCCCGATCCCAACTTGTCCCTATGGGATCGGGAAGCCGATGGCTTGGGAGTGGCTAAATAATTGCGATATCTTTAAGTTTGTTGAGCTGTTACAAAAAAATCAATTCCATTTCACGTAAAACTTTTTTTCAGTTTTTTATTGTCATTCGGCTCAAAACATATAATTTTGCCTTTACTTATTCAAACTCAAATTATCTGAAATGTACAAAATCAATAAACACCCCATTCTTGATATTCCCAAACCGGAAAAAGTCAAGTTTGTATTTGAGGGTAAAGAAGTGGAAGGGGAAAAAGGATATACAATTGCAGCAGCTCTTCATCAGGCAGGCTTTCCCGTTCATTCGCATAGTCTTCGCCACAGAAACCGAAGTCTGGAATGTGGTATTGGCAAATGCGGAGCTTGTGAAATGTTGGTTGATGGACAGATTAAACGGATTTGTATTGCACTTGTGGATGATGTGAAGGAAGTGAGTGAAATTCCTAATGAATATACACCACCCGTTCAGAAGAAAAACAATAATGAGCCTTTCAAAGTGTTTCATACACAGGTAGTGATAATTGGAGCAGGTCCCGCAGGACTTGCAACAAGGGAAATTTTAAATGAACATGGAATTTCAAATATCGTTGTGGATGCCAACAAAGAAATTGGCGGACAGTTTAATATGCAAACACATCAGTTTTTCTTTTTTGAAAAGGAAAAGAAATATGGTGGAATGCGTGGTTTTGAAATCTCAGCCACTTTGGCCGGAGAAGATCATAGCGGGATTTTTCTCAATTCAACCGTATGGGATGTGTTGGAAGGCAAACGCGTGGCACTGAAAAATATTCTCACCGAAGAAATATACTTTATTGATACTGAGTATCTTGTGGTTGCTGCCGGAGCTGTCCCCTTTATGCCTGCTTTTGAAAATGACGATCTTCCTGGTGTATATACAGCTGCTGTTGTGCAGAAAATGATGAATACTGAACACACCCTGCTTGGAAAAAATATTTTGACAATTGGAGCCGGAAATATTGGCTATCTGGTTTCATATCAGCTTATGCAGGCAGGGGCAAATGTGAAGGCAATCATCGAAGCACAAAGCCGTGAAGGAGGTTTTCCTGTTCAGGCCAATCGTGTGAGACGCCTGGGAATTCCTGTGATGCTATCTCATATATTGATTAAAGCAATTCCAAATGAAGATAATACTGGAATTAAAGGCGCTGTGGTTGCCAAATGTGAGAATTTTCAACCTATTCCCGGTACTGAACAATTGATTGAAGACATTGATGCAATCAATATTTGCACCGGACTTGTCCCTGACGATCAGCTGCTGATTAAAGGAAATGAAGTATTCGGGAGAAATTGTTTCGGAGCAGGCGATGCCATCAGAATAGGAGAGGGTACAAGTGCTGTATTACGTGGTAAACAAGTGGCATATGAAATTCTTGAAGCCATGGGAAAACGTTACAATTATGATTCTTTCCTTGAAGTATCAAAAGAATATATTGATTCTCAACAACATCCCGTTCGAGTGATTGAAAGTGAGTTTATTCCCAATGCAGAAAGAATCGTTGAAAAACCATTCGTACTCATTGATTGTCTCTATGGATTTGCATGTAACCCCTGTGCTTTTGCCTGTCCATATGAAGCAATTACCAAATCTTCAACAAGCAACGTCCCTGAAATTGATTTTGATAAGTGCATTGGATGTATGCAGTGCGTTTATCAGTGTCCCGGACTGGCAATTTTTGGATACAATATTCCAAAAGGCAAGCTCTTTCTTCCTGTTGAATATGATGTAGAAGAAAACATTGAAGTATTTCTTGTGAATAATCAGGGTGACAAGCTTGGCATTGGCTCAATTGAAAAAGTGCTGAAAAAACCCAATAAAACAAATGTTGTGCGTGTTGCTTCAAAGGATTTGATGGGTGATGCACTCATGCAGGTGCGTGGCTTTATTCCTGTGGAGAAGTATCCTGCAACTTTAAAAATGTCAGATTATCAACTTGTGAAAGAATCTCCAACTTATGTATGCCATTGTGATGATGTTACTTTTGATGAAATTGTTGAAACCATTGGTGACCGGAAGTTTATATCTGTTGATGAGGTGAAACACACCACACGACTTGGAATGGGTGCATGCCGTGGCAAACGATGTATCAAACGCCTGAAACAGGCTATTGCTCAAACAGGAATATCAATCGTTGGAGATGCAACACCACGCGCTCCATTGTCAAATCAGATTTCAATGGTTGAAATGTATCCCAAAGGTGCTCCCGAAAAACTCATTCCATTTGTGAACAATAGAGTTGTAAAAAAAGTTCAGGTTCCTGTCCTGATTGCCGGTGGTGGTATAGGTGGCAGTGCTTTGTTCAGATATTTTGCTGAAAGCGGCATGAAACCGGTGATGATTAATTATGACCGTGGTGCTTCGTGGAGAAACATTGCAGGTGGTCGTCCGGTGTTTAGTGTCCCTGAATTGTCTGATATTGCAGAGCATAATCTGAGCATTTTTAAGGAACTGCAGAAACAGAAAAACATAGATTTTAAACCTATTCGTTATGTTTCATTTGCTCATGATGACTCCACTTACAAAGCACTTGAAGCATCCATGGCATGGTCAGACGCAAATATGGTTGATGCTAAGGATTTTAATAAAGAGATTTCTCCATGGTTTAACAGTAATCTGAAAACCTATCAGGCAGCACTAATCACACGCAACTGCTGGCAGTCTTCACCTGGCAAGACCATTGACCTCATCCGTAGAATTGGAATTGACAATGGCGGCACTGTGCTTGAAGACTGTAAAATGCTGGATATCAGCAAAAAAGATGATAAGTATCTGGTGCTTACCTACAATCACGACAGGGAATATGTGGAATATGAAACCTCTGTGTTTGTGAATGCACTGGGGCCAACTGCCGATAAATTTGCACGTAAGCTTGGAATGGAAACAGGAATATATCCGGTGAAGCACCAGGCATTCATTACGCGAAGATTGCCAATGCTTGGCAAGGATGGAGATACTCTTGATATGCTCATTGACCGCAGAAAATATAAAGGATTTACAGCTGTCTACGGGCAGCAGCTAAAAGAAACCGGACAAATTATTGGGTGTGCTTCTCCTGCTGTTGATCCAATGGAAACGGATAAAAATCTGAAAATCAATTCACAGGACTTTCTGGAAATTGTATCTGAGATTTTTGTTGACTGGATTCCTCAGTTATCATCTGTGGGATTTCAGGCAGTGTGGTCGGGATATTATGTGGAACCACGTTATATCATTGATCCGGAAAAAGGGTTGTTTATTGGACTTCGTGGACATGGCTTTATGCTTGCACAATATCTTGCAAAGATGTATGTTGACAAACTAAATGGGAAGGAAGTTCCTGAATACTTCAATCGCCTGCGCCTTGACGGGGAAGGGATTAGTGAGACAGCATTTAAGTAAGTGTGATATCTGAAAATATTGTCATCTGAGAACAGTGATGTGTTTTTCAAAGATATTGATTAATTGTAAGTTGGCTGTGTTTACAAATATTTATATTTTTACAATCTTATAAACACCTAAAGTTTTTCCATTATCAATTATTCTTAATAAATAAATTCCAGATGGAAAATGCTGTATTGAAATATCTGTATTTTCAAAATGAATAAACCCTGATTCCTTGATGATACTGTTTAGGTCACATAGTTGATACATCAGGTTTTGATGATCAAATGTGTTGGTTTTCAATTGGATGTATAATATTTCAGATACTGGATTAGGATAAATAAATATTTGATAATTACTCGCTATTTCGTTTGTGGTTGTTATTTCAGATTTGCAGAAATCCAGTTGAGATAAGGCAAATGCACATAAATTGGCTTCTTTATTTAATAATACATTTATAGGTAATGTAATTAACTGCCTGATACTATCTAAAAAAACTTCAGTTTCAATAAGAATTTGATCTTCAATAGGAAAAAGACATGGCCATAATCCTTCCCCCTGATCATTAATAAGTTTCCATGAATCAATATACATATTGCTCCCGGGATAATCAAACAAAAGATTACTGATTTCAATAGCTTTATCACTCAAAGGTGCTGTAGGATTTCCATCTGCCTCAGAAGGAGTGATTCCAACCGGCCAATATGGAAGAGCTATTGTTGCAGATGGTTGCCCTAACATAACCCACATGGTGGACAAGTTTCCGGTTTCTGAAGGTAAAACTCCATGAATAACAGCTGTTGAAACAGAACTGTACCGACTAATACTGACATCTGTATAGATATAACCATACGGAATTCCGGCTGCCCATGTGTCAAAAAATGGTACAGAAACTTGATTGTTGCTGAAATCTGAAAAATCTCTCATTTTGTAGCGAATGATACTTTTGTGATTTAATGTGTCTCCCAATAAAAATTCATCAACTAATGTATTAGCTCTGTTATACCTTAAAGTCCCACTTGTGCCTCCTCCTGTGACTGAGAAATTTGTACGAATTATATATTCATCAGGAGTATTTGATGCATCAAAACGGTAATAAAAGTTACCTCCTGTTTCAAATATTGCAGCAGCACCTGTAGTGTCGATAACTCCAAAATTTGAATTTGTAGAACGTCCGGTAATATTAGTTGAATCAAGATATGCCTGAAATTCAGCTACAGTTTTACAATTGCCCAAAACATCACGCATTAATGTGCCATTTCCCGGCCCCATAATATTTGTTGCTAAATCAAGGCTCAATGAGTTTACAATGGCAAAGCCATGTTCATTAACTCCCATCCATGACAATGTTGAACCAGCTGTAGAAACACAAATAAAGCTATATTTGAGGTTAGAATAGTATTTAACCACATTGTTTGGAGCATCAGAATTATCCCTTGTTTTCCAAACCATTGGTCGCCCATCAGATGTGGCATTCCCCGTTGCAACACCAATTGTACATTCTTCAGATTCAATTCTTATAATCTGAGAAAAAGAAAAATCTGAATGAAATAAAAAAAATACAAAACAGATAGCAAGAAAAAAATGATATTTGTTCTTCATAATATTGCAAATATACTATAATTATTTTCTTATTAAACGAAATCTTGTTATCACTATGCTGCTAAATTCAATTGCCAAATAGAAGTAGTGAGGCTAATTTGGAAAAAAGTATAGAGTTTTGAGGTATAATAAGGATATAGGTTTTAGGTGTATTTAAGTAACTAATACCCATATTTATTCTTCCAGTAAGCTTTTAGCCTTTGCCTCAATTCTTCTTCGCGTGAGTTCATTCCCGGTTCATAAAACTTGGTGCCCTTCAGCTCATCCGGCAGATATTCCTGTTGAGTGAAATTACCTGGATAGTCATGTGAATACAGATAGCCATGTCCATAATCAAGATCTTTCATGAGCTTGGTCGGTGCATTGCGTAGGTGCATGGGCACTGGAAGGTCGCCGGTGCGTCTTACCAACTCCAAAGCTTTGTCAATGGCCAGATAGGAAGCATTACTTTTTTGTGATGATGCCAGATATACAGCCGTTTGTGACAAGATTATACGTGCCTCCGGCATGCCAACTTTGTGTACTGCATCAAAACAGGCATTTGCCAAAATCATGGCCGTGGGATTGGCATTACCGATGTCCTCTGAAGCAAGTATCAACATGCGACGTGCTATAAACAATGGGTCTTCGCCTCCGTTTATCATTCTCGCCATCCAGTAAAGTGCTCCGTTGGGGTCGCTGCCTCGCAAAGATTTAATAAAAGCTGAAATAATATCATAATGGTATTCTCCTGCCTTGTCATAAGCACCTGTCTTTTTGCGTGCTACTTCTTTCACTATGGCATCAGTGAGAACAAGAGTGTCGTTTTCCTGCATCGATAATACAACCAGATCGAGAGTGTTGAGCAATTTGCGGGCATCGCCTCCCGAATAGGCAAGCAGACCTTCGCTTTCCTTCACTTCAACTTTTATTTTGTAATGTTCTTCAATGTACCCAATAGCCCTGGTGAGCAATCGGAGCAAATGTTCGTCCTCAAGGTGATGCAACACATATACCTGTGAACGGGAAAGGAGAGGACCAATAACTTCAAAACTTGGATTTTCGGTGGTTGCACCAATGAGAGTCACAGTTCCTTTTTCAACAGCGCCCAGCAGTGAATCCTGCTGCGATTTACTGAAACGGTGTATTTCATCAATGAACAATATGCCACCACCCTTTGCTGCTGCAGATTCTATCACAGTACGCACATCTTTCACTCCCGCATTGACAGCACTGAGTTTGTAAAAATCCATTGAATACATCTCCGAAATGAGCAATGCAAGCGTGGTTTTTCCTGTTCCCGGTGGTCCCCAGAAAATCATACTGGGAATTACCCCTTTTTCCAGCATACGACGGATCAATCCATCGGAACCAGCAAGATGTTCCTGCCCCAGATAGTCGTCAAATGTTTTCGGCCGCAAAGCCTCTGCCAATGGTGTTTTATTTTGCAATTGTTCTATTATTCAATTATTCTATTATTCTAATGCCTCGTTCTCTGTAATACACCGAAGGTGGATGAAAGAGAATTCTATTGTTCTATTATTCTAATGCCTCGTTCTCTGTAATACACCGAAGGTGGATGAAAGAGAATTCTATTGTTCTATTGTTCTATTGTTCTATTGTTCTATTGTTCTATTGTTCTATTCCCTTTCCACCCTGCATCGAGCATCCACAGCAATAATCTGTTTTCCTTTTCCAAGCAGCGGATTGAGGTCCATTTCAAATATTTCGGGTGCTGCTTCCATTAGTGCTGAAAGTCGGGTGATGATTTCTGCAAACAAATGTTCATCAATGCCTTCCTGTCCACGAATTCCCTGAATGAGCGGATAACTTTTTAGATTTCTGATCATATCAAGTGCTTCGTCCTTTTTGATTGGCGATAAACCGGCCTTCACATCTTTTATCACTTCTACAAAGATGCCACCCATTCCACATAAAATCATGTGACCAAATGCATCTTCGCGCTTGGCTCCCAAAAACAGTTCACGTCCAGAAGCCATGGTTTGAAGCATAATGGCAGTGGTTTCATGAATTTGCATCATTCGGTCGAATTCCTTCACAAGGGTTTCTTCATTTGTGACATTGAGAACAACACCACCTACATCGCTTTTATGCACTGGTCCAACAACCTTCATCACCAATGGGAATCCCATCTTTTGGGCACAAGAAAGCAAACACTCTTTGGTATTGCACACAGATTCTTTAACTCTGGGAATTCCAGAAGCATCAAGAAGAGACGCAAGGTGCTCGGGCGAAATATACCCGTTGTCAACACTGTCAATCACTTTTCTTATTGAAGCTATTTCAACTGCTGGAAGGTCTGTAATGCTTGTGTTGGTTGGTAATTCAGTTGTTGCCACTTTGCACAGAGCATTTCCGAAAACAACCTCATCTGGGAAAAACACATGCCCTTTTTGAATAAAATATTCAATTTCGTCTTTTACATTAATAACCGAAGGCAAAATGGGGAAAATTGGTTTTTTGCAGGTTTGCATCTTGTCATGAAGTACATCATATACGTCGTACACAGGGAAAAGTCCGGGACTTCCAAAAATTACAGCAATGCCGTCAACTTCGTCAAAGTCGTTTTCGCAAGCATCAATGATGTGTCCAAGCTGTTCGGCTGTGCCTGTTGCAAGAAAATCAATGGGATTAGCAACAGAGCTGCCGGGGAAAAGTTTTTCGAGCAATTGCGGTGCTTTTGGATGTTCGGCAAGAGATGGAATTTCCATACCGCCGTTTGACAATGCATCGGTGAGCATTACAGCGGGTCCGCCTGCATGAGTAATAATAGCAATACGTTTGCCTTTCAACTCTTTGTGCATAAATATTGAGGCAACAGCAGCAAGTTCTTCCCGACCGCTACAACGGACAATTCCTGCTTTTTTAAACAATGCATCAACAGCCACATCAGAGCTTGCAAGAGCACCTGTATGTGAAGAAGCAGCACGGCTTCCGGCTTCTGATGAGCCAGCTTTGATTCCGGCAATTTTACAACCCTTTCCAATAAGCGAAGAAGCATGTTTCAACAGTTTTTGTGGCTTGCTGATTGTTTCAAGATACAACAATTTGATAGGTGAACTTTGACCGTGAACATAAGTATTGTCAAGATATTCAAGAATTTCTTCAACACCTGTCTGTGCACTGTTGCCAACACTAAAGACGCTTGAAAAAGTAAGCCCTTTTGGAATGCCTGACTCCATAATAAACACAGCAGTTGCACCAGAGCCACTAATAAAATCAATACCCATTGGATCCATTGTTGGAATGGGTGTTGTAAATGCAGAAGCATGATGAGGTGTTATCACACCAATGCAGTTTGGCCCAATGAGACAGCCACCGTTTTCTTCAATAATCTGAACTATTTTATTTTCAAGTTCTTCTCCTTCATGACTCTCTTCGCTGAAACCTGCTGACAATATTATAAATGCTTTTGTGCCTTTTTCTTTGGCCAGTATTTCAACTGTTTCAAGGCAAAATTTTGCAGCTATTGCAAGAATAGCCAAGTCAGTTTGAGGAAGTTCATTCACCGAGGAATAGACATTTACTCCCTGAATTTCAGTTTCTTTTGGGTTTACGGCATACACATCGCCTTTGAAGTCATTATCAAGTATGTTTTTCAGTACTTTGCCACCGGGTTTTTTAGTTTCGTTAGAAGCACCAACAACAACAATGCTGCGGGGCTGAATAAGATAGTTGTTTATCATTTTCGAAAGGGGTTAAAAATTTCTTTGCGAAAATACAAAAAACCTGTTATTAAACTCATGAATTTTTATTTGTTAGGAAAAGGATGCAAATGATCATTTTTATAAGCCACGAATTCTCGAATTTTCACGAATAATTCCGTTGGTTCTGCAAAAGCCATAACACTATTTCAAATTTTGAAATACTGAAAGCAAGCTTTCTTTCTCAAAATTTGAAACATTGCAAAACAAATCGTAATTCTTAGATTTGTTTTTTTTTATGTCTTTTGCAGAAAAAAAGGCTTTGACGAATCACGATGTGTTCTTTTTGCCACTCATTTGTGTTTGTACAAACATTCAACAATACAAAAGGCATTTTTTTGTTTTGAATCAGCTGTGAAGAAAACTTGTTTTCTGAAACAGTTGAGACAAAACAAACCAAAATCAACGCAGTTGATTTTGCTCTAAAGAAAAAGCCTTTTGTATTGATTAGCGCAACACATTCGTGGGAATTAGAGTATTCGTGGCTAAAAAACTACGAGTGTAACATGGTGAACAGTTACTTATGTTGTAAGTCAAAATCAGACCATTGTTTTTAAAATGAATTAATCACTAACTCTAAATACCTATAAAACAACGCATTAAATCTTTGGCACAAAATTGGATTTTACTATATACAAAACTTAAAACAATAGGAGGACAAGCCATGAAAACACGTTTCTTTTTAGTATTTTTACTCTTGCTGGCTCTGAATCTGGTCCTTTTCGCAAGAACTGCAGAGCTTGACATCAGAATGTCAGACAATTCATCCATAATTGTGGTGGTTGACAATTACGAATTCAATGAAAACCGCAATAGTTATCATATCACAGGTTTGTCACAGGGGTATCATAGTCTGGAAGTTTACAGAATTATGTACAATAGTTTTAATCCGCATGCTCCTGCAACAACTCAGCTTTTTTATAGCGGTAGAATATACCTGCAGGGAGGTTTTCTCACTTATGCTGAAGTATCACGTTCCGGACATCTGAGAATTTTAAGAAAGGTGGCATTAAACGCCGGATATCACGGTCATGGAAATCATGGAAATCACTACGGACACGGCAGTCATGGACATAGCGGTGGAGGTTACGGATATGGAGGGTATTCCCATTCATATGGAATGGATCCGGCAGCATTTGCCGAATTACGGGGAACCATTGCACGGGCATCATTTGACAGTAACAAACTGGATATTGCCATGTTTGCAGTTTCACGAAACAGAATGACATCAGCACAGGTGGCTGATATAACAAGGATGTTCAGTTTTGAATCCAACAGACTTGAATTTGCAAAATATGCATACAGTTTTGTTACCGATCCCGGCTCATACTTTATGGTGGCAAATGCATTCACTTTCAGCAGCAGCAAACGTGAGTTGTTCGACTTTATCGGATATGGCTCAGGATACTGAAAAACACTCATCGCTTTGTGTGTTGCAGTCCCGTCAGAAATGGCGGGACTTTTTTTGTAGTTGAAATCAAGAATTAAACAGAAATGATTTACCATGATGAATAATGAAACACTGCTTCTTCAATTCTACCTCCCGACACATTGATCCTCATTCCGAGAATCATATAATCCCAGTTGTACCAGCAAGGAGCTGTGATTTTACTTGTCTTTAGTTCTGTGTTGTATGTGTAGCTGTACAAAGTTTCTCCATCTGTTGTTTTTTCTTCAATAATGTTTCCTTTCTCATCAGTAATAACAATAAACTCATTGACGAAATTCCATTTCATGTTTTGATAGTCTGTTTTGAAGTCATCATAAGTCATGAATTTTGTATAAGCGATTGGATAGCCTGAATCGTCATACTTGTAAACATACATGATATAATAATCATCACGTTCCCACAAGTAAACATAATCAATCATACGCCCGTCACTGTCATGCTTTTGAACAATGGTTTTATAGTAATAATCCTTGTAGGTAAGGATGAAATCACCTTCTGTTTTGTAATAAGTATGTAAAGTATCTCCTTCATACAAATGTTCAGGTGTGCCGGTTTCTGCATTAATTCCAATGCGCATTATCAATCTGTCTTCACTATCATATTCAAATTCAGATATATAAAAACTCTCAGGTTCATCAGACCCTGAATAATGATAGCTGATAGTCCTGGATTTGAGGCCTTTTTTATTGTATTCAAATTTTACAATCGATGAAGTGTTCCATTCAGCATCTGTTGTGTCTGTTTCATGTCTGCTCGTATAGTTAGAAGTAATAATGTTTTCAGGTTGTCTCTGTTTGTTGAAAACGGTTTCTGTTTTATGAAAATACCATCCGTTTTCATCTGATGTTCGTGTAACTTCGATCATATTGCCAGTTTCTGTATATCTTTTTCTGTATGAGGTTTCTGGCAGGTAATGATTGCTTCTGAAATTTTTAGCCGAGTAAACGTCAGTTCCTTCTGGTTCGCCTTTGTCATTATAAAAAAATACCATTTTAGTTCGTGGATACAATACAATGCTGTCAAGTTTGTATTTGCCGCGCCTGTAGTTTTCAGGACAGTTGTTGCTTAAGTTAGGAATCAGATGTATGAAGTTAAATGCCATATCTTCATCATAAAAGCTTTTAAAGATCAAACTGCCGTCAATAATTTGTGTGCTTGCTGAGATGGAAATGACCAGAGTAGTTGTGAAAATTAGAAATATGTGTTTCATGTTTTTTGCTTACAAATATAGAAAAAAAAACAATTGAATGGTTTAATCATATAATTTTGCAATGATTATGCTTTTTGGAAATATTCAATACGACGAACCCCTTTTCAGACCACCGGCTGAAGCCCGGTCGGCTATTGTGCAGGCCACAATAGGTTGCTCATGGAACAAATGTGCCTTTTGTGAAATGTACACTTCGAAAAAATTTAGAGTAAGAAGTTTTGAAGATGTGAAAGATGATATTCAAACTCTTGCCCGAATGTATGAAGGATGCCGTCGTGTGTTTATTGCTGATGGGAATGCCTTCGTTCTTTCTGCCAATAAACTCATGCCGCTTCTGAAGGAAATCAATGCTCATTTTCCACGGCTACAACGCATTTCAAGCTATGCACTGCCAAAAGATATTCTGCAAAAGACCCCTGAAGAATTGCTGTTGCTCAGACAGGAGGGACTCAAACTGTTGTATATCGGTATTGAAACCGGAGATGATGAATTGTTGCAGTTGATTGAGAAAGGAGAGACCTATGAAACTACTATACGTGGAATAAGCATGGCGCACGAGGCAGGTTTTGATACTTCCATCATGATTCTCAATGGGCTGGGAGGCAAGAAATTCAGTCATCAGCATGCAATGAAGTCGGCACAAATTATCAGTGAGCTGAATCCGAAGTATTTGTCAACTCTGACTCTGAGCATGCCCTACGGTCAGCAGCATTATGAAACACGTTTCAAAGGGGAGTATATTCAACAAACCTGGAAGGAATTATTTGAGGAGTTGTATGTGTTTATTGAACACCTTAATATTGAGAATGTGATTTATCGAAGCAATCATGTGTCCAATATGCTGGCATTGGAAGGAACTCTTGGAAAGGACAAGGAAAAACTGCTCAGAAATTTGGAATATGCCATGCAAAACTTTCCGGAAGATTTGAAGCCTGAGCCGAGGCAGAGTTTGTGATGGTTTTTTGTTTTCCGGAAAAGCATACGTCAAACAATTCTTAAGTTCTCAGTATTGTTTTCTCAATAATTTCAATCAATTCTCTTACTGGTTCAATGTATGGAATGACTTTTTCCTCAGTAAAATCAAACAGGTCATCATAATCTCCTTTTTGTCTCCAGGTAAATAATTGAGAAAATATCTTTCCATATTCAATTGGAATAATCCCTGTTTTTATTTAATGTTTTGAAAAGGAAGTTTTTACACCATTGTGAGTAAATGCTTTAAGTTCATCATTCATTAGCAGAGCAAGAATAGCATAGTAGGCGGCATAATACAATCTATTTACTGATGAATTCCATCTTTCATTCTCAGCAAGTATTCGTGCATCTTCAAGAGTGTTTTTTTCCTTTCTATTCTGTATAACACCAACTCATTTCTGTTCATAGTCATATTAATCTTTTAACATCATTTCGAATATTTTGGAAAAAAGGCTTATTGTTTTGATTAGATTGCCAATATTCTTTAGTATAGATAATTGGAGTAAATATTTCTCCTGTTTCAAGCTCAAGATTGTAAAACTCATCCAATATTCTGATTTCAGTTTCAATATTCAATTCTACACTGTTAAGTAAAATAAGCAAATCCCAATCAGATTCATCAATTGATTTTTGTTTTGTTCTGGAGCCAAAAAGATAAACCTCGGCCTCGGGGAAGCTTGTTGTGGAAACATTTATAATCTTTGAAATAATATCTTTATTTCTTTTCATTATACAAAGATACAAAAAGTAAATATGATATTTACTCTATGACAATCTTTCCTTTTCCGGATATTTCATCATTGTAAAGGAATTGATAGATATATAATCCCCCGGGCAAATGACTTACCTGAATCTGTTGTCCGGAAAACTCTACAGATGAAGTAAATACAATTCTGCCAAAAAGGTCAAATAGATGAAATGTTAGTGGAAATATGCTATTCTCAGAAGAAATCATAAGAAAATCAGATGCCGGATTAGGAGTGATTCTTAATTGACCATTGGGTGCAAAATTGGTAACGTTTGTAAAACTGTGAGGATTGCCCCATGTTTCTATTCCTTTCTTGTAATAAACAAGCTCTCTTGATGATGTATGAATAATAGGTGAATAGCAATAATAATATGGACCACCAAGCTCCTCAATATAAGCATCTGAATTATCGCAACCATCATAATGTCCATGGCAATAAAGGTCGCCTGAAAACCACATCAGAAATTCATTCAAGTTTGTATATTTTCGCAATCGCACCAAATTATAAGTTACTTGATCTTCAATTGAATAATCACTAACTATCAGCTCTGATGGCAATAAGTCAAAAGCTGAATCGGGTTTCACAGTGAAATACTGAGAGAATTCGTTGTAGGTAATAGTTGTGTCAGATCCAGGATTTAAAATAATAATATGTTCTTCCTTAACATAAGAGGAATATTGTATTGAATCCGGAAATGTTAGCCTATCAGTAAAAACAATTATTTGTCTTCTGAATTGCTTTGATGACATGCCACTATTATAATTATACGAATACATTTTTACGTGCAGTTCATCGCCAATATCAAAATCAAAAGCTCTCAAATATGTGAGATTTTGCTTGCCCAAATCTGGGTTTGTTATACCGATAATTGGCAATTCAACGAGACCAAATGAATAAAATGGGTCGAATAAGTAAAAATCTGAAGAGTAATGAGGAAACAAATTAAAGTTAAGTGTTTTTATGAGTCCATGATGTTTGCTGATTTGAATGGTCATATTGTTCAATGGTGAACTTATTGGATTCATCAAATAATCAAACATCTGAAAGCTGATAGTTTTGACTGAATCTGTAATTCCGAGAAAATTCATGTTGTTGTGAACTGTTACTTCGCCTGTTACAATAAATGAATCAGGCTTTTCACAGACAATCCATTGTTCTCCCAAAACTGCATTTGTTTTAATTCGAATTGAATCATTGTGTTTATTAGTAAAGATATTAAATTCATCAGTAATTCTCAATGAACCACCAATCCAGAAGTTGCTTGCAACTCTGAAACACATGTAATTGATAGTATCCATTTCAATGTGTTTTGGAAAGTAGAAAATTGAATCAGTATCAACAACAATAGAATCAACTCTGTAGCTAACCACAGAGTTATCAGGAAGTTCAAACAAAGGTGTTCTGCAGCTATAAATGGTCTGATAATTTTGTGCAAACAAAAACATATGACACTGTGAAAAGAAAGCCATTAGCAAAAAAGCTTTATTCATATTTGAAGTTTTTTTACAAATATACAAAGAAAATTCTTTTTCATTTTTCATATTCTCAGATTTTTGAAATTATCCGTAACAAAAATTCATCTAACTTTGCTCATTTATCATCAGAATGGCCATGAACTATCAAGAAACTGTCAATTGGATTTTTGAGAAACTGCCAATGTATCAACGCATTGGCGCAGCTGCTTACAAGGCAAATCTGGATAATACACATTTGCTTATGCAGATGACAGGCAATCCTCATGAAGGACTCAATTGCATTCATATTGCCGGCACCAATGGAAAAGGTTCTGTTTCTCACATGCTTGCATCAATACTACAAGAATCAGGATTAAAAACCGGACTCTATACTTCTCCGCATATGTTTGATTATCGTGAACGTATGCGAATCAACGGAAAAAAGATTCCCAAAAAATTTGTGACCGAGTTTATCAATAAACACAAATCTTCCATTGAATCAATCGAGCCGTCATTTTTTGAAATCAGTGTTGCTTTGGCTTTTACTTGGTTTAAGCATGAAAATGTTGATATTGCAGTCATTGAAACCGGAATGGGCGGCCGTCTTGATTCAACCAATGTGATAACACCTTTACTTTCTGTTATTACAAACATTGGAATGGATCACACTGTGTTTCTTGGTGATACGCTTGAGAAAATTGCCACAGAAAAAGCTGGAATAATTAAACCACAGATACCAGTTGTTATTGGAGAATCATCCTCTGAAACTCTTCCCGTTTTCAGAAATATTGCAAAAAAACAAAATGCACACCTCAAGCAGGCTGACAAGTATTTGTTTTTCCATCAAAACACTGCACGTCCCGCATGCATGTGTGGGAATATCTTACGCAAAGGGAAAATTTATGTTAAAAATATTCGCTGCCCGTTGAAAGGAAGATATCAGGAAAAAAACTTGCTTACAGTGGTTGAATCAGTGAGACTGTTAAAGAAACAGGGATTTAAAATTAAAAAGCGCATTATAAAAAAAGGCATTGCCAATGTCATTTTCAATACTCAAATCATTGGTCGGTGGGAAACAGCCGGCGAAAAACCTGCAGTGATTTGTGATGTGGCACATAATAATGAAGGACTTCAACTCATATTCCAACAGATTTTATCACAAAAGCATGAAAAACTGCATGTGGTTTTTGGGGTAAATAATGATAAAAGTCTTGATGAACTGTTCTCAATTCTGCCCGCCCAGGCTGAATACTATTTTTGCAAAGCAAATGTTCCTCGTGCATTGGATGCAGAAACACTGGGCGAATATGCAAAAAAACATGACTTGAGTTTTTCAGTTCACAAAACAGTGGAACAAGCTTTTGAGGCAGCACAAAAAAGTGCAGATGCTGAAAATGATTTTATTTTTTGCGGAGGCAGTACTTTTGTTGTTGCTGAAATTCCTCCCCTGATTGAAAAACATAACAAAGATGAGTGAGAATCTGATACAATTTGTCAATGATTTAAACATCGAATTTGCAGGTGAAATCCATACGGACGAATTGCATTTACTCATGTATTCTACGGATGCTTCAGCTTATAGGGAAAAACCTCTGGCTGTTTGCTTTCCAAAAACAAAAGATGATATCAGACAACTGATACTTCTAGCCTCAAAACATAATCTAACACTGATTCCACGAACTGCAGGCACATCACTTGCCGGTCAGGTTGTGGGTAACGGTGTGATTGTGGATGTGTCTAAACATTTTACTGAAATACTGAATTTGAATGTTGAAAGACGACAGGTTACAGTGCAACCAGCAGTTATACTTGATGAACTGAATATGATACTGCAACCGCACGGTTTGTTTTTTGGACCCGAAACATCCACTTCAAACCGTTGTATGATAGGCGGAATGATTGGAAACAATTCATGCGGAGCACGTTCACTCATTTATGGAAGCACACGTGACCACCTGCTTTCAGTTGAAGCAATTCTCAGCGACGGCAGTGAAGTGACATTTGGAGAACTCAGTGTACTTGAATTTCATGCAAAATGTCAGTTGCCAAATCTGGAAGGAGAGATTTACAGGCACCTGAGAGACAGACTTTCAGATGAAACAATTCAGAAAAATATAAGAAAGGAATATCCTGACCATGCAATAAAGCGCCGAAACACAGGGTATGCCATTGATTTACTGCTAGAAACAGAACCGTTTACCAAAGAAGGAAAACCGTTCAATATGGCAAAACTCATTGCTGGCTCTGAGGGGACACTGGCTTTTATCACATCGGCCACATTAAATCTGGTTGATGTGCCTCCACCCATTGTCAATCTTGTTTGCATTCATTTCGAAAGCCTTGAGGAATCATTGCGGGCAAATCTGATTGCCCTGATGCACAAACCTACCTCGGTGGAGCTGATGGACGGAAAAGTTCTGGAACTTACAAAAGAGAATCCAACACAAAGTAAAAATCGATTTTTCCTTCAGGGCGACCCAGAAGCCATACTTATTGTAGAGTTTGCAGGATACAGTAAAGAGGAGTTGCAGAACAAGGCAGATAAAATGATTGAAGACATGAAGGCGTCTGCATTTGGATATCATTTTCCTGTGGTTTGGGGCGATGACATTAAGAAAGTATGGAATTTGCGAAAAGCCGGACTGGGAGTATTGTCAAATATGCCAGGAGATGCAAAGCCTGTTCCGGTGATTGAAGATACAGCAGTCAGCCCTCACACATTGCTGTTGTATATTCAGGAATTTAATCAACTCCTTGAAAAATACAGTTTGCAGTGTATTTATTATGCTCACGTTGGGACTGGAGAACTTCATTTGCGTCCTGTATTAAATCTGAAAGACCCCAAAGACGTAGAATTGTTCAGAACTCTAGCCCATGAAACAGCATTGCTGGTAAAAAAATATGGCGGCAGCCTCAGTGGTGAACATGGTGATGGACGATTGCGCGGTGAATTTATTCCCCTGATGATAGGAGAGGATAACTATCAACTGATTATAGAGTTGAAAAATGTTTGGGATTCATGTGGAGTTTTCAATCGTAATAAAATAATCGACACTCCAGCAATGAACACCTTTCTGCGTTATGAGTCGGGGCGTGATGAAAGAAACTTTCAAACTGTTTTTGATTTTTCAGAAGAAGGGGGGATTCTACGTTCCGTTGAAAAATGTAATGGTTCGGCCGATTGCAGAAGGACACATCTGAGCGGAGGGACAATGTGCCCAAGTTATATGGCAACACTTGATGAAAAACACTCCACCCGGGCGAGGGCAAATATTTTAAGAGAGTTTTTAACAAATTCGCAAAAAAAGAATCCATTTGACCATAAAGAAATCAAAGAAGTGATGGATTTGTGTTTGTCATGCAAAGCCTGTAAATCGGAATGTCCTTCAAATGTGGATATGACAAAATTTAAGTCGGAGTTTCTTCAGCAATGGTATGATTCACACGGTGTGCCATTAAGGTCCAGGGCTATTGGAAAAATTGACCGGCTCAATCGATTGGGAATGATTGCACCGCGAATGTATAATGCAATGATGAAAACAAAACTAATTTCCGGATTGGTGCAGGGAATGATTGGCTTTTCAAAAAAGCGTTCCATGCCGATTTTGCCAAAAAAGACATTGATAAAACAAGCGCAGGCATATTTGAAAACCCATAATCCCTCAGTTGATAAAGCCAGGGGAGAGTTGGTTTTGTTTATTGATGAATTCAGTAACTATCAGGATGCACATGTGGGGATGGCAGTTATTCAATTATTGGTTGGGTTGAAGTATCATGTTCATATTGTAAAACATAATGTGAGTGCAAGAACCTATCTTTCAAAAGGATTGCTTAGAAAGGCAAAAAAGATTGCAGTTGAAAATATTGAAATTTTTAGTAAGCTTGTCAATGAACAGTGTCCATTGGTTGGGATTGAACCATCAGCGATTTTAGGTTTCAGGGATGAATATATCAGTTTGAGTGATGCAGATATAAAACCCGATGCAATACGTTTGTCAAAACATGCATTGTTATTTGAAGAATTCATAATTCGTGAATTTGATGCAGGTCGTATCAGTTCAGCAGATTTCAATAGTAATACAATAAGTATAAAAATGCACGGACACTGTCATCAAAAGGCATTGGCAGACACTTCGGTATTGAAGAAGATGCTGGAGTTGCCTGAAAATTTTACAGTTACAGAGATTAAATCAGGATGTTGCGGCATGGCCGGCGCATTTGGATACGAGAAAGAGCATTATGATGTTTCCATGCAGATAGGTGAGATGGTGTTGTTTCCTGAGGTTAGAAATTCAGATGAAGGAGATTTGATAGTTGCACCGGGCACCAGTTGCAGGGAGCAGATACATGATGGCACGGGGAAACATGCGTTTCATCCAGCTGAGGTTTTGATGATGGGGATTGGGTAGATTATCTTTTTTTCTTATGAGAGGCAATTGAAAGTCCCGAAAAACCTAAACTTATCCGTTACTAACCGTTAATAACGTTTTTGTTGCTGACTATAAGCAGCTTATGAAGTTATATTTTCTGAAAATGAACATCAAATATTCTTCAACTTATTGTTTTTCAGGAATATATTTCTTACTAACTGTTAACAACATTTCAGTTATTGATTGAAAAATTACTAGCCTATTTCAGGTTTGTAAATCAAAAATACGCTTCTGTAACATGTTTATTATCAATACTATATCCGTTACTAACCGTTAACAACGTTTTTGTTGTTGACTATAAGCAACATACGAAGTTTTGTTTTCTAAAAATGAACATCAAATATTCTTCTAAATGCTGATTATCAAGAATATACACTTAACTAACGGTTAATAACTTTTTTGTTATTAATTGTAAAATCCCTAGCCTATTTCAGGTTTGTAAATCAAAAATACGCTTCTGTAACATGTTCATTATCAATACTATATTCGTTACTAACGGTTAACAACGTTTTTGTTGTTGATTATTAGCTATTTACACATGGTTAATTCTATCATTTTAACATATTTTAAAACAGAAAACTGAGAGGATTTAAACACAAAAATGTAATAAAAGCTTTTGCTATTGCCTCTGAAAGTCCCGAAAAATCTAAACTTATTCGTTACTAACCGTTACAAACGACTAAATGACGCTATTGCTGCGTTTGCGAATGTATGTGATTTAAAAAATGAATAATAACTTTTTTAATTCCCACAGCAATGCTTAAACTTTTTTCCACTCCCACAAAGACATACATCATTTCTGCGTGGTTTTTGTTTCACGCTTCTTTTAAATTTACTTAATATGTCAGGTTGCTTGAATATTTTTTGAAGGTACTTATACAATAATGGATGTTTTTCTTTTAATAGTTTGGGGTTTTCAAAAAAATACTCACTCACAACTGCAAAAAATTCCGTTTTACTTGATGCTCCATAGGGATTAATATCTGAACTCCCCTCATAAATTTTTTCAATCTTCATACGTATAAGCTCAATCCATGGCATGACATATTGTTTGTCAAGCAAAAGTTCGGGAATTCCATCTACGACGCCATCTGCCTTATCAATAAGATGGACAAATTCATGAATGGCTGTATTTTTTTTGTCACTCTGGTTGTTAAATCCATAATAAAGTGCTTTTTGTGAAATAATCATCTTATCTTCCATATATCCTGTGCCAACCATACCCATTATGTTTTGATCTGTGCCTGTTTGAAATGTTTCGTTGAAGTTATCAGGATATATCAGTACTTCGCTCAAATTATGGTACTTCCAATTTGTAAATGCAAAAATTGGAATTATAGCACTTGAGGCTGTCAACAAACGGTCTGTGTCATTGATTTCAATTCCAATGCCTGTGATTTTGCAATTTAATAAAAACTCATGAACCTTATATTCAAAAAGGATCTTATTCTCAGGAGAAAGTGAATTATAATACCCAATTTTGTTTAAAAGAATAGTTTTCCAATGTTGTGGAAATTCTCCTTCAGGTTTTAACCAGTTTCTTCTGGATGTTCTTACAAACACAATGAGAAGCAATAAAACAAAACAAACGGCCAGAAAAAATGGAATCATGTTTTTTTTAATATTTATGCAAAGATAAGGAGTTATTAAAAATATGATTATTGCTCATCAATTTATCTTTAAGATAAACTATTTTTATAATAATAGTGTATTTTTTTTTGATTACGTTTTCATTTTATGAGAATAAAAACCTGAATTATATCAGATACATATTCGTTAATTAATTTGATTGCTTGTTTTGCACAATTTCAAGTTTTGGATTTTTTTAAATCAATGCATACATGTCTGTAACTTATTCATTTCTAATACTATATCCGTTACTTAACCGTTAGTAACGTTTTTGTCATTCAATATCAGTATGTTGTAGTTCAATCAAAATTCAGCCAAAAGCCATTATATAAAAGTTGAATTATTTTTTTTCCCCATTAAACCTTTTCATTTTTTTCTTGTCTGTCTTGTTCCAAAAAATTATTGCCATTGCTGTTCAATTGCCTTGTTCGTTTAGTTTTCTGATTTCAAGATGTTTTGTAATTGCTTGTTGTATAGTGTTATGCAATGGGTGATTGCTTTATGTTTACCATAATTATTCAACTTAAGCCCTTTTGCCTATGCCAAAAATTGAAAATGAAAAAAGAAGAAACTGGTTTCTCGATCGTGTGGGAACCATGGTGTATCGAAACAAAACAAAATGCGAATGCTCTCTTTGCAACTTCTTCTATTCCGAAGGAGTTTTAATCCTTGACCACACTCATGCGATGTATCTGTTTGATGCCGAAAATGCACATAATAACGAAGGTATACCATTTAGGTATTTTGAAACAATTGACGAAAGAGATGAATATGAAAACCTTCTGGAAAGAATGAATAATCAATAATTCCGGTTTCTTTCAAATTTTTATTTTTATTATTATTTCAGAATAATCTGAACTTTCAGACAGCAACATAAGAAAGGTCTGTTTAATTTAAAACCTGAAGAATTCCTTCAGGTTTTTTTTACCCTTATGCTTCATAGTTTTACCATTTCAACTTCAGGTTATACCAGTTTGTACTTTTTGAAATGTTCTAAGCTTCTTATTTTTGTTGCAAATAACGAAAAAACATTAAATTATGAAAAAAGTTCTTTACCGTCCACTTGCCATGATTCTTGCCTTCATAGGCTTCATGATTGGATTTACATCAAAAGTGCTTGCACAATACGGTGCTCCTGTCATGCACTTTAAATTACTTGGTCAAATTAAATCAGCTGAATGTGAGCAGCCTATTGGTGGAGTGGAAATTACACTTGTCAATGATGCAACCGGACAGATTACAAAAGTTCAGTCAGATGAAAACGGAAATTTCAATTTCAGAGTTGTGGAGTATTACTGGGATTATGAATTTTCAATGAATCTTGCCGACATTGATGGTGATGCAAATCAGGGCGAATTTGTTTCAAAATCTCTGAGATTCAAATTTTCTGATATGACTGAACATATAAGTGAATCATATTGGGATGAAGAGAAGAATCAAAATCCTTTAACTCTTTATCTGGACTTTGATGGAAAAAATCCATGCATTCCTGACAGTAATCCAAAAATTGTCATTTGCCCTGACACTGTATTGAAGGAAGAGGATATCATGCCTGCCTTGAGTGAAAAAAGAATTATCGAAAAGAATGACCAACCGTTTCAGTCAGAATCTAAACACACTTTTGCTCCCAGGGTTTTTCCCAATCCAAATGATGGACGATTTACTGTTGAGTTCAGTCTGCAAATTTCTCAGGAAATTCAAATTCAGATTTTTACATTGCAAGGTCAATTAATTGAAAAATTCCATGTCTATCTTGAGCCAGGGCAACATTCTCTGCCAATAAATTTAAGTGAAATTCCAGCTCAAACAATACTACTAAGGCTATTTTCAGACAATATGGCTAAAGATTTCAGAGTTGTGGTGCTATAGATTACAAGATGCAATTTTTTATTTGATATCTCGTTTTCTTTTTTTAATTTTGTCATCATGAAAAAAGAGAAAAAATCATTCAAAAAACACTTCAGGCATATTCTGCTGGCAATGTTTAGTACTCTGATTGGATTTGTGCTTTTTTCTTGCGAAAAGGAAGATCCTAATCCACCTGTTCAGCCCATGTACGGAGTTCAGGCAGTGGAGTTTGAAGATGTGAATACAGATAATTAATTCAGTTTTTAAAACATATACCCCATGAAAATTAGAATAAAAACAGTGAAAACAACAGCATTGCGAGTCAGCATTTTTCTGCTTGGTTTTCTTTTTGTGTTGCTCTCATCCTGCGACAAAGATGATGATCCTCAACCCGAATATGGAGTGCCAGTAAACAAATATGTTGATTCAGAAAATTAAATCTAAAATATATAAAAAACTCTAACATTATTAAATAATAAGATAAAACAACAACTAATCCGTTCTCAATTCTAATTTCTACTGTTCTACTGTTCTACTGTTCTACTGTTCTACTGTTCTACTGTTCTATTGTTCTACTGTTCTTTTATTCTTTTATCTTTGTACTTTTATCTTTTATCTTTTTATCTTTACAAAAATGTCCCGATTCACCAAAAATCAAATCACCCGATTCTACCGCTTCATGGTAATTCTTCTTGGTTTCACATTTTTAATTATCAGTGGTTGCCGTTCACGAACTGTGGACAATGAATCTTCAACTGAGCAAAATGATACAATGAGTACCGACGATGAGTGGATGCCCGCTCCTGAATATGGTGGCCCTCCCAATGACTGGGAAGAAATTCCTGAAGAAATTCCTCAAGAAGTTCCTGATGAAAAAACGCAGCAAACTGAAACACCTCCTGTTGAACAACCTGCTCCTGGTCCTATGGAACCTGCCACTGCATACGGAACAAATACCAATGACTTTAATACAATTATCAATCCTCAGGAATAGTTATGAAGGACAGGTTTAAACCTTCTTTCAGGCAACGCATGGCACTGAATGTGTTCAGGCGCTACAGGAATGTTCAGACCAAATTGCATGACCTCACTTATCTGTTTTGGGAATGCACTGTGCGTTGCAATATCCAATGTCAGCATTGCGGAAGTGACTGTTCCCCCAATGATGGTTCGGAGGATATGCCTGCTGCTGATTTTTTGAAAGTAACTGACAACATTCGCAAGCACTATAATCCCAACAAACTGATGATAGTTCTTACTGGTGGTGAACCATTGATGCGAAATGACCTTGAAGAAGTGGGAAGGGAATTGTATAATCAGGGATATCCCTGGGGTATGGTAACAAACGGATATGCTATGACAGCAGAACGGTTTCAGCGATTGCTGCGTTCAGGGCTACGGTCAATTACCGTAAGTCTTGATGGACTTGAAGATGAGCACAACTGGCTAAGGGGAAGGCAATCATCGTTTCAAAAAGCTGTAGATTCCATAAAGCTGGCAGCATCAACTCCCGGAATTGCATTTGATGTTGTAACATGTGTGAATGCACGAAACTTTGAACAATTATCGCAAATCAAGGAACTTTTAATTTCTCTTAAAGTTCAAAACTGGAGGTTGTTTACTATTTCACCCATTGGGCGTGCCAAAGAGAACACTGATTTATTCATATCTTCTGAACAATTTGTACAGATGATGAACTTTATTTCACAATGCCGTGAAGAAAGAAAAATCATTGCAAGTTATGGCTGTGAAGGCTTTTTGGGAAGCTATGAGGGAAAAGTGAGGGCAGGATATTTCTTTTGTCGTGCAGGGATTAATATTGCTTCTGTCCTGAATGACGGTTCTATCTCGGCATGTCCCAATAATAGCCATAAAGTTATTCAGGGCAATATCTATAAAGACGATTTTATGGATGTATGGCAAAACCGCTATCAGGTGATGCGTAATCGGGCATGGACTAAAGTTGGAAAATGTGCTGATTGTAAAGAGTTTAAATGGTGCAATGGCAATGGTCTCCATTTAAGAGATTTTGAAAACAATGATGTGATGGTGTGTCACTTGGAAATGATGAGACATGCTAAGTGATTGAGTATAAAACAAACTTATAATTTCTCACAACAATTTGTTAATAAGTTTATATTCACTATTTCTATATGTGTTAAAAAATCCTTTTAAATTTGTAAAAAATTTCAGTTATGGATTTTGCAGAATTTGTTTCAGGATGTCGTAGGTTTTTTTTGGATGAAAGTTTTGAAGTAGGAGAGTGCGGAAGAAATGGTTTTAAAAGATTATCATCAGTTCATTACTATGTAAGAACCATGCGTTCAGGTGTTTTTAAAGGAACTGATCATTTCTTCATATATGTTGTTGATTCATCACACTTTGCGGATAAAGAATATGTGGAAAAACTTCACGAAACTTCACGTAAGTTTGTAAACTCCAGAATCAAAACTCCTCGTGCTTTTAGATTCAAAGTGCCCAATATTGTGAGTTTATTCATTGCTGATAAAACGCCTGATGAAGCCACAATAGAATATATTCAAAATATTCGCCGTCCATGGCAGGGAGGCGAAGTGCATAATGCAGTGTATATTGACACAAATCAGATGAATATGTATATCCACGGAACGACACTATATAGCATACAGGGCTTATTTACAATGAAACTCAACAAAATTGATCCGTCAAACCGTTCGTTTCATTTATTGCAGAAAATGCTGAAATATGTTCTAAATAATCAGCCCGACCAAACCACAGAAGTGTAGTTCATGGGGCTGATTAATTATTTTAGAGGTAACAAAACCTTAACTTCTCAATGCAAGCAGGCTCACTAAAAGTAGGCGAATTTACACGAATTAGCTCACTATTTTGCAATCACTATCTTCTGCAAATAACTGCCAGTTTTAAACTCAGCTTTTAGAATATAAATGCCCGCTCTGAGATGGGTTGTATTAAAAATAATTTCCTGATTTTGAAAAATCATCCCATTGAACACCTGAGATACAAGCTGTCCTGTAATAGAGTGTAAAACTATCTTCATTTCCTGTTGAGAAGAAACATGTATATTAATTTGCAACTGGTTTTCTTCATTGAAAAAAACTGATATTTCTCCATGATTTGATGGATTTTCTTCCACCGAAGCCTGAGAAGTAATCCAGTGAATAATAGATGAATGCATTGGACTGGTGGCCGGAGTTTTAAATGCATACCAGCTTCCGTCTTCATTAATAAGATATTTGCAAAAATTCCACGTAACAGGTGCATTTTGAACACAATTTCTACTTTCCTGTGTAAGCCATTGATAAACAGGTTCCTGATTTACTCCAGTGACTTCAACTTTTGACATCATTGTAAAAGTGACTCCATAGCTGTTGCACACATCAATTATTGCACTCTCGTCGCCGGGCTCCTGATTAAAACTGTTTGAGGGAAAACCTATGATTTCGAAATTATAGGGGTTGCTGTCACCTCCATAAGTTTCGTAAAGACTTTGCAGTGTGGCGTACTGCGAAGTGTAGCCTCATTGGGAGGCGGTGTTCACCACCAATACTTTTTTTCCTGAAAAAGTACTGAAATCCAAAGAATTGCCATGAATGTCAGTGCCTGAAAAATCATGAAACGATTCTGGACATTGTCCGAACGAAACGAAAGTCCGACAAAAAAACAATAAAAACAGTAAAGGTAAAGGTTGAATTTTCATAAGCTGGGCGTTTTATATTGATGCAGCAAAAATATTCATAATATCTGAGTTTATTCAACACTTTAACAAAATTTTAATGTTTTGGCACATGTTCTCAAAACCCTTAACTTTGTAAAAAAAATCAATGAACAGAATACTTATTTCAATATTGTTTGTTTTTATAATGCTTCCTGTGTTTGCTCAATTTACTGTTGACACTGAATTAAGACCACGCCTGGAATTTCGCGACGGGTATCAGAGATTGCAGCCTGCAGGTGCTGATCCGGTTGTGTTTACAAGTCAGAGAACCAGATTGAGTTTTGGCTATGAGACAGAAAATCTGAAAATTAAAATCACTCCTCAGGATGTTCGTGTTTGGGGGAGTGAGCAAAATGCCGGTTTTGCAGGAGTCAATGGAGACTATGCATCTTTTGATATGTTTGAAGGTTATTTTGAAGCGCGAATTAAAAATAATGCATGGATTTCAGCCGGACGCCAGCAGCTGGTATATGATAATCAATGGTTGCTCGGTGCACGCAACTGGAATCAGCATGGCAATTCTGTTGATGCTTTTGTATTTAAGGCAAAACCAAAAGGAATAAATATTCATGCTGGTGTAGCCTGGAATGCAATGAAGGAAGAATTGCACAATCAAAAGTATCCCTGCGACAGATTGAAATCGCTCAATTATCTGTGGCTCAATCGCAGATTTTTAAAAAATAATCAGATTTCTCTGATTTATATGGCAACAGGGGTAACTCAAAATGACACATCCAATGTTTTGTATTTCAGACACACAACAGGAATCTTTGCTGAACACAAATCAGAAAAACTGTTTGCCTCTGCAAATGCGTATTATCAAACCGGAGTCAATCAGACAGGGCAAAATGTGAGTGCATATTTTGGTGCAGCCGATGTGAAGTATATAAAAAAGAAATTCTTCGCAGGTTTGGGTATCTCTTATGTTAGCGGCAATAAATTTTCTGCAACCACTAACACAACTGATCATCTTTTTTATAATGTGTTTAATGCGAAACATGGGTATTTGGGAAGTATGGATTATTTCAGATACTATGAACCCGACACATGGAGCAGAGGTATTGTCGATTATAATTTCTCTTTAAAATATTCTTTAACGAACAAACTGGAACTTCGAAATATGTTTCATTATTTTCAACTTCCTCACAGAAATCTACCTTTCAGTAATGAGAAAGGACTGGGATTTGAAAATGACTTTATATTGAAATACAACATTCACGACTGGGGAGTGCTCGAACTGGGATATTGTTTCTTTTTGCCTGAAGAAAATTTAAGACTTATTCACAATGTGCCCAACAATAAGTTTTCGCAATTTGTTTATATGCAAATGATCATCAAAACTTCTGTGTTTTCTTCGGCAAAAGATAATGAGTAACTAAATCGGCATATTATTTGAAAAAAATAAATAAATGATAATAATGTTTGTATATTTGAAAAAAAAAAAATAACCATGAAAACATTAATCCCCTTTTTTGTCTGCACAGCTTTGTTCTTTTTTGCCTGTGCCACCAAAAACAATGAAAACAATAATAATCAGAAACCTATGGACATTAAATCAGAGCCTAAAGCAGAATGGCTATACGGCCAGATTGTTACCGAATCTTTTGTCAATAAAATTGGAAAAGAAATGCCTGAATATCAGGAGTACTATTTCAGACATGCCGGTGAAAACTATTTCATTAAACTGTCAGAATGCAAAACAGATGTAAATATGTCCTCGCTTGTGGGTCAATATGTCAAAGTGAAAGGAGAATTTCTTGATGGCTTGTGGGACACCAATGATCCCAATGTGCAAAGCCGAATAGGAACATATTTTGTTTTTTCACAACTTGATGTGATTGTTCAACCAATGCAGGTGATGTTTAGTGACGGAAGCAATAATATGTATCTGATAACTCCAGAATTCTTAAAGTATGAACCTGTAATGCCAGAACACAGTTCTTCCGGAGTTTATAGCGGAGGCGATAAAAAAGAAGCAGAACTTGATGTTGATGTGTTTATGGATGTATATTTTGAGGCTTTGAAGATGTATGATTTGGAGCTGACTATTGAAGATAGAGTAAAAGGTTCAGGTTCTATCACGATTGTTTTTGAAGAGAGTGACGACAGATTTATTATTAAGAATTGTAAAGAACTTGAAGAATTTCAGACAAAACTAGATAGTTTGTTTGAATAATACATTTAATTAATCAGGTTATTATTTTTTGTGGTACTTCATTACAAGATGGCTACTTCAGATATCAATATTAATTTGGATTGTTTTTTGTATTTGAATTGAAAAAAAATGATGAAGACCAGATTTATATTATTAATTTTAATAGGTGTAATTAATACATCATGCATTTTTTTAAAAGGTAAGAGCAAATCGGTGAATGACTTTACTACTTATACATGGATGAAGGGACAGATTTTTACCAATGCTCATATCAATAAAGAAGGAAAACCTAATCCGGAGAGTAAGGACTATTATTTCAGGTATTATGGTGTAAATTATTACATTAAGTTTTCAGAATGTAATTTTGAAGGAGACATTTCAAATTTCAATAATAATTTTGTGCAGGTTCTTGGAGAGATAAAAAACGGACCATGGGAAAATGAAAACAAAAAAAACAAGGGGAGAAGTGGTGATTATGTTGTTTTTAGTGATATTAAAACAATTGAAAGACCAGTGAAAATTATCTATACTGATGGAAACAACAATAATCATATATTGATTTCTTCCAAATTGCAATATGACCCTGTAATGATTATTGAAAGTTCATCTGGTATATATTGCGGAGGTTCTGAAAAGGAAGCCAATATCAGCCCTGAAACTTTTTTTGAAATTTATGTCAGGCTAATAGATATTTGTGAAACAGGAAAATACCATTCTGAAAACAGAATAATGGGAAGCAGTCAAATTCAGATTGAATATATTGACAAAAAAGAAGTGTTTATTCTCGTTGATAATAAAGAACTACAAGATGCAAGAGAGTATATTCATTCTTTTTTTGAAAAACATTAAGCAATGATGGATTTAAAACGTAAGGAAATATTGAAAGATGCCCTTTACGACAGTCACAGACATACTGCAGAAATGATGGTTGTTGCTGTGAATGGAAATCCTGATGATTTTGACATTCTTTACCAGATGGCATTTTCTGAAAAGTATCCGCTCAATATGAGATGCGCCAATGTGTGTCGTTTGTGTTGTGAACAAAATCCTCAAATGATTTTGCCTTATCTTGATGAATTACCTGAAAAAATTGAATCAAATAATACAGACGGAGTAAAAAGAGGTTTTCTAAAAATCTATGCCCATTGCCTAAAACCACAGCAGTTTAAAAATGTTGACAAACTCATGGAAATCTGTTTTGATTATATTACAGATGTGAAACAGGCATTGGCTGTGAGGGTGTATTGTATGGATGTTGCTATAAAACTATGTAAACTGGAACCCGATTTAAAATACGAACTCATAGAGATTGCACGTTTTGAACTGGAAAGTCCAATGCCCGGAATGCAGGCAAAAGCAACAAAAATTTTGAAGCAATTGGCTTCATTGTAAACAGAATAGATTTTTTTTTTAGCAGCGATAATAAAAACTGCCTGAAAAAATCAACTTCAGTCAGTGAATATGTTTTTGTAATTATATTGTTATTTAATCA
>CAZGIW010000021.1:0-43681 GCA_964526285.1 uncultured Bacteroidales bacterium | reverse complement strand
CCCCCTTTTTAACAACATAATAACATTTATAATTTTTATTTTGCAAATCTAAAGGCATTCGTGGCTTATAAAAATAGTGCTAAACATTTACAAGTTTTTTAATACCCAAATGTTTCATTTTTTTGTATTTTCGTGCCTGATTATGAGCAGCGAAAAACTACGTAAACACATTGAGTATAGCAAAACTGCAGCCATGGCCAACAAAGCCAAGGGCAACAGATATATCGAGATTTTATCTTCGCTCTATAAAGACAGCTCAAGATGCATCGAGGAATTGCTTCAAAACACCAATGATGCCTGTTTGCGTAAAGGAATCAAAGGGAATGTGAAGTTTGTACTGAAAAACAATACTTTGTTTTTGTTTCACAACGGAATTGATTTTGATGAGAATGATCTGATTTCAATCACCACAATGGGCAATTCCACAAAAACAGGTTTTACAGATGTAAATCTCATCGGAAAGTTCGGACTGGGTTTCAAATCTGTGTTTGCTATTTGTAATCAACCCCAGATACATTCTGGAAATTTTCATTTCAGAATTACAGATTTTGAAGTACTTGAAGAAACGAAAGCAATGAACCTTGATGGTTTTAAAACCTGTATCATACTGCCTCTGAAGCAGGATAAAGCTGTTGGTGAAATTGTGAAAAAGGGTCTTGATAAGCTGTCTTTTCACCATCTGCTGTTTGTTCAGGGATATGAGGCAATACAGGTTGAGAATGAAGGACAAAACTATGAGATAAAATGTGTGGTGGAAAAGATTTTTGATAACACTTTATTTCTGGTGAAATACTCAGATAGCAGAACGCTAAATGCTCAGTATTTTTTAGTTTTCAAACCTTTTCCCGAAAAAAGCAGCGATATTCAATTTGTTTTTTCTGTGCAAAATGTAAATGCTCAGATTGAGTATCTTCCTCTAGAAGATGAACCTTTTTTTGTGTACTATCCTACAATCAGCGCTACAAATCTCAGGTTTATGATTCATGCTGCTATGACAACAACTCCTGTGAGAGAACAAATTCCTTTTGATGCAGAAAAAGCACCTGAAAACATTGAAATTCTTGCTGAAATTGAAAAGGCTTCAGCCCAACTGCCTCTTGTTCTGAAAAAATATCACTTGCTCAACAGCTCTTTCTGGATACTGACTCCTGTTTTCAATAGAGAAACCAATAATCCTGTGGAAAATGCTGTGAGAAACGGTTTGCGCAAAACACTGAAAACCCATGCTGTAATTCCGTCAGCAAGAAACAAACTTTTTAAGGCAAATGATCTTGCTGCAGCTAACAATGAGATTTCAGAACTGCTGAGCACCGCTGATGTAAAATTGCTTTTTGACAGAAAAGAAATGCTTTGTCAAAAGATATACAAGCACATACGTCTGCACACAAATTCAGAGAAGTTTTTTTCTGACATTAAATGGACTGATATTGCAGATTTGGCATTTGTTGCGGGAAAAAGGCCTGCTTTTTTCAGGAGAAAATCCCCGCAATGGCATTGTGCATTTCTTCACTTGATGGCTGCCAACCCAAAGCTTTGGGACTCTGGCAATCAAAACTCATGGTTCAGTCTGCGCAATAAACCATTTTTGCTCTGTAATGATATGACCGTTGCAGCACCATTTAAAGACAACAAACCAGAAATATTTTTGTATGACAGCAGAAAAAGAAATGTAAAAATGGTGCACCGTGCATTTATGCAGGATGTCCGCCTGGTTTCATTTTTTCAAATGCTTGGATTATCTGCTGCCGATGAAATGCAGGAACTGTTAAAAAATATTATTCCCATATTTTCTGCACATGGACAAACAATCAAAAAAAATTTAAATGCATGGGATAAACTACTTGAACTTTGGCTGCATTGTGACGAAATCATGAAACAGAGAATTAAAGAAGAACTGAGTGGTTTAAATTGTGTTCCGGTTCAGTTCAGTCCCTCTGGAGATAATGGCTTTTCTGCCCCCCCAAGATCCTATTTGAAAAATAAAACTACTGAAACTTTTCTGAATGGTTTAACAGTTGCATATGTTGATGAAGTATTGATATCTCATCTTACAAAACAGAGCAAACCCTCGGGTTTTGTGGAAAGTTTTCTGCAGAGTGTTGGGGTAAATATTCAGCCTGCATTCATTCCCTACACAACTGAAGCCCGCAATAATGAGTTTGTAGATGCTGAAGAGAAACTGAGAAATTCAGGTTTTACAATTGTAAAAAATAGTTTTACAGATTATGATATTTTCGGGCTGGATGTGTTTTTGCAAAACCCCACTGTTGAAAAATCTGTGGAACTTGCAAAAATCATTACAGGAACTGTGCCCTCTGCAGAAATGCTTTTTGAAACGTATACCAGAAAAGAAAATGCCCGGGCAGATGCTTTTTTTATGAATCAGCTAAAAACCCTGCCATGGCTTTTTGACTCATCTGCAAAACCGTGCAGGATTTCTGAAATTCATTCTCTGCATCATTCTTATGCTGAACATGGAGTTGATATGAGCAAACTTGCAGCTTTGTTTGGCCTGAATATTAAATCTGATTTGCTCAGCAGTGATGAAATGCAGCTTATAGCTGAGCTGAGAAAAAACAAAAACAATCCAGACAAATTAAACAGACTGATTTTTAAATACATAAATCCTGATTCTGATGGTGTTGCTGAGATTCAGAGCATTCAACCGGTCATAATTGATGTAAACAGCAAAACAGAACCAAATACCGTTGAAACAGCTGAGAATTTTGTTAATCAGTCTGGTTTACAACAATTTTTAAATGCACACTCATTGTTTTCGTCCAATTCAAACCAATGGCTGAAAAATCATCCTTTTCATCAAAGAGCAATTGCAGTGGTTGAGTCAGTGTTACAAAACAATGCTGAATATGCTGAAGCAGAAATAAAGAAACAAATTGAGAGTCCTCATGACTTTTTGATTATCAGTAAATCATCCGAAATAATAATAGTTTTCATATCTGCAATTGTTACAAATAATGGGTTTTTTGTATTTCCTGCAATAAATCAAAAACATCTTGAAGATACAGCTGAAATTTTGATGTTTGCAGTTGACAATGTTTTTTCAGCAAATCCGGTTGTTTATGTGAAACGATTTGAAAAGGGACAAATTCCGGAATTTGGTTTTGGATTGGTTAGGTTTTAATGGATTGAGAGTGTGTTAATCCTGAGTACCACTTCATTTCCTTCCTCAATTTCGATGAATGAAGGCTAAGGCATTGGAACAATAGAACAATAGAATTTTGAATTTAGAATGAGTTTGTTCCTGTTTGTTTTAAGGCTGAGGCTGAGTACCCCTACATTTCTTTCATAAATTACGGGGTATTCATCCTTCATTCTCTTCATGAATTTCGGAGAATAAAATGAAAGCTGAGGGAAGGTTTAATGATTAATGTTTAATGATTAATGTTTAATTATTAATGTTTAATGATTAATGATTAATTTGGCACGCCAAAATACAATCGTTTTGATACAGCCTCGGGATGGTCAAACGAAACTCCTTATAACCACGCAGGCGGACGGGGTGGTCAAACGAATATTAAAGCATGCAGAAGATAAATCCGCTTTTCCCGAAACTTCTACAGGTAGATGAACTCATTCATTTTTCCTATTTTTGCATAATCGTTGTAAAAAATAATGTCAAATTTAAACCAACAGTTTCAGCAAACACTCAGAGAATTTCCTCAAATTACACAATCAACAATGTTGCTGGGTGTAAGTGGAGGTGTTGATTCAATTGTATTGTTGCACCTGCTTCACTCAAACAACTGCAAAATCATTATTGCCCATTGCAACTTCGGACTAAGAGGAGATGAGTCAGACGGGGATGAACAATTTGTCAAAGATGTTTCAGAAAAACTGAAACTGAAATATGTTTCAGAAAAATTTGACACAACAGAATTTGCTAAGCAACAGGGAATATCCATACAAATGGCTGCACGAAAACTCAGGCAGCAGTGGATGGAGAAGATGTCTGTGAAAATGGAGACTCCATACATCTGCCTGGCTCATCATCTGGATGACAATATCGAAACTTTTTTTCTCAACCTCACAAGAGGAACAGGATTGAAAGGAGTGAAGTGCATGACCGTATTATTAGCCAATGTGTTCAGACCTTTGCTTTTTGCCACAAGAGAACAGATACTTGAGTATGCCCGGCAACATCTTCTGCAATACAGGGAAGATTCGTCCAATTCAAAAGATGATTATTTGCGCAATCGAATCAGACACCATGTCATTCCAAAAATGACTTATCAGTTTCCGCAGTTTAGAGAAACAATGTATGAAAATTTTCAGCGATTTGGTTCAGGAGTTGCTCTTTTTGATGAGATGGTTGAAAAAATTGAAACACAGTCGGTGAATGAGAAAAATGGTGTTGTGAGCATTGACCTTGAAAAACTCATGCAATTCAGAGAAAGAGAGATTTTGCTTGCTGAAATAATTAATTCTTACGGCTTCACACATATTCAGGCAAGAAACATGATAGGGAGTGCTGCAAAAACAGAGACATCGGAATTCAAATCGCCCACACATGAAGCATTTGTAAAAAACCAAAAGGTTGAAATCAAAAATATTTATTTTCAAACAGAAAAAGAATTTATTTTAAATAGCGTAAGTGATTTTTCAAAGTCTGAACTTCCATTGGCTTTTGAGGTTGATTTTCTCAAAAAGTGGCAAGTTGAAGAGCTGAAAAAGGATTTAAATCATGCTTTTCTGGATGCTTCAAAAATTAAGTTTCCGCTGTTTATCAGAAAATGGAAAAATGGAGATGCATTTGTTCCATTTGGGATGAAGGGGCGCAAACTTCTCAGTGATTTTTTTGCAGGACTGAAGATGACTGCAATGGAAAAGGAAAATGTTTGGCTGTTGTGTAATAAAGAGTCAATTATTTGGGTTATTGGTTATAGAACTGACAATAAATATAGGGTGACAAACGCAACCAGGGAAGTTATACATCTGAAAGTTATAAAACGAAAATAATAACTAATTTTGTAAATATTTTCATCATTTAAACACAATAAGCATGAAAGCAAAACAATGTATTCTCACGGTGGTACTTGCAATTGCCTCCGTTTTATTCATTCATCCTGCAGTTTCACAGGGGGTTCATCCCATCAAATGGACAACCGAAGTGAAACAACTTGAAGCCGGAATGGCTGAAATTCATTTTAAAGCCAAAATTGACGAGGGTTGGGATTTGTATTCTCTCGATGTCCCTCCGGGCGGTCCCCTGCCCACAGTTTTTACATTTGTAAAAAACAACAACTATCAGCTTGTTGGTAAAATGACAACCTTTCCACAGCCAACAAAGTCATATGACGATGTGTTTGAAATGGAAGTGGGAAAATGGAAGAAAAATGTTACATTTGTTCAGAAAATCAAAGTACTTCATAATCAGAAGTTTACTGTTGAGGTGGACATTGATTTTATGATGTGTGATGACAATAGCTGTATCCCTCTCAATGATAATGTGAAGGTGACTGTTGACGGAACTTTGTTTCAAATGACAGAAGAAGTTTCTGAAGATAATATGGTGGAAACAGATTCAGTTGAAGCAGACACTTCAACACAAGCAGAAAATGCTGTTTTGACAGATGCTGATGAAAGCGAATCTTCTGAACCAATCAAAGGAAGAAGCGTGTGGTATATATTCTGGATTGGTTTGCTTGGAGGGTTTCTTGCATTGCTCACTCCATGTGTTTGGCCTGTGATTCCTATGACAGTTAGTTTTTTCCTTAATAAAACTCAGAAAAAAGGTGGTGCAGTGCGTGATGCTATGTTTTATGGTATTTCAGTGATTATTGTGTATGTGGCACTTGGACTTTTGATTTCAGTAATTTTTGGTCCCGATGCATTGGGAGGACTTGCTTCAAGTCCCTGGTTTAATGTGTTTTTCTTTATTTTGCTGGTTATTTTCGCAATTGCATTTTTTGGTGCATTTGAACTCACATTGCCAAGCAGGTGGGTTAATGCAATGGACAGAAAAACAGAGAAAAGCGGAGGTTTGATGGGTGTGTTTTTCATGGCACTCACACTTGTGCTGGTTTCTTTTTCTTGCACCGGGCCAATTTTGGGGGCATTGCTGGTTGAGGCAGCTTCAGCCAACAGTTTTATTGCGCCTTTGATGGGAATGCTGGGATTTTCAATAGCCATGGCAATTCCCTTTTCACTGCTGGTTATTTTTCCCTCTATGCTGAAATCAATGCCAAAGTCAGGCGGATGGATGAATTCAGTGAAAGTTGTGCTTGCATTTCTGATGCTTGCGTTTTCACTGCGTTTTCTTGCGGTTGCCGATGGAGTGGCCGGATGGGGAATTTTGCCCCGAGAATTGTTTGTGGCCATCTGGTTTGTCATTTTCCTGCTCATGGGATTCTATCTGCTTGGAAAAATCAAAATGTATCACGACAGCGATGTAAAACATATTGGAGTGGGACGCCTGTTTTTTGCAATGACAAGTTTTGTGGGAGCAGCACTCATATTGCCGGGATTGTGGGGAGCACCGCTCAAATCCATCAGCGGATTTATGCCTCCAATCACAACACAAACATTCAATCTCAATAAAGTATCCTATGCCGGTCCTGCTCAGGATATGTCGGTATATGAAGGATATAACACCAAAGAGGGTTCCTACGGGCTTGTGAAATTTCTTGATTATGAAGAAGGGATGGAATTTGCTGCAAAAAACAACAAAGCTGTGTTTTTGGATTTTACAGGAATTAGTTGCACCAACTGCAAAAAAATGGAATCCACAGTGTTTGGAGAGGACAAAATTCTCCCTCTGCTCAGAGACAAGTATGTAATTATTGCACTGTACACCGATAGCCGCGAACCCCTGCCCGAAGACAAACAATATGTTTCAAATGTGGGCGGAAAAGAACGCAAAATAAAGACTACAGGGCAAAAGTGGGGCGATTTTCAAATGAAAAACTATAAAGTGAATGCGTTGCCCTATTATGTGCTTCTTGATAATGAAGGCAATCAACTGGCAGAGCCAAGAGGTTATACTCCAAACATCAATGAATTTGAAGCCTTTTTGCAAAAGGGACTGGAGGAATTTGGGAAGAGATAGGTTTTTAAAGTGCTAATTAGTGAAACGACAATTGACTAATCTGGGTAAAAGGTGTTTTGCCCGATGCTCCCTCTCACTCCCTCACCCATTTCACACTGTGTCTTTGTCCACCAGTTTCTATGGTGAGGATATACATGCCCTGCGAAAAGCCCGACACATCAATGCTGTTGCCATGCAGCCTGCCTCTGACAAGCAACCGGCCCTGCAAATCAAAAATTTCATATTGTGCAAAACCACCTGCATCCTTTGGCATATCCACATACAGTATATCAGTGGCTGGATTGGGATACACCCTTACATTTGCTGCCAAACCATGCGATGGCAATGATGTGACATTGCCGTTGAGGTCGGTTTTTACAACAAATAGTTTTGTTGGGGAGTTTATTGTTTCCTGCAATGCGCCTACGGCCAAAATGTAATCATCACCAAAATCTGCATATCTGAAATATGCCCGTTCATGATTGTCAATTGTGTATTGCTTTCTGAAAATAATGTTGCCATTTTCATCCACCTTGCATAACATTCCTTTGGGGATATTGTCTTCCAATGTGCGTGTTTCGCGGCCTGACACAAGAAAATTATCATAATAACTGCCAACATTATTAACGATTATCCCAATTCCTTCATCAAGATGAGGATACACTGTGTCTAAATACATTGTTGGTAACAGTAAATCGTAAAACTGTAATCTAAGATTGCCCCAATTAGATGCCAGAAATACATTATTTTGATTAATATCTGAAAACATAGTTAATTGAAAGTGGGAAATAATTGTTGAGTCAAGCATTATAAGATCATTAGAAAAACGATAAAACACAAAAAAATCTTCAAGAGTAGATGTTCCTGTTTGATACCATCTGGTATAGAGAAAATACTCATTGTATAGGTATTTGTTCTTGTGAAAACTATTTAAAAATGACGAAATTCTCTTTCCATAATTCATCAGCAAAAAAGAGTTTATAGTATCTCCATCAGCTGATGATATATAATATGCATTAATGATTGAATCATTTTCAGAAACAATTGCAACAAGGGTGTCATTTTTTAAATACGTGCCGTAGCAATTACTAAACACAGGATATCCTTCGCTGATTAAATAGCTTTTGGCAAAAATTAAATCTCCGTTTTTATCAAGTTTGCAAACGGCAAATTTTGAGTTTGCTAAATTTTGACCATAAGCAACAATAAATGAAGAATCACTGGTTTCATGAAAAAAACCAGGCAATGAATTAAATTTTATATTCCATTCAAGAACTCCAGTGCTGTCAATTTTTACAAGATTGCTATCAATGGTTAAAATTAGAAACCCATTGTCAGAAGTTTCAATAAAATACAAGCCTGTTTTAAACTGACCATATTCTTTGGCAAAATAATACTGTGCACTCAGGCTCAATGATAATATAAACACAAATATGAATGTGATTTTTGTTTTCATGATAAGCTGGATTAAAGTTTTACAATTTTGGATGTGAAATAGCCACCATCTTGTGTTGTGATTTTTACAAGATAATATCCTGTTGCTAGATTTTCAATGTTAATATGCTCACCGCAAAAATGTTTGTTTTCATATACAACGCTTCCTGTTGAATTAAAGATGGCTACATAATGTTTTTCGACTGTTAGACAGTTGATTTGAATTTTATCTCTAGCAGGATTGGGTATAATTGTAACATCAGCTACATTTGCTTTATTGTCAACAATATCTTCCGGAGTATTATCATTCACCATGTTTTTGTTAGAAAACTGATTTGCTATTGGATCACGTTTAAATTTTGCATTTTTTGAAGCTTTCAGCATTGATTTGCTTTTGAAAGCAGTTTCGGGAGCTAATGATATCTGATTTTCAAGTATGCCAACACTAACTGCATCAAGTTCAGAAGCTGAAACAGTGTCAAGCTGCATATTCACATTCAGTTGCCGGATGAATATTTCATAATCAGAGTATTGTATATTGTTTGCCAAGACCAAGTCATTGAGCATGGAGTCGGCTTTTTCAAATTCCTGATTTTCAAAATAAGCATCAAACATCCTTTCAAATCTTCTGACAGAAGACAAGGTGTCTTTTTCTCTGATAACATCAATCACATCGGCAAAATCGCCGGTTTCAATTCCTGCCCTGAACAATTCGGCATACAAAACATCAAGCTGAAACAACAGCGCAGAAATTTCTGCTTCAAGTTTTTCGCGCTCAGATACTCCGGTTTGCACACTCATAATGCTGTTCAATGTGCCCTGTGGCAAGGCAGGTTGTCGGTTTTCTATGTATTTGAGCACCCTAAACGACACAGGACTGTTTGCATTCACAATTTGTTTGATATGCCCCGACGGTAAACTTGTGTTGGGATTCACAGCCGCTATTAATGAAGTATCTGACAGATATGGTGAATACTGAAGCAGAACTTGTCTTTTTATACCCGTTGCACCCGGTGAATGTATGAATGAAAGCAAGTTTTGTGTGTTTCCGCCATCAATCAACTCATTATACTCATTTGATCTTTGATTAATAAATGTGCTGACTTGTTCAATCTCCTGAATAATCTCTGCCAAAACAGGATCTTTTATTTTTAAAATACAACCATATTCTGCATAAGGAGACGTGTCTACTGTTTCAATTTTTGAAAAATCATTTGATGTAGGATTGAGTCTATAGCCAAATGTTTCAAAAGTTGGCAGGGGATAATAATATCTAAGTGGAGGATAATTTGAAAAATGCTCAGATGTTTCTTCATTAAAAGCAAAATCATAACTACTACCTTTAAATCTATTGTTTGCCGGCATGGCCCAGGAAAATTGATTTCGTAGTATACCATAAAATATTTCTATATACTGTTGGAATTGGCTCATATTACCATCACCAATAATATAAACACTATTCACCTTTGAAAACTCAAACACATTACATGATATTGTGAGACCTGCATTGTATTGCAAAGCAGGGTCTTCGATAGAAGATAGCCAACCTCCTGAATAACCATAATTATTTAGTTCCGATTGAACAGAAACAGAATTATTGTAAAACTCATTATGAAAAACCAGCCCCCTTCTATATTCAAATTCATCAAGAATTGGAGGATTAGATGTATAATCATCAAGACCGGCATTGCTTCCAATGGAATTTGCAACTATTCCATATGAAAGATTTTCTTCATATTCATCATCGCTGGCATTAGTTGCATTAAATACATTGCCCTGCACCACAAAATTATCGCACTCTCTCAAATAAACACCCACAGGCTTGTTGTATCCTTTTAAAAGTCCAACAACCTGATATTCATCCAGGTCAGGTGATTGTGGAATATTGAATACAGATCTTTGCACCAGTGAATAATTTGTCCCCTCCAGTACCACAGAGTGTATGCAGTTGTCAAATGTCATTCCGTCAATTCTGATATAATCGGGGGTGCCTGTGTGTGCAGCCCAAATGCCTTCTCTCAGTCCGTCAAATGTGTTTGGATACGCCTGATAAGTGACAAATGATGAGTTGTATGAAAAAATGCCGGTTGGTCGTTCATGAGGTTTAAACACTGCGGTGTTGCACGAAAAATGGTTGTTTCTCAGTTGTATTCTGTTTGAGTTTTCGGCTTTGATATAAGCATGGGCAGTTTGTTTGTCTTCACTTTTTCTGATGTGAATGTTTTCGAAGAGCCGGTCGGTTGTTTCAAAAACACAATTGTGTGCTTTCAGTCGCTGCACAGTTATTGGGGCATTAATTTTCTCGCCTTCAAGTAAAATTGAAATATAGTTGTTTCTGAAACTCGTGTTTGTTGCAACAATTCTTCCTGCCGGGTAGGGAGTTCTGGCAAATCTGGTAGATGAATTAATTCCTATATAAGCGTTTTCAATTACAGAGCCTGCTACTGTTGCTGTTGCCATTACTTCATGATGAGGAATTCCTATTCCCAGAAGCATAAGTTTTTGAAGAGTAACTCCTTTCCACAGCATTTCGCAGGCAGATGTGAGTGTGGAGTTTTCAACAATCAGATGTCCGCCTGGTTCAACAATTATTCCACCGTAATGACCAAATTCAATTCTTGCGTTGTTTTTGATTGTAAGAGTACAGCCTTTTTTAATTGAGACAATTCCTGCTATTTGTATAGTCTCCAGGTAATTATAATGAACACCATTGATTGTATAGTTATATGGTTCCCAAATTACATCGCTAGAAATATCTACATCTTTTGCTAAATAAAAACCCGGTTCAAAGCATTTGATTTTACAATTACAATCGGGCATAGGTTGATGAACAACAGAACCACCATTGGGAATGATATTATAATTACCAAAAGTTTTTGATGGATCGAAAATAAATGCACCACCAGGATTTACATAGAAATCAGCATCCATTATTTTCACACAAGGTTCAATGGTGAGGGTTGAATTCACATGATATACAGAGGGTGCTTCATCTGCCCTGATAGGAGCAGGCATTTTTCTGATATCAGGATACAGGTTCCAGTGGTCGGCCTGATATTGTTCAACATCGCTTCTTTCGGGATATCTGCCATACACAGTTCTGAATGTATAACCGCATGGAAAAGTTAAAGGGCCTGAAATTGTAACTTCAGATGGATTGTAGAATTCTTTTTCTGCGGGATTGATGAGGGATATGTCGAAGCCTCCAGCCTCATATTCATGTTCAATGCCAGCATTCATTGGTTTGCCATCTTCATGTCCTGGGAGTGAATTCATTTCAAAATTCAGCAAGTGGCCCCAAAGCAAAGTGTATGGTGCAGGATGAAAATATTCACATAAACTTGTTGGGGGGAAATATCCATCAAAATTAAAAGGGACAAAAAGTGGCTCGCATCCTGATCCACATAAAAAACTTGTATTTTCATATTGATAAGACTCATCAATGGGAAAATAATCTATTGTGCCACTGCAATTGGCCGGATTTGAATCAAAGCAATACCAGGAATCATTATTGCTATGTGTATACTCACTATGTGTATAATATCCATTCACTCCATGATGCATAAATTGTGGGAGAAAGATAACATCGTAACAGCCAATAGCCCCGCCACAATTTTCAGTATTACCGCCAAAGGGATATTTTTTCATTGGTCCACGTGTGTTGTCATAAATCCATGACAAAGAATCAACAAACATTTCAGATTGATTACAATATAAATATACTGTGTGTTTTAAAATGCTATGTGGCAATGGGTTTCTATTAATAAGTCTTTGGGGTGCTGAAAAAAATCCATTTTCTAAAAAAGCATAAGAGTTTAGCTGTGTTGGCAAAGAAATACCGGAACTGGGAAAACTGAAAAAAGGCGTTTTTTGAGCAAATTCTCCGTCCCATGCCAACCCTGATGAACCAAATTCCGCATAGGGAGAACTATATGCCTGAAGTACCCCACCTATTGTCATATTTCTGTTTGTTGTTCCAACACAATTATTGTAGCATTGAGGCACAAATGGAAAGGATAAATTTTCAATCCTGTAATATAATGTCATGTTCTGATTGCTTGCCTCCTTCCATTCTAGAGGTACTTTAAACAAATACTCTCCATCCAAACCACTGGTGGTAAGTCCTGAATTATCATTGTAAAAAAATTCTCCTGATGAATTGTAAGGAACCGAGCTAAGGTCATAGGGATTAATCATAAGGTTTGTCTGGGGATTTTGTTGTGCTGATAAAAAATGACTACACAAACATATGATGTTGACTGTCAGGCATATAGCCCCCCCCACTTTCATAGCTTCTTTTCTTATTTGAAGCAAAAATGTAAAACTTTTAATTTTCATGGATGATTAAGTTTAATTATTACTGCTTGCAAATATAATAACATTTCTTTCACAAACCAAATTTAATTTACACAAACAAGTATTTGGTTTGATATTATCAGTGATTGGTGGGGGAGATGTGAAAAAATATTGAAAGTGAAAAGGGAGGGGGGTTATTAATCAGGAACTATTTTCCAAACTGTTAATCCTGATTCGTATTGACATCTTTCCGATGGAGGGGAGTTTTGCCGGTTTAACGAAACCCATACAAACACACAATATCATGCTTTTGCAGAACCTACCACTTCACTTTCCCCCCTAAGAGTTGCACTGGTAACATTTGAAATTTGCACTTTTACGATTGTGCCGGGAGGGCTTGTTCCAATATTCCCCGGAAAAACAACCACTTTGTTTTGTGAAGTGCGCCCCATCAACTCATCTTTATTGCGTTTGGATGTGCCTTCAATCATCACCTCAAAGGTTTTTCCCACATCATTTTCGTTGTGCTTGTATGAAATTTCCTGCTGAAGATTTATGATTTCAGTCAGGCGTTTAGTTTTAACTTCTTCAGGTACATCGTCATTCAGCACTTTGGCTGCAGCAGTTCCGGGTCGTTCGCTGTATTTAAACATAAAGGCATGAAAAAAACCCGCTTCTTTCATGGCCGAAAGTGTTTGCTGGTGGTCCTGTTCTGTTTCACCACAAAATCCGGCAATAATATCTGTTGAAATGGTGCACTCAGGCATACGCTTCATAATGGCTGCCACGCGTTCAAGATACCATTCTCTTGTGTATTTTCGGTTCATGCGTTTCAGTATCTCAGAACTTCCCGATTGCATGGGAAGATGAATTGATTTGCAGATATTGGGGTGTGAGGCAATGACATCAATCAGCTTGTCAGACAAATCTTTTGGATGGCTGGTGGCAAAACGAAAACGAAGATTGGAAAATTTTTCTGCAAGATTTTTCAGTAAATCAGGAAAATCAGTTTGTTCAAACGAATAAGAATTGACATTCTGTCCCAGAAGAGTGATTTCAAACACATTGTTTTTTGAATGCAGTTCAATTTCTTCTTCAATTGACCAGGGAGGCCTGCTGCGTTCTTTACCTCTGGTGAAGGGGACAACGCAATAGGTGCAAAAATTTTCACATCCGCGCATAATGGGAACAAAAGCTGTAATGCCGTCTTCCAGATGTTTGCCAGGTAGAATATCTTCGTAGGTTTCGGTATTGGAAAGCAAAATATCTGTTACTCTTTCATTACTGGACTGTTCAATAATTGAAGAGATGTTTCTGTATGAGTCGGGACCAGCCAAAAAGTTAATGTTTCCTTCTTTTTCAAATAACAAATCTCCCACACGTTCAGCCATACATCCGATGATTCCGATTTTCAGCCCTGAATTATTTTTTCTCAGATGCTGCAGTTCATTAATGCGCTTATAAATCCTTTGTTCTGCATTGTCTCTGATGGAGCATGTGTTGATTAAAATCACATCAGCATCTTTGATTTCAGCTGTCAGCTCATAGTTGTTGCCTGTCAGAACAGATGCAATCAACTCACTGTCAGCCACATTCATCTGGCATCCGTAGGTTTCAATATAGATTTTTTTTTCTGAACTGGACATTCAAAATGTTTTTGCAAAGTTAGCACCATCGGATAAAAAAAACACAAAATTTTTTATAAGCTCATAATATTCACAATGTCAGGAATATAAGCACTATAAATTTATAATTTTTATTACAAAAAGATGAACTATACATTATAATAATGGATAAAAATGTTGTCCATATGGAATGAAATGATTTATTTTGCCGAAATTTTTCACTAAAAAAATATTGGTTATATGGCAAAAAATATGGTTATTGTTGAGTCACCTGCAAAGGCACGAACTATTGAGAAGATATTGGGAAAAGACTTTGTTGTGAAATCGTGTAACGGGCATGTGCGTGATTTGTCAAAGAAGGATATCAGTATTGATATAGAGAATGATTTTACTCCAAAATATGAGTTGTTATCAGAGAAGAAGGCAGTTATTCAGGAACTTCAAAAAGGTGCAAAGTCAGCAGAAAAGGTGTGGCTTGCAACGGATGAGGACCGTGAGGGCGAAGCCATATCGTGGCATTTGCTTGAAGCATTGAATCTGGATGAGAAGAAAACAGAGCGCATTACATTTCATGAGATTACCAAGACAGCCATCCAAAATGCAATAAAGAATCCCCGAAAGATAAACAGGGAATTGGTGGATGCACAGCAGGCAAGACGTGTTTTGGACCGAATTGTGGGCTATGAGTTATCACCTCTTTTATGGAAAAAAATTAAACCGGGTTTATCTGCAGGCAGGGTTCAGTCTGTTGCGGTTCGTTTGATTGTAGAGAGGGAGAATGAAATCAAATCATTTGCAACAGAATTTGCTTACAGACTGGTTGCTGTTTTTACATTAACCGGCAAAGACGACAAAACTATTAAAGCAGAATTGAATCATCGTTTTAAAACACCTGAAGAGGCACGCAAATTTTTGGAAAGTTGTGTTGGTTTTGATTTTACAGTATTGTCAACAGAGACCAAACCTGCATTCAAGTCTCCTCCACCTCCGTTTACAACTTCATCTCTTCAGCAGGAAGCAGGAAGAAAGCTGGGTTTTCCGGTTTCAAAAACCATGGTTGTAGCTCAGCAATTGTATGAAACAGGGAAGATTACATATATGAGGACTGACTCTGTAAATCTTTCAGACATGGCCATTGCAGCATGTAAAAAGGAAATCGAAAGTATTTACGGAAAAGAGTATTCTCAGGTTCGTAAATACACTGGAAAGATAAAGGGAGCACAGGAAGCCCATGAGGCTATCAGACCCACATATATGAATGTGCATGATGTTGATGGAACAAAAGACCAGAAAAATCTTTATGATTTGATATGGAAACGCACCATTGCATCACAAATGAGCAATGCAAAACTTGAAAAAACTGTAATTGACATTTCATCACCTCAGAAAAAATACATCTTTCAGGCTAAGGGTGAGGTGATTCTTTTTGAGGGGTTTTTAAAAGTGTACAATGAATCAGTGGATGAAGATGACCAGCAGGAAGATACCAATATTTTGCCACAGGTAGTTGAGAATGACAAGTTGGATTATTCTGACATCACTGCAACACAGAAATTTTCACAGCCTCCCTACAGATATGCAGAAACGGGTTTGGTCAGAAAACTTGAAGAGCTTGGAATAGGTCGTCCATCAACCTATGCCCCGATTATTTCAACAATTCAAAAAAGAGATTATGTTGTAAAAGAAAACCGAAAAGGAAATGACAGAGACTACAAGGTGCTGATTCTGCAAAAAAAATTGATAGAAGAAAAGACACAAACAGAAGTTGTGGGTGCTGAAAAAAGCAAATTATTTCCAACAGATTTGGGCATTGTTGTCACATCTTTTCTCAATGAACATTTTTCAAATATTCTGGATTACAATTTTACAGCAGGAGTTGAAAAACAGTTTGATGAAATTGCAGAAGGCACCAAAGAATGGACATCAATGATCCGGGATTTTTACAAGGGATTTCATCCACAGATAGAAAAAACAAGCAGTGAAAGCAAGAAATTTATCGGGGAGCGTTTATTGGGGAAAGACCCTGAAACAGGCCGGAATGTTTATGTAAAGGTTGGGCGTTATGGTCCCATTGTTCAGATTGGTGACACAGGAGGAGATGAAAAGCCAAAATTTGCAAGTTTGCTAAAACATCAATCCATTCATGATATTACACTGGAAGAGGCACTGCCATTATTCAATTTTCCAATCAGTCTTGGTAATCATGAATCATCAGAAGTAATTGTGAGTGTTGGACCTTATGGACCTTATGTAAAACATGAGGGAAAGTTTTACCAGATTCCACCCTCACTGAATCCGCTGTTGCTAAATATGTCGCAGGCAGTTGAAATTATGAACACCAAAAAGCAGGGCGCAGAAACGGCAATCATTAATGATTTTAACGGAGATGAGGATTTATCTGTGAGAAAGGGAAAATGGGGGCCTTATATAAAATTTAAGAATGAAAACTTCAGAATACCCAAGGGAAATGACCCACAGTCATTGACAAAAGAAGAATGTATGGATATTATTGAAGCAGCAAGACTAAATCCCCCCAAAAAGCGCAATACCAAAAGGAAATAGCATATGAGTGAATGGGAAGATATATTGGAAGCGCCTCTTTTGCCGGAATCTTTTTTTAAAGAGTTGCCGCGTCATTCACTGGGAAAAACCGTGGAGAGAATGCATAAACAATCTGGCGGAGATATGTATGGTTTTGATATTGTAATTATTGGAGTGCCTGAAGACAGAAATGCTGCAGGAAATTTTGGAAGTTCAAAAGCGCCCGATAAGATTAGGGAGCAACTTTATAGGTTGATGAATCGTACACCAATATTGAAAATTGCAGATGTGGGAAACATCAAGCCAGGCAAAACGGTGCATGATACTTATGTGGCCCTGTCTTATATATTGTCAGAACTCATAAAAAACAATGTTTTTCCGGTTATACTTGGGGGATCTAACGATTTGGTGTATGCCAATTATCTGGCTTATGAAAAAACCGAACAGATTATTAATATTGCATCTGTTGATTCTTGTTTTGATATTGGAACACCTGATTCTGCTGTAACATCACAAACATATCTGAATCAGATTGTCATGAGACAGCCAAATTATCTTTTTAATTATACCAACATTGGGTTTCAAACTTATTTTGTTGATCAGGATATGACAGCCCTGATGAATCAGTTGTTTTTTGACAGTTACAGAGTAGGTGTAATTAGAAATAATCTGGAAGAAGCAGAACCACTTCTAAGGAATGCAGATGTGTTGAGTGTAGATATTTCTTCAGTCCGTCAGTCTGATGCTCCCGGCAATGAACATGCCTCTCCCAATGGGTTTTATGGAGAAGAAATCTGCAGGATTTGCAGGTATGCAGGGATGAGTGATAAGCTGACCTCGGCTGGTTTTTACGAAATTAATCCTGTACTTGATGTAAACGAACAGACGTCAAAACTGGTTGCACAAATGATATGGTTTTTGATAGAAGGTTTTTCTTTAAGAAAAAATGACCATCCAAGAGCAGAAAGCAATGATTATCAAAAATATCATGTTTTTAATAAAAAACTTGATCAGGAGATAGTTTTTTATAAAAGTAAAAAATCAGGAAGATGGTGGATGGAGGTTCCCTGTTCTGCGAATACTGATGTGAAATATAAGCGGCATTACCTTATAGCATGCTCTCAGAAGGATTATCAAACAGCACTTGAAGACAATCTTCCTGACAGATGGTGGCAGACATATCAAAAAATCATGTAATTTTGATAAGTTTTTTTGAAACTTTTTTTGGAAAAAGATGTTTAAAATGCAAAAAATATGAACAAAAATTTGTTAATATCAAAAAATCTTCGTTATTTTATGCCCGATTTCAGAATCAAAAACATAACAATACTAAGTATTATGAAAAAATATTTATTTTTTCCTGTTATTTTTGTCTTAATAACTGTTTCATTGCCAAAGGCTTATGGACAACAGGATGTGCAGTTAAGTCACAACATGTTTAATATTTTGTTCTATAACCCTGCATATTTGGGTGATCACGGACAGATTTGCATGACAGGTTTGGCGCGTCAGCAATGGCTTGGACTCACTGAAACCCAGTCAGACGGTTCCACATATAACATTGCACCACAAACTTTTCTTTATATGATTGATGCTAATATCAATGCAATCAGAGGAGGTATCGGGGCTGTAGTTTATAAGGATAAACTGGGCTTTGAAGACAATATTGGGTTAAAATTTGGTTATGCTTATCGCAGGGGAATGGGCCCAGGACAGTTTAGTGCCGGATTAATGGCAGGATTCCTTAATAAAACTATTGATTTTGGAGGTTTTGTTCCTGTTGATGAAGCAGATCCTTTATTGCAGGGAGGAATGGAAAGTGATATGGTGTTTGATATAGCAGGTGGATTGTTTTATAAAGTACCCGGACAATATTATGCCGGCATATCCAGTTCACAACTTATTCAATCAGAAACATCCTATACTTCACCTTTAGCAAGTCCAAAACTGAAAAGGCATTATTACTTAACAGGAGGATATCAGTACACACTACCCAATGATCCTTCCTTTGAACTTTTGCCCTCAATTTTGATAAAAACAGATTTTGTGTCAGCACAATATGATATCAACTGTTTAGTCATGTGGAATCAGCAGTTTTGGGGAGGTTTGTCATATCGTGTGAATGACGCATTTGTAATACTTGCAGGTTTAAATATAACAGATTCGTTTAGGTTTGGGATGTCTTATGATGCAACAACATCATCAATGGGTTCATCAGGAAGAAGTCATGGCACTGTAGAAGCATTTTTAAATTATTGTTTTGAGATAAAATATACACCACCGGTTTCAAGTTACAAAAATGTAAGGTTCTTATAATGAAAATTAAATGAAACTTTTTAACTTTGCAGCCGTAAAAGAAAATTTGAGTCAGTAAATCTAGATCACCATGAAAATAAACATCATGTTCAGAAAACAAAGAAAATTATTGTGGTTAGCCTTATTAATCCCAATGTTATGGGGGTGTCCCAAAGGTGACAGGGGATATCTTGTAGGCGTGCAAGATAGGGAAAGTTGGTATCAGCCTGATCCATTTGGAATGTTATTTATCCCGCACGGAAGTTATAACATGGGTCAAAATGATCAAGATGTGCCCTATAGCCACATATCCCAGTCAAAAACTGTGACAGTGACATCATTTTATATGGATGAAACTGAAATTACAAATAATGAGTATCGTCAGTTTGTTTACTGGGTAAGAGACTCAATAGCCAGAAGGCTTTTGGGCGATATTGATGAGACTTATCTGACCATGGTAGATCAGTATGGTGAAGATCTTGATCCACCCACACTCAACTGGAAACGGAAAATTCGGTGGGATGGAGAACAGGAAAGAGAAGTGCTTTCAGAAATGTACTTTCAGGAGCATGAACGATTCTATCGCAAGAAAGAACTTGACGTGAGAAAACTGAATTATGAGTATTGGTGGATAGATTACAGGGCAGCTGCACAAAAGGATTTCCAGGATCCTACAGTTTCACCAGATATCAATGTTGGTTCATGGATGAACAGACCACAGGGATACAGAGACCGTTCAGTATATATTAAGAGGGATGTTATAAATGTATATCCCGATACTTTATGTTGGGTGCATGATTTTACATATTCTTTCAATGAACCAATGACACAAAACTATTTCTCGCATCCGGCATATGATCATTATCCTGTTGTAGGTGTCAACTGGAAACAGGCAAGAGCATTTTCAATATGGAGAACAAACTACCTGAATTTATATCTTGAAACAAGACTTGGTATGGCAAGAGTGAATGACTTTCGTTTACCAACTGAATCAGAATGGGAATGGGCAGCAAGAGGAGGTCTTGATTTGAGCCCATATCCATGGGGAGGTCCTTATATCAGAAACAGCAACGGTTGTTTCCTTGGAAACTACAAACCATTGCGTGGAAATTATCTTGATGATGGTGGTGTTTATCCGATTATTGTCGGACACTATGCTCCAAACGATTTTGGTTTGTACGATATGGGAGGAAATGTTGCTGAGTGGTGTCGTGATGCTTTCAATCCTTCATCATATAATTTTGCACATGATATGAATCAGGTGTATGATTATGAGGCAAAAGATACTGATATGCCCTCAATGAAGAGAAAAGTAATCCGCGGTGGATCATGGAAAGATGTAGGGTATTATATGCAAGTGAGTACCAGAACATTCGAATATCAGGACTCAGGGAAAAGTTATGTTGGTTTCCGTAATGTTCAGTCTTACATGGGACGTATGAAAGGTGATGGTCCAAATGCTTCAAATGTATACAGATAAAATCAGTTTAAAGAAAATTGCTAACAATTCATATATTTATTAACTTAAAAATCAATTAAGGTTATGGGATTAAAAAACATTGTAGAAAGTAAAGGCTACAAAAACTTCATGTCTAAACTCTATGGTTGGGGGGCGGCAATTGTTATTTTAGGAGCCTTATTTAAAATTCAGCACTATCCTGGCGCAGGACTGATGCTTGGAGTTGGTCTTGGTACAGAAGCTTTAATTTTCTTTATGTCAGCTTTTGAACCATTGCACGTGGAGCCAGACTGGAGTTTGGTGTATCCTGAATTATGGGGATTATATCACGAAGGAGAACCTCATCCAGACGGATATGAGTTTGATTCAAAATCAGGTCAGTCACTAAAAAAAGGAACAGTTACACAAGAACTTGATAAGATGCTGGAGGAGGCCAAGATTGGTCCAGAGTTAATTGCCAGTCTTGGAGAAGGGATGAGAAATCTCAGTGTAAATGCAAATAAATTATCAGGAGTTGCAGATGCTGCTCAGGCGACAGATTCATTTGTAACAAATCTATCAAGTGCATCTGACAGTGTTCAGAAACTTCATGGTGTTTATGAAAAAACCAATGAAGCGATGAGCCGTAGTGTCGGAGTAAGTGATGAATTTGCCAACACAGTGAAGAGTGCAACTGCAAATGCAAATCAAACCAGCGAAGCATTTGGTGCTATTGCAGGTGCTCTGCAAAATGATATTAAAGCTACCGAAGAGTATGTGAATAGCATAAAACATGCAACGCAAAGTGCTCAGAGTCTTGCTGAAAAATATACTCAGTCTGCTGAATCACTGACACAGTCAGCTCAGGCAATAGACTTTTCAAAGGTAGATGGTGCATCATATGGAGAGCAAATCCAGAAAATCACCAAAAATCTTGCAGCCTTGAATGCAGTGTATGAATTGCAGCTTCAGGGAGCAGGTGCTCAGGTGGAAAAAGTTCAGGAAATGCAGGAATCTGTTAATGTCTTTGTTAATAACATCAATGCTTCAGTGGCAAGTGTTACTAAATACAAAGAACAGGCAGATGTACTTGCAAGTAATCTTTCTGCACTGAATACAGTATATGGAAATATGCTGGCAGCTATGAACGTGAATGTTAACAAATAAAATGAGGAATTAATATGGGAGCAAAAAATTGTCCGGAGACCCCGAGGCAAAAGATGATTGCAATGATGTACCTCGTTTTGACGGCGCTTCTTGCCCTTAACGTCTCCAAAGATATTTTGAATGCTTTCGTTATCGTTAACGAAAGTATGGAAGAATCCAACCGTATTGTTTCTCAAAAAGTACAATCAAACTACGCCGCTTTTGATAAAGCAATGGCAGAAAATCCTGCCAAAACAAAACCTCAATATGATAAAGCTCAACAAGCAAAAAAATATGCTGATGAAATGGTTGCTTATCTTGAAGGTATAAAGTGGGAGCTTCTTTCATTGGCAGAAGGCGTTTCGATTGAAAAAGCAAAAGAGATGACATTACGGGATGTTGGAAAGAAAGATAACTATGACATACCTACCAATTATTTCATCGGAAATTCTCAGGATGGTTCAGCAGGAAAAGCAAGAGAACTTAAAAACAAAATTATTGAATTTAAGGAAAACATGCTTGCCCTTTTAAGTGAACAGGACAGAGGGCTGGTTAATCTTGGTTTGGTTGTTGAAGGTAATTTCAAAGATCTGAACGACAAGGAAATGAATTGGGAAATGTACACTTTCTATCATACAATCCTTGCTGCGAATATGGTAATTCTTAATAAACTTATTGCAGATGTGCGCAACGCTGAAGCAGATGTGGTTGCACAGCTGTATACAAGCGTTGATGCAGGTGACTTTAAGTTTAATAAAATTGCTGCTAAAGTTGTGCCCCGAAGCAGATTTGTTATTTCGGGAGAAGAGTATGAAGCTGATATTTTTGTTGCCGCTTTTGATACAATTGAATCACCAGAAGTTATTATTGGTTCTGGATGGGACTCTATAGCCAATAAAGTTATAGGTGAACAACAAGTACTTGAAGGTGAAGGCGGACTTGTAAAATACAAAGTGCAGGCTGGAGGTACAGGAGTACAGAAGTTTGCTGGTGTTATTCGTGTAAAATCACCTTCAGGTGGTATTCAGGAATTTCCTTTTGAAGAAGAATATATTGTTGCAGCACCAACAGCAACTGTTTCAGCTGACAAAATGAATGTGTTTTATATTGGAGTAGATAATCCGGTATCAATTTCTGTGCCTGGCGTAGCTAATGAGAATGTGAGACCATCTATTTCAAATGGTTCTCTTGTTTCTCAGGGTGGTGGAAAGTATATCGTGAGAGTAACGGGAGGAAATGAATGTACCATTAATGTTGGTGCAGAAATGGATGGAACAGCCCGTTCAATGGGATCATTCAAATTCCGCGTCAGAAGAGTTCCAGATCCTGTTCCAATGATTGCAGGTATGAGGGAAGGTAATGTGGAGAAATCAAGAATTATTGCCAGTCCTGTTATCATCCCGGTTTTGGAAAACTTTGAATTTGACCTGAACTTTACGATTGTTTCATATACTTTTGTCATTTCAATGCCCGGTGGTGACCTTATTGAAAGACAAGGTAACGGAAACAGATTAACACAGGAGATGGTTGGATATATTCAAAATGCACGAAGGGGACAAAGATGTTATATTGAGAACATTCGTGCAAATGGCCCCAGCGGAACTCGTTCTATCGGAACAATTTCCATACGCCTTATGTAAAAATTAAATATGGAGAGACAGATTATGAAACGTTTAATTGTTTTTTGTTTAATGGCCGTTTTGGCAGGTAGCTTTAACTCGTCTGTTTTTGCACAGATTGTGGAAGCTCCTCCATTAATTGAGCCCTTTGAGCGTGAGGCTGTGCCAAATGCTGAACCCGTTCCATACACACATTTGCGCGAAGCTGATGTTATGTGGAGCAAAACAATCTGGAGAGTAATTGATCTCAGAGAAAAAATTAATCAACCTCTTTATTATCCTATGAAACCCATTAATAACAGAAAAAACTTAATGACTGTTATCATGGAAGGTCTTCAGGAGGATATGCTCAAAGCATATGATACAGATCAGTTGAATATTTTGAAAACTTATGATGAAGTTATGGCAAGTTTGCAAAGAGAAGATTCCATAACTTTATTCAGAGATTACCCTCCTTATGAACCTTTTGATACATTAATCAAGACTGAGTTTGACCCCAGCACTGTAATGATGTTTCGATTGATGGAAGTGTGGTTTTTTGATAAACAACGCTCTGTTATTGAATGCAGAATTCAGGCAATGTGTCCGGTTACAATTGAGTATGACGAATATGGTGAATTTAAAGGGTTCAAGCCTCTGTTTTGGATTTATTTTCCTGAAGCAAGGAAGATATTTGCAAAGAATGATGTCTTCAACAGACAAAATGATGTGGAAAGGCGAAGTTTAGATGATATTTTCTTTAAGCGTATGTTTAATAGTTATATCTACAAAGAGTCAAACGTGTATGACAGATTCATTAATGAGTATACAGGAGGTCTGGATGCTCTGCTTGAATCAGAAAGAATAAAAAACGACATCTTCGTTTTGGAACACGATTTGTGGGAGTATTAATAAAAAGTTTCATAATCTGTCTCAAAAAAGGCTGCCAACAGGCAGCCTTTTTTATGTTTTATTCATATAAACTATTTTGGTACTAATGTGCATCAAGCCAGTTATCTCCATGATTGATGTCAATCTCAACAGGGACAGCGAGAGGAAATGCCGCTTTCATTTCTTCAACAATAAGGCTTTTTAATTGGTCCAGTTCAGAAATGTGTGCATCAAAAACCAGCTCATCATGCACTTGTAACAACATTCGGGATTTCATCTTTCTATTTGTGATTTGCTTGTGAATGGAATTCATGGCAATTTTTATTATATCAGCTGCTGATCCCTGTACAGGAGCGTTAATTGCTGTTCTTTCTGCAAATCCACGAACAAAAGCATTGGATGAATTCATATTGGAAATAAAACGTTTGCGTTTTTTTATAGTTTCAACGTATCCATTTTCTTTTGCAAATGCTATTGTTGAGTTCATATGGTCTTTGATTGCAGGATATTTTTTAAAATATTCAGCAATGAGCTCTTCCGATTCTTTTTTGCTGATACCAAGTCTTTCAGATAGACCATAACCTGAAATACCGTAAATAATTCCAAAATTCACCGTTTTTGCATTCCTGCGGTGTGTTGAATTGACTTGTTCCAGTGGAATATTGTAAATTTTTGATGCTGTTGCGGTATGTATATCAAGATTTTTCTCAAAATCTTCAATCATTGAGGTTTCTTTGCTTAATGCTGCAACAATTCGCAACTCAATCTGAGAATAGTCAGCAGAAACAAGAACATAACCATTGTCTCTGGGAATAAATGCTCTTCTGATTTCCTGTCCCAGGTCTGTTCGAATTGGAATGTTTTGTATGTTTGGATTTGAAGATGATAAACGTCCAGTTGCTGTCACTGTCTGATTAAAAACGGTGTGTAATCTGCCTGTTTGTGGTTCAATATATTTTGGTAATGCATCAACATAGGTGGTTTTTAGTTTAACAAGTGAACGATGTTCAAGTATCAGAGGGATTACCGGATGTGCTTTCTCAAATTTTTGAAGCACTTCTTCACCGGTGGCATATTGCTTTGTCTTTGTTTTGGGTGGCTTTTCTGTAATTTTCATTTTTTCAAACAAAACTTCTCCCAGCTGTTTGGGTGATGAGAGATTGAAACGAACATCTGATAATGAAAAAATCTGTTCTTCAACAATTTCAATCTGTTTTGCCAGCCTTATTGAAAACTCATCAAGTTCTTTTGTGTTTATTTTTATGCCTTCATCTTCCATATGCGCAAGCACATTCACAAGGGGCATTTCAATTTCACTGAGTAATGCTTCCATCCCTGACTTCTGGATTTTTTCAAGGAGTAGGTGATACAGTCTGAGCGTAATATCAGCATCTTCACAGGCATAATTTTTCAAATCCTCAATTGGGATCTTGAGTATTTCTTCAGGCCCGGGATTTTTCATTGGCAACAAGTCTTCAAAAGAAACCGTTTTATAGTTAAGCAAAGTTTCGCTAAGATAATCCAGGCTGTGGCGCCCTTCAGGATTCAGCAAATAATTGGCAATCATGGTGTCAAAAACAGGACAATGAATCATAATGCCATATTTTTTCAGCATTCTCAAATCAAATTTCAGATTGTGGGCAACCTTGATACAATCTTCTTTTTCAAAAAGCTGTATAAGAAAAGGCAGAACTTCACGCATTGAGAAATGTTCGCCGGTTAAAGGCAAATAAAAGGCTTCGCCTTCTTTCAGGGAGAAAGAAATCCCAATTATATCATGTTGAAAAGGATTTAATCCTGTGGTTTCAGTATCGAAAGAAAAAACAGATGCGTTTTGAAGTTTGTTCATTAGTTCAGCAAAATCATCTGTGGTAGTGATAAGGTGATATTTTGCTTTTTTGGCATCAAATTTTTCAGTTAAATTGACAATGTCTTCCTGTTGTCCGGCAAATCCATCAAACAAAGAGCCCTGAACACCATGTTGAGGAAGAGTTTGCTGAGATTGGTCTTTATAAAATGTGTCAAAAAAACGCTTTGAAAATGTACGAAACTCAAGTTCGTTGAAATAATTCATCAGTGACCCTGGTTCTGGTAGTTTCCATTGCATTTGTTCCAGATTCATTTCAATGGGTACTTCAGTTTCTATTGTTGCCAGATTTTTAGAGAAAACAGCTTGTTCTGCATGTGTTTTAACCAGTTCTTTCATTTTGGCATTGTCAATTTTTTCAACATGTTCAATCATGTTTTCAATTGAACCAAACTGTGAAATCAGCTTTTTTGCTTTTACTTCCCCAATGCCGGGGATGCCAGGAATATTATCAGATGCATCTCCCCATAAACCCAAAATATCTATGAGTTGAGCGGGTTGGTTTATTTCATATTTTTTACACACTTCTTTTACCCCGATAATCTCAGCGCCTTTACCCTGTTTGCCGGGCTTGTAAACAAATATTGAATCACTCACAAGTTGTCCAAAGTCTTTGTCAGAGGTCATCATAAAAACTCTGAAGCCTTGCTTTTCTGCTTTTTTAGCCAAAGTGCCAATAATATCATCTGCTTCAAATCCGTCAATCTTAAGAACAGTAATTCCCATTTTTTCCAGAAGTTCAAAAATATAAGGAAGAGCTTGTGCAATTTCTTCCGGCATGGCTTCTCGTTGTGCTTTATAGTCAGAAAACTCCTCATGCCTGAATGTAGGTGCTGCAGAATCAAAAGCTACTGCAATATGACTGGGTTTTTCATGCAAAAGAATTTCAGTTAAAGTATTGGCGAATCCAAGAATGGCAGAAGTGTTAAGCCCTTTACTGTTGACAATCGGATTTTTACTCAATGCAAAATATGCCCTGTAAATCATTGACATTGCATCAATAACAAAAAGTTTGGAAGTTGATTGCTCCATATAATACTATTACTTTATCAAACTATAAAGGTAGTAATAAAATAGGAAAAAGAAGTATAGAACTAATCGCAACCAAAAAAACTACAAAAAAGGATTATGATTCATTTCATCTTCAATTGTAGTGGATGGTCCATGACCAGGATAAACAACTGTTGTTGGCGGTAATGTAAAAAGCTGTTGTCTGATGCTTTCAAGCAGTGTGTCCATGTCGCCTGTGGGAAGGTCTGTTCTTCCAATACTTTGCATAAAAAGCACATCTCCTGTAAAAACAATATTGTGATCTTTCAGGTAATAACAGAAACTGCCGGCAGCGTGTCCTGGTGCATGAAGCGCTGTCATCTCAATTTCATCAATCCCTGTTTTTTGAAGATGTTCTATTGTGTTATTAATTACAGGCAGATGGCTCATTTCCAGCCCAAATAAGTCTGCCGAATCAGATGCCTGCTGAATGAAAACCTCTGTATCTTTATGTGCATAAACTTCAATATTGTATAGCTGTTGCATGAATCCACAACCTAAAATGTGATCAATGTGGCCGTGAGTTAAATAAATTCTAACCGGAGTAATACCTTGTTTATTAATTATTTCAGTGAAATATAGTTGTTCTGCTTCATTACTGCATGCAGGATCAATGATAATTGCATGATTTTTTGAGTTGGAGATGATATACGTATTAACCTGAAAAGGATTTGCTGTAAGAACCTGAAGTTTCATGATTTAATTTGGATTAGAAGTTTTAGCAAAAATATGAAAATAAACTTAAATATGCTTATTGCTGTCTTTCATGATTTGATAGAGCAAATCACGGGCACGAAACAGCTGTGCTTTAACAGTTCCCAATGGAAGATCAAGTTCGTTGGCTATTTCTTCATATGAATATTCTTTAAAATATCTTAATTCTATCAGGGTTCTGTAATGTGGTTTGATTTTGTCAACAATGTCTCTCAGAACTTTGTGTTTTTGTTTTGTGATGACCTGTTCTTCAGGATCGGGACCTGAACATTGAATGATTTGTGTGAAGTCCAATTCGTCGGCATCGCTCATCTTATGGTCAAGAGAAAGAGTGTTCTTTTTTCTTTTTCTTAAAAAATCAATACAATTGTTTGATGCAATTTTAAACAACCAGGTGCTGAAGGCATACTCAGGGGTGTAGTTTTTCAGGTTTTTAAAAGCTTTGCCAAAAGCCTCAATGGTCATGTCTTCTGCGTCAATGGGATCATTGGTCATCTTAAGCATCATGAAATAAAGAGAATCACGATAATTATACATCAATTCTGCATATGCTTTCTGATCTCCGTCCTGCAATGCACTCTGAATCAATTCAAAATCACGTTTCCCCTTATCAGTGAGGTGCTCGTTTATTTCCATTTTCCCTGTTTTGAAAACATGTTCGTAAGAAAAATTATGCCATAAAAAAGAATTAAAAATGCCTCAAAAAAAAGCGAAAATATAAATAATTTCTTTTCAAAGAATTTTTCTGTAACTTTTTTATAAACAACCATGCTTAAAATAACCTTCAAAAGTAATAACGAAAAAAGGATGTAAAAATTATTTTTGTCCTGTATGGCAAATGAAAAACTAAGAAAGAATAAGACGTAAGCAGTTGGATATAAAGACAAAAGGAGCTTGTGTTTTGTCTTGTAAAAAGTACCTGTTGTGAGGTGTCTTCTCTTTTGTTTCCACCATTTGCCCAAAGTTATATGTGGTTCTGAAACTGTAAAACTATCCTGATGAATAACTACTGAAGTGTTTTTCTTTGTAGCACATGCATTAATAAATAAATCATCGTCACCTGACATCACATTATAGTGTTGGGAAAATCCTTTTTGATCATTGAACAAGGATTTCTCATAGGCAAGATTTCTGCCCACACCCATGTATGGAATTTTTGCCAGAGCAAAGGAAAAATACTGCAAAGCTGTGTACATGGTTTCAAAACGTATGATTTTATTCAGAAAACCAGATTTAGAATCGTATTTTCCATATCCTAAAACAATTTTTTTATTGTTTGTAAAACCTGCCGACATGCTTTTTATCCATTGATTTGATAACGGCCTTGTGTCAGCGTCTGTTAATAAAAGATAGGGATGTTTGGCCGAACGGATTCCAATTGAGAGTGGAAATTTTTTCCCTTTGAAGAAATTGACATTTTCTGAAAGTCTTACAATCTCCAAATGCTTATGCTTTTGCTGCATTGCCTTTAAAACATAATATGTTTCATCTGTTGAATTGTCATCAATCACAACAACTTCAAAATTTGAATAATCTTGCTCAAGAATCTCAGGAAGATTGATTTTTAGGTTGTCTTCTTCGTTCTTTGCACAAATGATAACCGAAACAGGAATTTCGTTTTCCAGTTGAGGCTTTAGTTTATTTGATGAAGCAAAAGCAAGCCGCATTCGAAAGAAAAGCAAATAGAAAAGCAGAATTGCAAAAGAAGAACAACAAATAATCAGAGAGATAAAATTCAGCATGAATTGTTAACAAAATAATTGGCAAAAATACATAAGTTTTGGATACTTATGTGTTGGGTACATTCAATTACTCAAAGATATGTGTATAATTATTGACTCACTACCCGAATTCCATGCTTTTTCAGAAAAGCCTCCTGGTTATTAGCAAATTCACTGTCAATTTTTTGCTGTTTTTCAGCAATAAGAACATACAGTGAATCAACATCAATGATGTCTTGTGCAGTAAACTCATATCTGGGTTTGATGACAATATAGAGTAGTTTTCGGTATTCATTATATGTTAGTTGCCAGTAGTTTTTTAAAAAATTCTGCATTGCACTCACAAGTCCCTGGTCTTCTCCTGCCGGCTGAATGGTGTCGTATCGGAATATGCAGGCCTTAATGAATTTTGAAAGCGAATCATATTGTTCAACACACTCCTGCTCGCCGGCGTCCTGCTCAAAAAGCACGAACAATGCATCATTAAGACGATACAATTCCTGCTGGTCTTCAACGATTATGTTGTTTTGAGTGATGATTTCCTGCTGCTTGTTTTTGCAGGAAAAAAGTAAAACTATGACACAAAGGCTTCCAAAAAATATATTTCTCATTGTCCGTCAATTTCTTTTAAGGTAATGCCATATTTATCTGCAAAATGCTTTTGCTCCTGAAGGAAATTGTCAACAGCAACAGAGTCCATATAAACAAGTGCATTCATCAGTGAATCCCATTGAATGTCATGCTCAGGATCAATTTCGGTAACAGGCAGACTGTAAAGTTTTATAAGCTGTGAAAACTCATTATTCAACATTTTTAGTTGCGTGCTGAAATACTCAACAGCAGCAAGGCGTAATTCATCTTCTTTGTCAAATGCAGTATGTGTTTCATAATACTTTAATGACTGTTCAGTATACTGAAAAAGCTGCTTGTGCTTTTCTGTAACAATCTCCGAATTGGCTTCTTCTTTTATCAGTTGAAGTAATTCATCCAAATGGATATAAAATGTATCCTGTCGGAAAACTATCCCATCATTGAATTCCACAGCTTCAGTAGGATGTGGTCCGTGACTGCATGAAAAAAAGGACAGGCAAATAATTATAAATATTATGCGCTTCATCTGAATAAGTGTTTTTTTGATTTGTCAAAATTACAGAAATTTTATGAATGAGCGTGAAAGCATGATAAAGAGTCTGTCATGAAAGAATTTCAAAAAAATTGCTCCTTCTTTTTTTTGTAATTTTGTGTGCTAATTTCATTTCAAATTGAAAAATAAAATCGAAATAATGTCGCCTGTGGGCTCATGGGAGACTCTTCAGGCTGCCATTCAGGGTGGTGCAGATTCTGTATATTTAGGTGTTGGCCACCTGAATATGAGAAGCAGATCAAGCTTTAATTTTACAATTTCTGATATTGAGAAAATTATCAGAATTTGCAGAGAGGCCAATGTGAAGTGCTATGTTACTGTGAATACGATTATTTATAATAGCGAGCTGGAAGAAACGGACAGGCTGATTGCAGCCCTTTCAAAAGCCGGTGCAGATGCGGTTATTGCTTCTGATTTTGCAGTTATTGATGCTTGTTCCCGTTATGGATTACCCGTTCATGCATCAACTCAATTAAATATTTCAAATATTCAGGCCGTAAGATTTTTTTCAAAGTTTTGTGATGTCATGGTCATGGCCAGAGAGTTAAATATGAATCAGGTGTCTGAAATTTCACGCATCATCAAAGAAGAAAATATTTGTGGACCATCAGGCCAACTGGTGAAAATTGAAATTTTTGCACATGGCGCTTTGTGCATGGCTGTGTCTGGAAAATGTTATCTGAGCTTGGATAATTTTAATATGTCGGCCAACAGAGGAGCATGTATTCAGGTGTGCCGAAGAGGCTACAGGGTTGAAGATGTTGACAATCAGGTGGAGCTTGCCATTGACAACGAATACATTATGTCGCCCAAAGATTTGAAAACCATTGATTTTCTTGATGTTATTATACAAGCTGGAGTGAGTGTGCTGAAAATTGAAGGCAGGGCACGTTCGGCAGAGTATGTAAAAACCGTAACAAGAATTTACAAGGAAGCCGTTGAAAGTATAGAAAAGAACGAGTTTACAGAAAAGAAAAAGCAGGAATGGAACGAAGAATTGAGAACTGTATTTAATCGTGGTTTTTGGGACGGATATTATCTGGGGAGAAAAATGGGAGAATGGGCTACTGTTGGTGGCTCTCAGGCCTCAAAAGTTAAAGAATATGTTGGCAGGGTATCAAACTACTTTAACAAATTGAATGTTGTGGAAGTGACCATGGAAAGCGGGGCCCTCCAAATTGGAGATGAAATTCTGATTGTCGGAAACACAACTGGTGTTATTGAAATGACCATAGATGAAATTAGAGTTAATCTCCAAAAGGTTGACGAAACAGTGAAGGGAAATGTTTGTTCAATTCCCATAAACGGATTGGTTCGGAGAAATGATAAAGTATATAAACTTGTTTCAACTGCTCATTAGGTTTTTCTGCTCCTTTACCACATAGGCATAGAGGTCACATAGGTTTCACATAGGAGGAAGTGCGTTTTTTTTACCACTAAGGTCACAATGAATACACAAAGGTCACAGAGAAAATTGGTTAGGCAAAAGCCATTTAGTGTTTATGTATCATGAACTTTGAAAGCAAACTTTCAGTTCATGCCACACAAACACTGCACAAACAAAACCTTGTTTTGTTTGATTTGATTAATGGCTTTTGCAGAAGTAAAACCTAATTAGTCCCGAATTCTTCGGGATAAATTCCATTAGTGGCGAAAAAAGGAAGCGGCCATTCTATTTGGTGTGTACTGACACCTTGTTTCAACAACAGCCTCCCAATAAAAAAACTATCGTATCAAAGTTGTTGTTCCATGTGATTTTACTGAGGTTCCGTCAATTAGTGATGCCTCAACAATCCAACTATAGACCCCCGTTTCTGCATGAGATCCCTTATATTGACCATCCCACCCAATACTCATGTTTGTGCTTTGAAAGACTTTTTGACCCCAACGATTGAAAATAACAAACTCCACTGTTTGAATTCCTTCACCACGAATGAACAGGATGTCATTTTGTCCGTCCCCATTTGGTGAAAAAACATTAGGAACATATAAATGGGGAGAATCACACTCAACTGTCGATGCCAGTATCTGTGATGATCCTGCAACAACACAGGAGTTCTCATCAGTAATTTGGAATGAGTAATATCCCGGAGACAATGAGTGTATTGAGTCAGTGTTTGATGAAGTTGACCATAAAATAATGTAGGGAGGCAACCCCCCGAAAATATCGAGAGTTATCCAGCCATCGGAATTGCCAGTACAAGTCTCATCAGATGAATGGATAAAAACAACTGGACTTTCATTGACTAAAATTTCATGTGTTACAGTGTCACCGCATATACCTTCAATATAATATGTTATAGAAAACAATCCAGGTCCTGAAATCTGAGGATCAAAAATTCCATTAACAATGTCAGTAATTCCAGTTCCACTCCAAATGCCTCCATTTGTTCCTGTAATCAAATCACTGAGATTTATTGGCAAATTGCCTGTGCAAACATTTTGTGGCACATTCCAGTTGGCAACGGAACTACTTATTACTGTAATTGAATTTGTTAACTGTTCAATACATGGAGATGTTCCAACGGTATATGTTACATTATATGTGCCTGATAAACCTGAAGGGTCGAAAAAACTTCCTGTCACACCTGTCCCTGTCCACAAACCACCTGGTGTTCCAGTGATGAAATCATTTAAATTGACAGGATTCTCATCACTGCATAAATCATCAGGAACTGTCCAGTCGGCCGAGGGTGATGGTGTAACAGTTATTGTATGGGTTTCTGATGTGTCGCAGGGAGCATTTCCCATGGTATATGTAATAGAATAATCACCCGATAAACCCGATGGGTCAAAGAAATCTCCAGAGATATTAGTGCCAGACCAATAGCCTCCACCTGTTCCTGTAAGGTAATCATTCAGATTGATAGGCTGGTCAGAGGAGCAAACAGGAGAGGGAGCATACCAGGAAGGGTCATATGCAATATAAAGAGCCTGACACCCATTATTGTAATAAGAAGCAGCTCCAGCCCAATTGTATAAAACAGCTGCTCCATCCTGTGCCCCTGGATTTCCCAATTGATTTACAAGTAAAGAACGATCATAAATAACTGTGTCTCCAACAGAAGTAGGCACATGCATTAAAACAAGTGTTCTGGTTGAAGAGGGAGTACCATAGTTTACAAAATGTCCGGAAGTGTTTCCCGGGTTTTGGAAAATGATGTACATGGTGTCCTGCAAAGTTGCAAAACTATGGGCAGTTGGAGCAAACTCAGTACTTGTAATAAGTAGAACTTTCTTTCCTGCAGGAAGAATACCTCCTGTGGGTTCAATTAAAAAGCCACATTCAATAATTGTAGAGTTGATTTGGGCAACTTCAACGGGCATTGCAGGTGGTGTAGCAATTCCCCTCCAGGTGTTATTGGTGTTAGGCCAGTTGCCTTGGGTAATTACTCCAGTTGCCCCAGCACCGTCAACCCGGAGATCACTAATATGAATCGGATTGGGTCCAATCTGAAAAAGCACCATTTCATTCCGCCCTTCGTCACTTCCGGCACATCCGTCAACAAGAATATTGGAGACTTCAAATACTTTAACTGGAACTTGAGAAACAGCAACATTAGTCAAAATATAAAAAAAGATGAGGATTGCAAGCAAACAGGTTTTTGTTTCCCGAAGAATTATTTTGATAGTCATAATAAAGTGTGTTAATTATTGCAACAAAAACTTTTCGGAAACAGTACTTTTTGAGTCACGAACTTTAATGAAATAAATTCCCGAAGGTTCTTCATTTCCAATACGAATTTTATAAGAAGACTGATCCGTTGCAAATTGCTTCGAATACAAAATTCTGCCAGTTATATCAAACATTTCAACAACAATATAATTGCCTGTGATATTCAATAAATCAAAACTGACAGAATTGTCTTCAGTAATCTGATTCACTAAAACTAATTCATCATTGTTTGGGAGATTAGTAATTGCTCTGATTCCTGCATATTCCCATTTTCCGTCAAAATCAACCTGCTTCAGCCTGTAATACAAAACTCCTTCAGCCACATCAGTATCCACATAAGAATAGTGGTTTTGTATATTACTGTTTCCGTTTCCTTCAATAAAAGCAATGGTTTCAAAATATTCGGTATTGTTGAGTGATCGTTCAAGTTCAAAATAATGGTTATTTATTTCAGAAGCTGTAGTCCATGAAACAAGGACATCATTATTGCTGAGATTTGCATCAAAAGTGAGCATTTCAACAGGCAGCGAGCCAGCATTGTGTTTGGCAATGGCAAAATCAGAAAACACTGTGAGTGATCTTCTTCTGGCAGTGACCCAACCTGCACCCATTGACTGGTCGCCGTTGTTGTGAGTTCCCTGAGATACCCAGGGCATGGCAGCGTTGGGGCGTTTAATCACAGCATGAGATTCTGCTGTTGGTCCGGGGTTGGTGTGTCCACGTGATGTTAAGGTGACATCATAGTTATAAGTCCCGGCATTGGGTGTGAGTGTCCAAAATCCATAATCAAGCAACTCTTCAAGCAAACTACCGCTTACATACAGTCCAAGAGGAGTAATATCTATTGGTGTTGTATGTGGGTTTGTAAAAAACGCATCAATGTAACCCAGCCCTGATGAAGAATTAAGAAGAATATTGGCGTATTCGTAAATTGATGCTGAACCAACGGGAAAATCAAACGAACCGGTTGCTGTCACATAGCGCCTCAGATTGCCTGCAATAAAGGAATTAACACTATGGTTAATAATGGCAGCTGTTGAAGTGTTGTTCACAATAACCATATTAGCCCCGGTAACAATTCTTCCGGAAGTGAGGTTGAGAACATTGTTGACGGCAATAGAATTGTTGAGCGCAAGTGTATTGGACGCAGTGGTTTTGTTGATCAGGATGTTGTAAAAAACAACAGGATTGATAGCTGAAAGAGAACTGTTATCATCCAGAAATTTCACAATACCATTTGTTGCAGCAAAATTTCCGTTTTGATTAAAATTACCCCACACCTCAAGGCTGCTGTTGGCATGATTCATAGTGAGGGTTCTTCCATTTTCAATAGTAATGTCATTGCAATAGGCTGTTGTATAAGGCACAGGCACTGTTGGCGGGTTTCCGATGGTTGGTTCAAATGTGACACCTGCTGAAGGAATAAAAACATTGATGTTCTCATCGGGAACTCTCATGTCTTGCCAGTTGGCACAGTTAAACCAGTTGATATCTTCGTCTCCCGTCCAGATGCCCGGAGAAAAACCACCGGCGTTGATTGGCAATGTAATGCCGCCTCTGTAATCATAGCCACCAGCTTCGTAACCAGCACAATCCACGAGCGGCAACCAATTGGTTGGGTTATTTATTCTATCAATCCATCCTCTTTTTGATGTGGGAGTGATATCTCCATTATATTTTATATAATCTGTAGCAACACCGGGCATCATATTGAAACATTCCATACCAGGTATAAGTCCAGAATGCTGTGTGTTGTCTGCAAATGATGTCCATGAACTGTTTGTATTAAAGGCGAACAGAAATGTTCCACCTACGTATGAGCATGTATGATCAGCCCCGAATGTCCAGTTTCCACCTTGTGTGAAGAATATTTGATCTCCGTTAGTATTGAGGATGAGAGTTCCTGTAAAGCCTGTAACTTTTGCACAAGACCAGTCATTGTCAGGTGTCATTCCTTGTAAAAAGGGAGCAGATTGCGTGAGTCGAATTGTAATAACCGTTCCAGCGGAAATAGTGCCTCCTGTTCGTGTTATTTCATATACACCCTCTGTACCAGCCCATAATCCTGCATGTTTTCTCTGATATCCGTTATCTGTAATAAAAAACCGAGTTCCATTTGTAATATCTTTAAAAGCAAAAAAACTTATTTCATCATCACCAGAGGCGTAACCTCCAATGCACACGGCAACATTTGAGTTCACCCCAACAACAGCAAAATCACCAGGGTCAAATATTGTGGGAGTAGCCAACGGATCCAGCACTGCTCCGGAACAATTCACATTGGCGTTGGCAGCACCTCCGCCAGAATGGACTATATTTTCAGCATTATAATTGCCGATTGCCAACCCTGCCCTCAATCTCACATATATTGTTGTTGCGTTTAGGGTTGAAGTATTGTAGGGCAAATTCAGTGATGCGAAAAAATTTGTATTATCGATTGAAATTTCAAAATTTGCGGGAGCAGTAAGAGTGATATTCCCTGATGCAAGCGCGAGGTTGCTTCCCGAAACCGTATAGTTTTGGGATGCCGAAGGACCGCTTCCGAACATATAGTTCATACCTGAAAGTACAGCAGGATTTACTGTAATCAGGGGAACAAGCGGATCGGTGGCCTGGCTGTTGGGATTGTTGGTGGCAGTGCTTGTAATATACACTGTATTTGCTCCGGTGCAGTTGTATTCATACACTCTGAACCAGTAGGTTGTGGATGGGGCAAGATTTGTAACAGTGACAGAATTGCCGTTGCCGTTATAAACAACCTGCTCCCCTCCTCCGTAAACCGGATTTGCAGCTGGGTCTGTGCCATTTGCTGGATTAGTAAATGTGTTAACAGTATTCATTTTCACCACTCTGTTGCTGCCGTTGCCGTTTGTCCAACCCACAGTCATCTGGTTTGTGCCAACTGAAGAAAAAACAATGGAAGAAGCCTGGGTGGTGGGGGCGGCGCAGGCAGAAAAACCGGTCAGAGTAATATCATCAATCCTGAATTGTGTTGTTGATCCGGATTGTCGCCAACGCAATCGGAGATTTGCTTGATTTTCTGCTGCAACAGGCAATGAAATTCCTGAAATCAACCTCCAACTTGCAGTTCCTGCCCCTGTTGGTTGAGCTGGGAAAGAAATAGAAGTATATGATACGCCATCAGTACTATATTCCAGAATTAAATCGGTCATATTTGATGCAGTTGTTGATTTATGTGCACCAAATGAAAGAGTTAATGTGTTATAACCAAGGGTTGAAATCTCTGCAATTTGAAAATCCCTGCCAACAATACTTGTAATAAATACATTTGCATTCGCACTTGCCCCTGTATATCCTGCTGATGGAGTTGTGTTCCGAACATCACCTGTTCCGGTCATTGTATAAGGATCATTATCAAAGCCGTTGTTTGTTTCATGGGTCGCTATTGTAGTAATTGCAGCAACAGTTCCCATAGATTCAGTAAAAATTGTAGTTTGTGCGACAGTATTGAAATGCAATATAAAAAGCAAAATACCTATACAAGAAGTATATTTACATAAACGGGGGGCTATTTTCATAAAGCGCATAATTTGGTACACTACAAAATTAATATATATCAGGTTGATTACAAATTAAGTTTTTATTAATTATTAACATTTTTTCAACAGTTTGTGGAATCACACATGTATAGACAGCCTTATCTTATAAAAGTTAAAGAACTGTTGTGGTTTTTAACAAGTTTTGATGAATAAATTTGGTTTTGTATCTAATTTCAAATACGAAAAAAGTGTATTAAATGTCTTGTTAGGTGCTGGGAACACAACCTTAATGCCTTATTTTAATTTATTTTTGCCAGGAAATGGAGCTAAACCTTATTACCTTATTTGTAACTGCTCAGCATTATTTTTATAAGCCACGAATACTCGAATTTTCACGAATAATTCCGTTGTCAACAATGGCTTTTGCAGAATTTTTTTTGCTATCACTAATAAAACTTTGTTATTAGTGGTGAGCAGTTACTCTTATTTGGTTTTTTCTGTCAATTCTTTTTTTAAACAGATTCATTGAAATTAAAGAAAATGATATAACTTTGAATATCAATTAATAAAAACACTCCATTATTAATCATGAAAGGACGCACGTTACTCATAGGTTTCAAAGAGAACAGGGGAAATATTCTTCATGTGAAAACACTTGAAGTGGTTTGTTTTGGTATTGAACACATTGTTCCGTTTTTTGAAGCTGATGTAACACTGGATGTGCGTGTTGTTGATTTTCAGCATGAAACAGGACTTGTTGTGGCTGATATTATCCGCTATGTTTCTGAACCGATTCCGGCATATACAGTTTCTGAAGAGCTGAAAAATCAGATTCTGAGTATTCAGAGCATGAAATTCAGGGATATCAATACCCTGAAAATTATGAAACTGGCAGCCGGTAAAAGGGAGTCTAAGCTCATCACACCTGTTGTGTTAACACAGCAAGTGATGGAAGACATGTTTCTGTCTGACATTATTGAAGTTTCTGAAGGAAAATCTGAAGAAAATGAATACTCTTCACCTGTTGAAGAGCCTGTTTTGCCAGCACCATTCCCTGTCAAATATCACAAGCAAAAAATAACAATTCCCATCAAAGAGTTGAGGTTTATTTTTGGAGGTGTGGCTTTTGATTATTATTTCAAACAACAGGGAAGGAGCATAGAGGTAAAAATTTTCAATGATGTCATCAGAGAGGAATTTGATGCTGTGAAAAATTATTTCAGGAATCTTTTGAAAACGAAACAAATTCAGGTTTTTCTGGAAATTGCATACAGAGGTGATGAAATTGAAACCATTGAAGCACAATCACCCGAAATTTCAAAAATTAAAAGAGAAGATATTGAAAGTGTGAGATTTGAGTTTGTAAACGATATCAGAAAAGCAAAGTTCTTTAGTGATATTGACAAAAATTTGTTTACTCCTGAAGAGTTTTGCAATAGTTTTGATGAAATGAAGAAGGCAACTTCGCTTTTTTACAATGACCCTTCGGCATTGTTCAGCGATTTGCTCGGCATTAAAGATGCAAAGCATTACAAACACCTTTCCTACCTTTCTTCACTCCATGCGCATGATATGATGAAACTCAGGTTTGTGCTGAAACCAGTTTCATTTATTTTTTTGGTGAAAGGAAACACACGATTTCATTTTGTGTGGGAAACACTGGATACGGAGGAAGCCACATGGGTATGGCATTCTGGCAAGAGCAGAGAAGAACTGAAAAGAACACTTGCAAAAATTGAAGATGTGATTAATGTTGTAAAAGTTCAGGGAAAGCTTGCCTATATCAATACCAGTGATGATATGTTCAGAAGAATCATACACGATTATTCAGATATTGTTGAAGGATTTGTCAAGTGGAAGTATGAACTTGACAGTGTGCTGGTCTAATGGATTTAATGTGTTTTTGTCATTGAGGAAGGTGTAACAATCATAAAATCAGCTTTGTTTTCAGAAGGAGCAATGCTCATATTGTTTGATTCTTCGGCAGATATTGTCACAATTTTTAGTGGAGTTCCTGCTCTGTTAGCTGTGTTGTAGTGATTTACATACCAAATGATTCCTTCATAATTATCTGAATGAAAAGCACCATTGAAGTGGATAAAAGTGAAATCCTGTCTGTAGTTTGCAAACACAAACCAGCCCATTGTGGCATCTTTAAGAGCCTGTGCTTTGGCGATATTATCAGAAGCACCGGGTTTGCCTCCCATTCCCATCATTTCGCGTATTGCAGCGTATCCTGGCAGATCCGGGTCATAGGGGATAGGTAACGGGGGCAAGAAACGTGTTGCCTCAGCCTGAACTTTGTCAAGGGCTTCAAAGCCGCCGTGATTCACTGCAGCGGCATAGCGCCTGGGAACGTTAGTAGCAATAAACTTTACATTATTTTCTTTTGCAAACTCAACCAATGGTTTGTAGTCGGTTTTGTAATTGCTCCATAATCTTGCTTCTTCCAAAAAGTTTCGCTCTCTGATAAACCCCGACAAATATTCATCCAGAATTAGCTGGTTGTCAGTTTCAAACATTTCAGCACCAAGGATAATTTTTCCTTTTTTAATTTCAAAAAGTTCCTGTGTAAGTTCAAATTGTAACCAGTGATGAATGGGGTTATTGTGAAATTCGCCAAAAAAGACCATGTCAGCCTGAGAAGCGGCGTTAATAAGTTCGTTCCATCCCGAGATTTTTCCGTCTTTGTATATGAGATATGCGGGTTTTTCGGTGTTTTGTGCATATACACTGAGAGATAACAGGCACAGGGCAATAATCAGATATTTCATAGTTATTTTGTTTTAAGATTCTGAAAGCAAAGAGCTTGAATCAAAGAAAAAAGGAAGTAAATCTTCAACGCTTTCAAATATAACTCCGTTTCCTTTAACAGAGATAAGAATAATTTGAATATTTTCCTTTTGTCGTGATTGTGTTTCAAGCATTACCTGGCGGCATGCTCCACATGGAGATACCACATCATCAAATTTGTGAAGTTTTTCACTGTGTGCAATCACAGCAACTGCCTTCACTTTTTTGTTGGGAAATTGTGCCCCGGCATAAAACAAAGCCACCCTTTCGGCACAAAGTCCAGAAGGATAGGCTGCATTTTCCTGGTTGTTTCCTTCAACAATTGAATTGTCATCCAAAAGGAGTGCTGCCCCCACACGAAATTCAGAATAGGGAGCATAGGCTCTGTGCATTGAATTTTTTGCTGCTTCGGTAAGCAGTTGCAACTCATTGTCAAGTTCATCAGCAGATTTGAAGACCTGATAATGTATGTGAAGACTTTTCTGTTTCATTTGCTTTTGGGTAAAGTTATACAAAGATACAACAAAAACAGGAGTTATTCATTGAGTTTTTGATTTATACATTGTGAAAGGATGTCTATGGCAACCACATTCATGCCACCCTGTGGGACAATAATATCAGCAAAACGTTTGCTTGGTTCAATAAAAGTATGATACATTGGTTTTACCCATTTTTCATAATGGTCAAGTACCTGAGAAAAATTTCTTCCCCTTTCTTCAATATCACGTCTGATGATACGAATTAATCTGTCGTCTGAGTCAGCATCCACAAAAACCTTGATATCCAGTTTGTCACGTAACTCTTTGTTTGTAAGGATGAGAATACCTTCCACAATAATCACTCTTTTAGGGCTTACAGGTATTGTTTCAGGATTTCGTGAACAGGTGATGTATGAGTAAATGGGCATGTTTACAGTGTTTCCCTTTTTCAGCTGATTCATATGTTCAACCAGAAGTGTGAACTCCACAGAATCAGGATGGTCAAAGTTGATTTTTGCCCTTTCTTCCTCGCTTAGATGGCCGTTGTCTTTATAGTATGCATCTTGTGAAAGAATGCTGACAGAAGAGTGGGGGAGAGACTCAAGGATTTTTTTTACAACGGTGGTTTTTCCAGAACCGCTGCCTCCGGCTATACCAATAAATATCATGATAAAAAAGTTTTTTCAAAGGTATAAAAAAATGCAGTATTCTTTTATGAGAATACTGCATTTATGATTAATAAAAAGACAAATTATTTTACAATAAGTTTTCTTGTAGTCATGATATTGTTTGCGTTCACTCTGACCAGATACATTCCTGTGGGCAGATGCTCAATATTCAGGTGAATTTCATTTCCGTCAGCATCAGTATTCATAACAAGTTGTCCGGTTAGAGAAAGAATCTGAACCTGAGTCAGGTTTTGAGCATACACGCTGATGAATTCACTTGCAGGATTTGGCCTTACCACAACTTCGGGGATATCAAATTCATCAACACTGATAACGGTTGACATATCAACAAGCGCAGCCTGCAGAACAGTTTTACTTGAAGGATGCTGCAGGTAGATAATGAATTCACAATTATCTTTTACCCATGAAGGTTGAATCTCGAAATTGATAGTCCCGTTAAATGTAGTGGAAGAAGAGAAATCAACTGTTGTTCCTGTAGCATTGGGGAACATTTTGCGAAATACAAAATGTAAATGAGTTTGGTTTTGCCAGCTTTGAGCAATATTTGATTCAGTGAGTGCTGCATATAGTTTAAATGGTCCGGTAAAATATTCGGAATGTTGTTCAATATCAACGGTAGCTGTGTATGTTGTTGTTCCTGTTTTTTCCACATCCAGATTCATGGTGTAGAGAGATGGGACAGCAATTTTTTCATCATACACAGGTCTGTAATTTGGATACAGACTTTGAGTTGCATGACCGCCTGCCATGAGATTTCCACCGTCAAACACTGTTGATGGGAAACTGGAAATTCCATAATAACTCAATCTGCTTGTTGCTTCAGTGGTTTCATAACTGTCGCCTGAGTGATAGGCAATAAGGGCAACATTGTGCCCTTCAGAATGAAGCTGGTCAAAAGCCATGGCAGCACCGGGACAATAGGGGCACCATGTTCCTGTGCCTTTTTCCATGACAACATAATTTCTTGCAACACCGCCTGCGATAACAACTGTTGTGTCATTTGAACTGTGGGAATATCCCTGCATATCATAATGGGCTTTTACAACATACGTATAATTCCCTGGATAGGGGTTGAGATGCACATATGTAGTGTCTGCAATTCCTGATGCGATGACTGTGTTATTTGCAATCACTACGTATGAATCAGGAGCAGGTCCCGCTGGAGGGTTCCATGTAAGTTCAACATCATTGCCATTGATTAATGCAACGAGATTGAGAGGTCCTGTAAGAGAAGGTTGCTCATAAACAATGACTGAATCAACAAAGTAATTATTGCTTGTGTGCCCGAAAAAGTTGACAGCGTCAAGTTTCTGCATAGTTCCACCGCCCTGAGCCCCTTTGCTGAAAGTCCAGCTAATAATTTCAGTGCCGTTGAGATAGAAAGTGGCAAAATCATCATCCACATCAACAATGATATTGACATTGTTCCATGTGGCATTAGTGTAAGCAAATGTGGCTGCATCTGCACCGTCAGCGTCAACAGAACCTGTTCCGTCTGCGTTGAAGAAAACCTGAAATGCCCATACGCTGTTTGAGCCATTGAAATCATTGAGCAGATTAAAGTATGCAGCACTGGATGCAGCAGGAAAAATATCAAAACTGATACGATATCTTCCGGTTGTTTTGTCTCCCAAATGCAGCACAATATCTTTGTTTAAAGTAACATTGATAGATTGAGAGCCTTGTGATGCCTGAGCATCAGAAACAAGAACATCTTCACCGGCTCCGTAAGGCTGTGT
>CAZGIW010000020.1:0-43881 GCA_964526285.1 uncultured Bacteroidales bacterium | reverse complement strand
CACAGCAATAACACACACGACAACAATACACAAATAAAAATTTTTCATAGGGGAGCATTTAAAATTATTCGACAAATATATGTAAAAAAAAATCATTTGTTTGCCGTTTATAAAAAAATTTCCACAAAAAAACCCGATCTTCAGGCAATGGCTTAAAGACCGGGAATTTATTTTTAAAAACAGATGTCTATTCTGTCTTTTTGTAAACTATTGAAACAAGCGATTTGTCATCACCACCCATATTGATTGATAATCCATAAGGACGATCAGCGGGAATATTTATCTGTGCATCGCCTGCTTTGCCGGTGAGTTGCTCCCACACTGTGACTGCCTGATGAACTCCTGTTGCTCCGGTTGGATGTCCCCATCCCACAAGTCCGCCTGTTGTGTTAAAAGGAACTTTCCCATTACGGGCAGTGTTGCCTTCACTGACAAACTGAGGCCCTTTTCCATGCTCGGCAAAACCAATGGCTTCGGTTGCCATAATACCTGCAATTGTAAAACAGTCGTGACACTCAACAGTGGCAATCTGATCTTTTGAAATCCCTGCCATATCAAGTGCTTTTTTTACTGCAACAGATGTGGTTTCAAGTTTGGTCATATCAGCAGGGGGAAGAGTAATGTCATATTCTGCCATTCCGAAACCAGTAATTTCAACTGCTTCACTCATTGAAATTCCACATCTTTTCAATCCTTCTTCTGAAACAACGGCAATACCTGATGCTCCGTCTGATACTTTCGAACAGTCAAACACATTGAGATGCTCAACAAACCCTTTGCTTGGCTTGGTCATGCCAACTGCCATCAAGTCTTTGGTCGTGTTGTGGTGCTCCTGTGCTGTAGGACACAAACGTGCATTTTCTACAGCATTTTTAAACCAGGTGGCCATGGCTTGACGGGTATAATCATATCCGAATTTTTCATAATATTTGCCAGCTCTGTCGCTGAATTTTCCGGGAAAAAAGTGAGCCTGACCTGTTTTACGTTCCTTTGCCCATCCGGCAGCTGCCAGAATATCAGCTCCGTAAACAGCTTTCACTGTGTTCTGCACCTCAACACCAACAACCAAAACCACCTCTGCAGTTTCAGCAAGCACTGATTTCATTGCTGTTGCCAAAGCAAGAGCTCCGGTTCCGCAAGCACCTTCAGTTCTTACAGCAGGTTTGAATTTCAATCCTTCGTCAATAAATGGAAAAAACGCAGCCATGTTTCCTTGTCTGTTGTAGCGTGCTCCAATAAAATTCCCCATCACACATTCATCCACATTGGCAGCACCTCCAATTTGTTTCAAAACACCCTGTCCTGCTTCTTTTACATAATCTTCCAAATCAGGACGTGGCTTTTTTGGATGGAATTCTTTTCGGCCGGAACCCATTGATATGGTATTGTAACCGGCAACCATAAATATTCTTCTTCTTAATTTCATATTGATTGTCCTCCTGTTTTTATAGATAATTGTTAATTGGTCCGTAAGCATGGAAGAATCCTGTGAGCAACACTGTGTTCACATCTTCTGGAGTAAAGGCAACCTTGTCAGAAACAAGTTTTTCACCAATTTGCTTCGAACGTTTTTGATATGCAACTGCCAGTTGTGCACCAAGTGTTTGCATGTTTTTCATCTCACCAAAATAGGCTGTGAGTACTTCGTCTTTTGAACGATTGCCCACAACTGCTTTCCATGGCAAATGACCTGCAGGAAGAGGTCCGAGTTTTTCATCACATTTTGCTGCAAAACCTTCCATTGCAACATAAGCCTTTGTCTGAGGATCCCAGATGGCAACAGGACGTCCTTTTTCATATTTCAAAAATCCGTCTTTCTGTGAACCGTCAAAATTTTGTCCTCCCTTCACTCCCATTTCCATAAACTGATCCAGCAGCGGACTGTGAATTTTTTCATCTTTTACATAAGGTTCCATCACTTTCATAATGAATTGACAAACATCAATTCCCACATAATCAATCAACTGGAAAATTCCCATGGGACGAATGAGAAAGTCCTGACTTACTTTGTTTATCATATAAACAGCTTCAGTAAAAGGAATTTCCTGAGCAAGTTTTTCTGCTTCTGCCATACCATGTAATGCATCACGCATAAAATGACCGTTGCCGATAAATCCTGCAAAGTCATGAGAAGGAACTTCAATTTTGCGCATGGCTTTGATGAACATTGACACAAAGGCTGAAAGCTCAGGTTGTGAATGGTCAGATTTGATAACCTCAACCAGTTTTTGAACTGCCGGAGGGTTGTAGAAATGAACACCCAAAATACGCCCCTCAAGACCTGCTTCCTTATCCAGATAAGTGATAGGAATTGATGAGGTGTTGGTAAAGAACCATGGTTTGTTTGGGTTGTTTTTATTAATTTGTGAGAAAATTTTGATTTTCAGTTCTGGTTTTTCACTGGCAGCTTCAAAAATAATGTTTGATTCATACGCTGATTCAATGGTTGTTACAGGACGGATAACTGCTATCACATCATTCACATATTGAGTGATAATTTCGGCATTGTCAATCAAATCAGCTCTGTCAGCATACAATTCTCTGAGCAGGTTAATTTTTCTTTCAGCAGCTTTTAGCACTTGTTCGCGGACATATTTCATCAGTCCTGAAAGTGCCTGCTGTGAAATGTCAAGAGCATACAGTGTAAACTGCTTGCCTTTGTTTTCGGGCTTCAGGCTCAGGTCGGTCATTTCCATTGATGTGAGCAACAGAATTCCGCTACCCATTTTTCCTGCTGCACCGATAATAGTTACATTCTGGATTTTTTCTAAGTAGTTCATAATTTGTTGTTTATGTTATGTTTTTAAAAAATATTCTTTGCGTTGAACGTTATTCGGTTGCGAAGGGCGTATTACGATACTCTTATCGCCAACGAATACCGAATACCGCCCTACCAGTTTGGTTTACGTTTTTCCAGAAAGGCCTTCATTCCTTCTCCTGATTCGCCGTTTCCGAAAAGATTTCCAAACTCGCGTGCTTCATATTTACATGCTTCTTCAAATCCCATTTCAAAACCTTTGATGGTTACTTCTTTTGCTTTCTGAACTGCCATTTTTCCTTTTGAAGCAATTTTTTCAGCAATGTTCATGCATTCTGCTATCAGTTCTTCGGCGGGAACAACTTTCTGAACAAGTCCCAGGCGAAGTGCTTCATTTGCATCAACCATATCAGCAGTCATGAGCAGATACAGTGCATTTGAAAGCCCAACAATTTTTGGCAATCTGAGATTTCCGCAATATCCGGGAATAAGTCCCAGATTTACTTCGGGTTGTCCAAATTTTGCAAAATTGCTTGCAATTCTGAAATCACATGCCATTGCAAATTCACATCCGCCACCCAAAGCAAAACCATTGACAGCAGCAATAACAGGAAACTTTAAAGTTGAAATCCTGTTAAATGTGTCCTGTCCGAATTTTGAAAACACGGTGCCCTGCTCTGAATTTTTGTCAGACATTTCAGCAATATCAGCTCCGGCAACAAAAGCCTTTCCCGATCCGGTGATAATCAAAGCTCTGATGTCGCCCTTTGCTTCCAGCTGGTCAAATGCTTTATTCAGTTCCTGAAACACAAGCGTGCTCAGTGCATTCATAGCCTCAGGACGATTCATTGTAATAACAGCAATATTGTTGCTGTATTCAAGTTTCAAAGTGCTAAATTCCATAATATTTTTACTTTAAATTTTTTCAAAATTAACAAAAAAACCATATCTCAAAAGGGTTTTTTTCATTTAATGCCAAAATTCAGCAATACTGTATGATTTTCACAAAAAATTATCGAAGTGGAATGGAGAAAAAGAATACATGATACGTTTTCAGGAGGCTCTCTATGAAGCAAAACGGGGTGGACTGCTTTAGTCCGAAATAAGCATAATAAGCTAATAAGGTCAGGTTTAGTTTATGATTTGTTGTTTTACTAAGGTAATAAGGTTTTTAAAGCCTGCAACGGTTTCGGGCTTTGCTTTCGGGCCGATTTTCCCAAAGGGACTCCTATGGAGAGACCGTCAGCCGTCTACTCGATTAGTGGCAGTTTTTCTTTCTATGTCGTGTAACTATTTTTGTCTTGCCGTTTTTTCCCTACTAAAAAGTATCTTCCGATTTTAATTCCGTGTAATCAAGTTTTATGTCTTTAATGTCATAAACTTTGACTTCTAAACATTTGAATTTATTGGGATTAAATACAGTAAGATTTACGCCTTCTTGGTACAATGAACTTTTAAATTCAATTCCGTCTATCCCCATTGACTTTATCAACTCTGAAAGATATTGTGTCGGCAAATAATCTAATTCGCTGTCGCTTCTTCTTCTTGGTTTTGAAAGTTCTTGTTCCAATTTGTCAATGAAAGAACCATGTATCATTACTTCCTCCAAGAAGCCGACTTCTGCAAAAGCAAATATATCATAGGTTGAACGACTAAGATTAACAACATTGATGCTTTCTTCAAGTCTAAATGTACCTACGGTAACAAAATCGTATAAACTTGCTCTTACCTCATATAAAGTTGTTGTTAAATCATTTGCTAAATACAAATAGGAAATACCATTTGGATTTGCTCTACCGCTTTTTGCTGATGAGTTTGGCGGATTATACATTTGTTCAACTGCGTAACCTTTTAGATTATCGCTAATTCTCGCACGATAAAATTTCTTCCCTTTTGGAATTTCCTTTTCAAAAAACTTAAATAACGATTTTAACTTTCCTAAATCTAATGGGTTGTTCAAATGAAACCTATTTACTGTTTTTATTTCTTCGGAAAACTTATCCCAAGAAAGAAAAAGCGGTTGGGTTACATCATCTTCAACATTTGTTTTACGAAATCTTAAACGAACAGGATTATCTAAAATACCTTGATAATCGGCAATATCGTCTTTAATAATTTCAGCAATTAGTGCTTTTATATTTCCTGTATCTATTAAATTTTGAGTAAATACCTTTTTATGAAAATCGGAAATAATTTGTGTTTCTAATGGCTTGCCGTCTTCATCATCTTCTTCATATAAATCAATAATACCCTTGAAAAAAGGACTTAATTGAGAAGCTTCATAAATAGAAATATTTTGTGAATTACAGTAATCGCAATTGCCTAACATTCTGTTATTCAATATGATAGAACCTATATATTGGCTTTCAAAGCAATTTATACAACAATTCATATCAAATCCATTTCAAAACTAAGTCAATGTGGTTCATTAAGGAAAGTTTCTTTAACGTTCCTAATCCCGGAAAGTGTCCATTTTGATGATATTCTCTAAAAATTGGAATGGCAATAGAATTATAACCTGTTTCATCACACCAAGCAATCAATTTTTCCAATGCTTCGGCAAACTTACCCGCAACATCGGATTGATCGTCATTAGAATTCGAAACAAAGTGTTTCACTCGTATTTTTTTTGTCGTAGCTTCTGCATAAGACAAATGTATTGCAACAGCATACGGTAAAAAACCTGTTTCCGAATATTCTTCTCCTATGGAAAGATAATCAGCAAAACCAACAAAACCTTCTTCTTTGTAATAAAGATGTTCTTCTGAAAAATTACTTTCATCTACTTGTAAATAATCAGAATTTTTGGTTTGAGCGTTGAAATAATCGTCAAGTTCAACAAGGGTATCTTTGTCAAAATTTCTGTGGTATCGCTTGCTTGTTGCAGACATATTGATTACATTGTACTTAATCGTAAAATACTCTTGATATAATGTTAGAATATCTACAATGTTATCAAAAGCCGCATTGTGTATAATGGTTAATGCAGGAACAATATCAGCGTATTTTCGTAATACGTCTATTGCTTTATTGTGATTACTTCTGCTATGAAAAATAATACCAACTTGGTAATTTATGTTTTCCCCAACTGAACTTCTAATTGCGTTGAAAATAGCGTCAAAATCCTTAAATGTACCAACTTGAGGATTGGCAATAACTGTAAAGTTAATATCATTAGTAACCAACTCTTTTAATGTGGTTTTTAATGTTGATGAATCCTTTACAGGCTCAATAATTGGCGACACTTTTATTTTATTTGGGGCAAGTACAGGTATTGTTAATTCCCTAATTCCAATCAATTCAAACTGCTTACCTCTTATATACGGTTGATACATACGCTTTCAGTTGCTAAAAAATTATACAATTTGTGATACTCCTGCTCATTAAAATTTAAAGAATTACAAATATGCTTTAACTCTTTTGGGGTATTTGATGATTTGAGTAGGTCGGGTTTTTGTAACTTTCGTTCTTTTAGTTTATTCAACACTTGTTTTTGAAAATCAACTATATCTATACTTGCAAGTAATTCATAGCAAGCCTTGAAAATTAGTGTATTCGGAACATCAGGAATAACACCAAAATTATCCGTAACTAAATCAAGGTACTCTTGTTTTCTTAGAATTTTGAATATGGTATTAAAATCAAATAGTGCCGTGTTGCTTCCTGCCTTTTGTACTGTTTGTAATTTATTCTTCGCATCAAGAACTATAATTCCAATGTTGGTATTTATATACTCAACTTTTAGTTTTTCTGCATTTTTTTCATCAGTAACAATATTTACTTCGTTGGCAAATTTTTGATAGTCGTTTATTTGCTTTGATAGTTTTGAAAAATCGTCAAGTTCTGTTTTAATTTCAAAAATTCGCACCATACCATTCAACATCACTAAATCAGCTTTTGAAGCACCCACCTTAAATTCATTCAATGTTAATGTTTCTTTAAGTCCATGTTCTTTGATAATATCAAGAAATAAGTTGTTCTTATAGACATACTCACATCTGTATTGCTTTTGCAATGATTTGTACAAAGATTTTATGATGTCTAAATTAGTGCTGTAAGAAGTTGATTTGAAATACTTTGATGTTTGTCGTTGGAATAGTACAAAATCATCTTCTCGCACTATCTTGTGAAACATAGGCGGTGAGAAAATTTGAGATAAAACTCTTAAATCTTGTACTTTTTCCATATTAATTTTTTTTGGCAAAGATAAGAATTTATTAAAAACTTATTTACATAGAACTACAATTAACCAAACCATATTGTGCTAATATCATAAATTTCAGTTGTCTGCGTTAGTTAGTAAGAAAGTTCTTTTGTAAACTTTGGATATCTTGTTACTTCACTTTGTCGTCAAACTGTGGCTTGATGAGTGGTCGAACAAAATTGCCTACAACTTTCCAATGTTTTATTCACCATTTCCAAAGCAAAAATAAACAATCTTTTCAAATTCAACTGAAAAAATGTTGAACATATCGAAGTAAGAAAGGTTACTGCCAAAAACTCCATGTCTGGCTTCTCTTCTCGACTACTGATTTGACGGGGAATCCTTAGCTATTAGCCGCTGCATGCTATTGGTTTTCAGTCATATTATTATCAAAAAATGAAATAAATAATCCAAATGATACCAATATATTTTTATGTTCAAATTTCATGTTGTCAATCTGTGTGGATTCAACAGAGTAATAATCCTTAGTTGTAGTTGTAAAATTCGTACTTGCTGAGAACCTGTCATATTGAATTGTTGTCGCAAAACCCCAATATTTTCCAAAGTGGAAATAGAAATCAGCACCAAAAGTATAATCAAATCTATCGTACTTAATTGTAGAGCTATTGTTTACTTGTCGGATATTATTTGAGTTTTCTTCCTTCAGTAAGTATGAATCAACTGAAGAGTTTGCATCAGGAATGAATCCTAAATCGAAATATGGAATGATTACTAAGCGTTTATAATTAAACTTATACGCTAATCCCACTAAAATTGAGAATTTTACATTTCCATAGGAATTATCTTTATCCCATAGAAAATAATTTGGATTATTAGCTTTAATAGATTCATCATTTATGTCAGACCAATATCCAATTCCTATAAGATTCATATGTACACCAAAATAATTTTTAACCTTGATGAATGCAGAAACTTTGTCAAAGAATAAACCACTATAATCCATATTTAAACCATTAAAACCACCGTCAGTGTTATTTAAAGGTATTCCAAATCCGATTGTCCCATTTAAATAAAAGTCGTAATCAAATGTCCTTTGAGAATATGTGGGTGTAGAAATTAAACAAAGTACGATTATTGCTATGTTTCTAATCATTTTAATAGAATTTTAATGTCTCAGACTCTTGTATAAAAATATTTCCATCTGACATAGTTAGTTGCACTTCGAATCTTTGTTCCCCAATTATTGCTGTGGTGTCAATTAAATACAAATCAAAATCTCTGTAGCCGTAATTATAAGAACTTCCATTAACATTAGAAATAATTTGGGCAATTGAAATATAAGGACTTTTTGTATTTCCAGATTCCCTCGCCATGAACAACTTGGTGATATCAGAATCTTTTGGATATTTCGAAGAATAATCGAGTACGGTTATAATTTTTATTGTAGACAAGTTATTAGTGCGAGTATATGTCTCTCCGCAAGACGTGGCATAACACTCATTCATCAATTTAAAGTTTTGAGCCAAGTATATAACTGTATCTTGAAATGTAACTCGTAGGCCAAGAGCTTTTTTATTTACTTCTTTATTCTCAATCAGCACTGGGTATTCTCCTGAATTGTCAAGAATACCGATGCTAAAATCAGTCCATTTATATTGATACTCTTCGGTACAACAGCTTTGAATCAATGATATGACATTAAAAGCTAAGATTATAATAAGTACTTTTTTAATCATAGTTTTATTTTTTAGTTCTCAATTAATCTATGCAGGCTGTGTCACCATGTTGTTGCAAATTTTCTAATGTTTTACCCTCCCTTTCCAAAGCAAAAATAAACAATCTTTTCAAATTCAACTGAAAAAATGTTGAACATATCTAAGAAAAAAAATGCCGAATGATTCACCAGTCAAAGGTGGACTACTTTAGTCCGGAATAAGCATTTGACCGTCAGCCGTCTAGTCGATTATCGCCTGGTGTTCTGTCTTTTCTGTTGGCTTGTGTGTCAGCGTTTTTTTTATCTATTTGCTAATGTGTTTAAGACATTCAATAATATACACTTGCATAATTTCTTGCTATACTGGATTTCGTCTCATAAACCACATGTCAAACTCCTGATCATCTATTTTCCATGTATGGTAAACTTCAAATCCATATCTTTCATAAACAACCCTGTTTTTACGAATAGAGGTTTCCAAATAAATGGGGAGATTTCTATCTTTTGATAGTTTATAAATTCCTTTTTGCAATTCATAAGTGCTTTTGGTTCCCTTTCCGGCATCCGATGCCGCAAAAAGCCAAAAATACAAATAGTCCGTTTTGGGTTTAAAGGAATTAAGTTGTCTTTGTCTTTTCATTACCATTATTATCTTAGAAAACCCTATCCCAAAACAAATCAATTTTAATTGCAGATATGATTTTTTTAAAAAATTGATTTTATTGCTCTTTTGACAACAAATAGCAATTGCCTCAGTATCTTCTGACAAATAAACGCCTTTTCTTGCCATTCCTGAATCAAAAAGATATTCAGCCAGTACAACCAAACGATTATCCCGATTTTTATCCTTTTTTAAAATCCAGTTCATGCTATTATTATCAATCAATGCTTCTTTAATGATGCTAATTGCCTTTTTTCTATGTTTTTTTTCCGCTTGAAACATTCCTCAAAATATTATACTAATTATTGTTGCTCTTTTTATGTTTGCAACCTGCCAATATGTGCAATGGGAGATGGCTCTTAAAAACAAAAAAATGTGGGTCAGCAAAAAAAACAAAATCTTTTTTCTTTCATTGTCATTTCGTTATTCATTCTCAAACCATTTTCTCTGTCATTTTCTTTGTCGCTGTCTTTTTCTTCGTCTTGTTGGTAACGGGGCCACGCTTGGCATTGTGCAAATTACGTAAACTTTTTTTTTCAATTCTACATTTTGTTTTGCATAATGCTATACGTGTGATAAACATAGTGCGTCAATCCGTTATTACTATTTTTTTTATATCTATTATTTTGTTTTCTTGTGTCAGTTTTATAAAGTAGAGTCCGTCTGGTAAATTGTCTCGGGGTATAATCACTGATTGTCCTGTAATATTATTTATTTGTTTAACCTGATATTCGAATGCATTATAAACTATTATTGTTGCAAACTGCAGTTCCTTGTTAATTTGTAAATTTGTTTGTGTGGAAAATGGATTTGGGTAAATACGAATAATTTCCATTTCTATGTCATTTAGTCCAACTGCGGCACCATAACACAATGCTGAATCATTATACATGGATTCTAGGTGGTTTGAATTATAAACTGCAGTTACATGAATATAAAAGGCACCACCATAAGTGTACACAAAATCTTCACCGCCAAATGATGTATCTTGAGGTATGATATGTTGGGCAATGGTGTCAGTGTAAAATCTATATAGAATATTATTTCTATAGATATTATATCCAACTAATGTGTCAGTAAGCGAAGTGTCCGGAGGTGACCACTTTAGTATATAAAAATTATTCGGATTTTCATACCAATGATTCCAGTACAAATTCTTTATCGGATTCAGTTGTGAATAACCTGTCAGGCTGGCTGACAATAGAAAAAAGGTCAAAATAACTTTAGTTGTTTTCATAGTCTTAATTTTTCGCATTATGGCCAACTTTCCATTGTTTTATGCACCGTTTCCAAAGCAAAGATAAACAAACTTCTCAAATTCAACTGAAAAAATGTTCAATATATCGAATGAAACAAATGTTGAATGATTCACATGACAGATGGTGTAATGCTTTGCTCCGGAATAAGCATTCTCCTGACCACCCCGTCCGCATCAATTTCGGCCTTTGCAGCTAATATCCTGCAAGCGGCCACCCCTCCTTGAGGGGAATTTGTCACACCTGGAGTTTGGTGTTCGCTTTGCCACACGATGCAATTACCATTGGCACAAGCGTGCGGCAGCATGGGTGAAGATTCGTGCGGCAGCATAATAAAATTTCAATTCATTTATAAGATTTTTTCTTAATATTGCATTCTTTTCACATTTAATTATCGAAATATGCAGGAAGTTCAAGCCTACAAACCGCAACATCCTATCAGAGTGGTGACTGCCACTTCACTTTTTGACGGGCACGATGCATCAATCAACATTATGCGCCGTGTTTTGCAATCAACTGGTGCCGAAATTATCCATCTGGGACACAATCTTTCAGCCGAAGAAATTGTCAACTGCGCCGTGCAGGAAGATGCTCAGGCAATTGCAGTGACATCATATCAGGGTGGCCATATTGAGTTTTTTAAATATATGTACGATCTGCTCAAAGAACGCAGACGTGAAGATATACGTATTTTTGGAGGTGGCGGTGGGGTTATCCTTCCCGAAGAAATGGAAGAACTGCACAATTACGGCATTGCCCGTATCTATTCGCCCGACGACGGAAGAGCAATGGGTCTGCAGGGAATGATTAACGATTTGCTTGAAAAATCTGATTTTCCCCGCGGAAACACCATAGACTTTACTCTGGATGAAGTGAAAAAATGTGACTATTTGGCCATTTCAAGATGTATTTCATCCTTTGAAAATTTTCCCGAAGTTTCAGCATCCCTCATTGAAGAGATTGATAAAGATGCTCAGAACTCTCAGGCGCCTGTGCTAGGAATCACCGGAACCGGCGGTGCAGGAAAATCATCTCTGGTGGACGAATTTGTACGCAGATTCCTCAGCGAATTTCCTGAAAAGAAAATTGCCATTATTTGTGTTGACCCCTCACGCCGTAAAAGTGGTGGTGCATTGCTGGGCGACCGTATCAGAATGAATTCTGTTACAAACCCCAGAGTATTTGTGCGCTCAATGGCCACCCGACAGGCAAATCTTTCGCTTTCCAGATATGTGAAATATGCAGTCAACATTTTAAAAGTAGCAAGTTTTGACCTGATTATTCTTGAAACATCAGGCATTGGACAGGCTGATACCGAAATCATTGACCACAGCAATATGTCGCTGTATGTCATGACCCCTGAATATGGAGCTGCCTCACAACTTGAAAAAATTGATATGCTTGATTTTGCTGATGTGATTGCATTGAACAAATTTGACAAACGCGGTGGGATGGATGCCCTGCGTGACGTGAAAAAACAATATCAGAGAAATCATAAATTGTTTGACAGAGACCCCGACAGTATGCCTGTTTATGGAACCATTGCTTCACAATTTAACGACCCGGGCGTGAACCAGCTTTTCCATTCTATTATTCATATCCTGAAGGAAAAAACCAACTTTAAGGCAGATATGGCTGAAAATAAAGTGTTTGAAACACCTGAAAAAATTCATATCATTCCTCCTCAACGTGTGCGATATTTATCAGAAATATCCGAAACGGTTCGCAATTACAACAAATGGACAGAAGAACAAGCCGATGTGGCACAGAAACTTTACAGTATCAATGAATCACTTCAATTATTGAGGCAAAATGCTGATAATGAGAACAATGCTGACAGCATCAAAAACATGGAAAAGCTGTATGAACAATGCAGTAAGCATCTTGATGAAGTGAACAAAAAAATCCTTGAAACCTGGCAGGACAAAATCAATTCATACAGGCAGGAATTTTACACTTTTAAGGTTCGTGATAAAGAAATTAAAATCAAAACACACACCGAATCATTGTCCCATCTTCAGATTCCGAAAATTTGTCTGCCCAGATATAAAGCTTGGGGAGATGTTCTCCGATGGAACCTGAAAGAAAATGTACCCGGAGAATTTCCATTCACCGCCGGAGTGTTTCCATTCAAACGTGAAGGCGAAGACCCCACTCGTATGTTTGCCGGAGAAGGTGGTCCCGAACGCACCAACAAGCGTTTTCATTATGTATCAAAAGGGATGCCTGCAAAACGTTTGTCCACAGCATTCGACTCGGTGACACTTTACGGCAACGACCCTGCCATTCGTCCTGATATTTATGGTAAAATTGGCAATTCAGGCGTTTCCATTTGCTGTTTGGATGACATGAAGAAATTGTATTCAGGCTTCAATCTTGCCAACCCCATGACATCAGTATCCATGACAATCAATGGTCCTGCTGCCAGCATGGTGGGATTCTTTATGAATGCAGCCATTGACCAGCAATGTGAAATTTACATCAAAGAAAACGGACTCACTGAAGCAGTGGAGAAAAAAATTGCTGAAATCTATGCACAAAAACAAACACAGCGCCCACGTTATCAGGGCGAACTCCCCGAAGGCAATGACGGGCTTGGTTTGATGCTGCTTGGAGTCACCGGCGACCAGGTGTTGCCCAAAGATGTGTATGAAAAAATAAAAATTGAAACCATCTGCAATGTGCGCGGCACTGTTCAGGCTGATATTTTGAAAGAAGATCAGGGGCAAAACACCTGTATTTTCTCAACCGACTTTTCGCTTCGTCTCATGGGCGATGTGCAGGAATATTTCACACTGAATAATGTGCGGAACTTCTATTCAGTCTCCATTTCGGGCTATCACATTGCCGAGGCAGGGGCCAATCCCATTTCGCAGCTGGCATTTACACTAGCAAACGGATTTACTTATGTTGAATACTATCTGGCACGCGGAATGGATATTGACAAGTTTGCGCCCAATCTGTCGTTCTTCTTTTCCAACGGCACCGACCCTGAATTTTCTGTTATCGGAAGAGTGGCACGTGGCATCTGGGCAAAAGCAATCAAAAACAAATACAAAGGCAATGCCCGCTCACAGCAACTGAAATATCATATCCAGACATCAGGGCGTTCGCTGCATGCACAGGAAATCGACTTTAACGATATCCGAACCACTTTGCAGGCACTGTATGCCATCTACGATAATTGCAACTCACTGCATACCAATGCTTATGATGAAGCCATCACCACTCCCACAGAAGAATCTGTGAGACGTGCAATTGCCATTCAGCTCATTATAAATAATGAACTTGGGTTGGCCAAAAATCAAAATCCAAACCAGGGGTCATTTATTATTGAAGAATTAACCGAGCTGGTTGAAGAAGCAGTGATGATGGAATTTGACCGAATTTCAGAACGTGGCGGCGTTCTTGGAGCCATGGAAACGGCCTATCAGCGCGGCAAAATACAGGAAGAATCTATGTATTATGAACATCAGAAGCACACAGGCGAACTGCCCATTATCGGCGTGAATACTTTTCTTTCCTCAACAGGCTCGCCCATTCTTATTCCAGATGAGGTCATACGATCAACAGAAACCGAAAAACAATATCAGATTGATATGCTGAAAGAGCTGCACAAAACCCACGAGGAAAAAGCTGAAGAGCTCCTGAATGAATTACAGCTCACGGCAGTTCGCAATCAGAATGTGTTTGCAATGCTGATGGAAGTGACGAAATATTGTTCTCTTGGACAAATCACGAAGAGTCTGTTTGATGTTGGGGGGCAGTACAGGAGGAATATGTAGGAAAAACAATAGAACAATTGAACAATTGAACAATTGAACGATTGAACAATTGAACGATAGAACGATAGAATCCCGAAAAAACAAAAATTGCAAAACCAAAACAAATATATGAATGAAGAAAGTGCAATTTTCAGTTTTTTCGAGGATCCTCGAAAAATGAGAAAATCACAGATTTTCAATTTTTCGGGACAATAGAATTCTCTTTCATCCACCTTCGGTGTATTTTCCTCCTTCATTCACTTTCAGTGAATTTTCCTCCTTCATTCACTTTCAGTGAATTTCGGGGAACAAAGTCGGGGAACAAAGTCGGGGAACAAAGTCGGGGAACAAAGTCGGGGAACAAAATTCACATGGATAATCATTCAGATTATTTCGGTGAGCGAGCATTTGAATTTAGTTTTGATAAATCCGAGGTTAAACCGTAGGATACTTTTTAAATATTTCCTCTGATTTCATAAGAATATCAATGTATTGAGCACGTTTGTATGCAAACACATCCTTTGAGTTTTTGGCAGAAAGTTTTCCTCTGAAATCATCCAGAGATGCATAGTTCTTTGATTCCATCCACTGACTGATTTGTTTGAGAATCTGAGGAATTACTTCAACTCTGTTTTTATAAAGAGTGCTTACAATTTGCACTGCATCTGCACCTGCAAGAATCATTTTCACCACATCATGACCATCAAAAATACCAGTATTTGCACAAATATTTCCGTTGACATTTCCGTACAAAAGACCTGAATACCTCAGAGACAGGCGATTGTCATCTGCATGGCTTAAATTATAGGGAAAATGATGCACTTCTCGTTCCAAATCAAAGTCAGGCTGAAACAAACGATTGAAAAGGACAAACCCTTTTATTCCTGTATCGTCAAACTTTTTAACAATATTGAGAATATTGGAATAAAATGGACTCAGTTTCACAGCAACCGGAATTTTAACAGCGGCAACCACTTCGCGTGCAGTTTCAATTTGTTCAGTAATAACATCATGTCCCGAAACATTCATCCCTGCTGCATCAGCATAAAAATTCAGTTCAATGCCGGCGACACCAGTTTCTTCAATTTTTTTTGCATATTCAATCCATGTTTCGCGATTCACTGCATTGAGACTGGCAAACACCGGAATACTTAACATATTAACAGCACGGGAAAGATTGTAAAGATATTCTTCGGGACCGGCATGGTCAATATTTGGAAATAAGTTTATCATTTCTGCATGTCTGTCATTAAACTCATCCAGCTGATTACTCATTTTTAAGTTTTCAAGCTGTATCTGTTCCTCAAACAAGGATTTGTAAACGACGGCAGCAGCTCCATACTCTTCCATTTTTTTAAGCAAGCCCTCATCTGCTGAGAGATTACATGATCCCACAATTAAAGGATTCTTAAGCGGGATACCCATATAGCTTGTATTCATTGTTGTCATAATTGAAATTTTTTGATTATTATTTGTATTTATTTATTCTAATACAAAATTACAAAATATTTTTCATAATAAATTCTAAAAAATCAAAAAAAATCATAATAAAACGTTAAAAAGCAAAATTTTTTCATAATTTCGCAGTGAAAATTTCAGATACTGCATAAAATATAAAAGATATGGAAAAAAAGAAAAAATTTATCACATGCGACGGAAATCATGCTGCATCGCATGTAGCTTACATGTTTAGCGAAGTAGCTGCCATTTATCCCATTACTCCATCATCCAATATGGCTGAAAATATTGATGAATGGGCGGCTTTTGGAAGAAAAAATGTTTTTGGGGATACTGTTCAGGTTGTTGAGATGCAGTCTGAGGCAGGAGCAGCCGGGGCTTTGCACGGAAGTTTGCAGGCAGGTATTCTCACATCAACATATACAGCATCTCAGGGGTTATTGCTGATGATTCCCAATATGTATAAAATTGCAGGTGAATTATTACCTGGAGTATTTCATGTTTCGGCAAGAAGTCTTGCTGCACAGGCACTATCAATTTTTGGAGATCATAGTGACGTAATGAGTACACGTCACACTGGTTTTGCTATGCTTGCTACCGGATCGGTGCAGGAAATCATGGATATTGGGGGTATTGCTCATTTGGCAGCAATAAAATCAAGAGTTCCTTTTTTGCACTTTTTTGATGGGTTCCGTACCTCACACGAAGTACAAAAAGTAGAATATTTTGAAAATGAAGACCTTTTGCCTTTGCTTGACAAAAAAGCACTGCAGGCATTCAGGGACAATGCGTTGAATCCTGAAAAACCTGTTACAAGAGGGACAGCCCAAAACCCTGATATATATTTCCAGAGCAGAGAGGTAGCAAACAAATTTTATGATGCTGTTCCTGATATTGTTAATGACTATATGCAGGAAATTTCAAAAATGACCGGACGCGAGTATAAGCCATTTGTATATTATGGTGCGCCCGATGCTGAGAACATTGTCATTGCCATGGGGTCAATCACAGACACACTGAAAGAAACGGTTGATTATCTCAATTCACAGGGCAAAAAAACAGGTCTTGTCATTGTGCATTTATACCGTCCGTTTTCAGAAAAATATTTCTTTAATGTGATGCCAAAAACTGTTAAAAAGATCGTTGTACTAGATCGCACAAAAGAACCTGGTGCAAATGGAGAACCACTATATCTTGATGTGAGGGATTTATATTATGGAAAACCCAATGCTCCAATGATTATTGGAGGCAGATATGGATTAAGTTCAAAAGACACCACTCCTGCTCAAATGATTGCTGTTTTTGAAAATCTTATGTCTGATAAACCAAAAAACCGTTTCACAGTTGGTATTAATGATGATGTCACACATTTATCATTGTCAGTTGGTGAGGAAATCAGCATACTACATCCCAGTGTTTTTTCAGCAAAATTTTATGGTCTTGGAGCTGATGGCACTGTTGGTGCAAATAAAAACTCAATTAAAATTATTGGCGACAATACAGACAAGTTTTGTCAGGCATATTTTGCATATGACTCAAAAAAATCAGGTGGTTTTACCACCTCACACCTACGCTTTGGTGATGTACCCATTCGCGCACCATATCTGATTAACACCCCTGATTTGGTTGCCTGCCATAAGCCATCATACATTTATCAGTATGACATGCTGAAAGGCATTAAGAAAAACGGCGTTTTCCTTTTAAATACAATTTGGGATGTTGAAGAAACCAAAGCAAAACTACCAAACAAGATTAAACGGGTTCTGGCACAAAAAAACATTCGTTTCTTTGTTATCAACGCCACGTCTATTGCAGAAGAAATTGGTCTTGGAGGAAGAATAAATACGATCATGCAATCTGCATTTTTCAAAATTGCAGAGATTATTCCTTACGATAAAGCGGTTGCAGATATGAAAAAGGCCATCGAAAAGGACTTTCGCCGCAAGGGTGATCTTATAGTTAATATGAATAATGCAGCCGTTGACAAAGGTGGAGATGTCATAGAAGTTCAGATTCCTGCTGAATGGGCTGAACTTCCTGATGCACCACTTCCTGTTCCTGTAGGTGTTTCTGAATTTTACGAAAATGTAGCTCATGTAATTAATAGTCAGGCAGGAGATTCACTTCCGGTTTCCACATTCGTGGGAAGAGAAGACGGCACATTTCCTGCTGGAACAACAAAATATGAAAAGCGAGGTATTGCTGTAAGTGTACCTGAATGGATACCCGAAAACTGTATTCAGTGTAATCAGTGTTCTTATATATGTCCGCATGCTGCAATTCGTCCTTTCCTTATTACAGATGAAGAATTAAATAAAATGCCTGAGAAGGTTGCAACAATCAGAGGTATTGGTGGGTTTAAAGAATATAATTTCAGAATGCAGGTAAGTGTTTTGGATTGTACAGGTTGTGGTAATTGTGTGGATGTATGTCCTTCCAAAACAAAAGCACTTGAAATGAAGCATCTTGAAGAACAGCTTCACGAACAATCACATTATGATTATCTTGATTCTGTGGTAGGTTATAAAGAAGATGTTGCAGATAAATATAAAACCGTAAAAAACAGTCAGTTTGCACAACCATTATTTGAATTCTCCGGAGCCTGCGGTGGATGTGGTGAAACTCCCTACATCAAAAACATCACACAGTTATTTGGAGAACGCATGCTTGTTGCCAACGCAACAGGTTGTTCATCAATTTATGGTGGTTCAGCACCATCTACTCCATATACATCAAATTATAAATCAGGCAAAGGTGTTGCATGGGCCAACTCTTTATTTGAAGACAATGCAGAATATGGATTTGGAATGGCCGTTGGTATTAAAAAAATACGAGAAAGAATATCAGCTGAAATGAAAGAAAAAATTGCAGCAGGCTCGGTTTCTGCTGAACTTTCACAAGGATTCCGGAAATGGATAGATACCATGAACGATGGTGTTGCTTCACCAGCTGCAAGTGAAGAATTGACTTCACTTCTGAAAAAAGAAAACAATGAGTTTGCAAAGAAACTGCTTGATCTTCAACAGTATTTTGTAAAAAAATCTGTTTGGGTATTTGGTGGTGACGGATGGGCTTATGATATCGGATATGGTGGACTTGATCATGTGATTGCCACTGGTGAAGACATTAATTTGCTCGTTTTAGACACTGAAGTGTATTCCAATACTGGTGGACAGGCTTCTAAAGCTACTCCTGTTGGTGCTGTTGCAAAATTTGCTGCTGCTGGTATGCGTGTCCGCAAAAAAGATCTTGGAATGATGGCCATGTCATATGGATATGTGTACGTTGCTCAGGTATCTCTTGGCGCTAGTCACAGCCAGTTCTTCAATGCCATCAAAGAAGCAGAGGCATATCCAGGTCCTTCTGTAATTATTGCTTATTCTCCATGTATCAACCATGGACTTGCTGAAGGGATGGGAAGAACTCAATATCAAACAAAGTTTGCCGTTGAGTCAGGATACTGGCACAACTACAGGTATAATCCACTGCTGGAAGCAGAAGGAAAGAATCCATTTACTTTAGATTCAAAAGAACCTGATTGGAATTTGTTTGACAAGTTCATTAATTCAGAAGTAAGGTATACATCTCTGAAACGCTCTTTCCCGAAAGAAGCAGCAATACTGTTTGAACAGGCGAAAAAAGATGCCATGTGGAGATACAAACAATACAAGCGATTGGCTGAAATACAATTCTAAAAACTTTTAGCTACTGTTATATTAAAGCCCTGTAAACAAACTTACAGGGCTTTTTTTTCATTAAAAATCAGTTTTTTCTTCTATTTTTGCCAATGGCATTATAGTTGTAATTTGTCTTTTTAATATATATAAAATTTACCGTCATGAAAAAATATATTATCCTTCTGGCCCTGTTGCTGCCAATGGTATTTACATCATGTATGACAGCAAAACAATCATACAACAAAGGTTATTATGATCTTGCAATTCAGAAATCTTCATTGAAACTGAAAAAAAATCCCACCAAAGAAAAGCACATCAACATCCTGCACAAATCATTCAATATTGCCAACAGGCAGGATAGAGAAAGGATTAGTTTTCTACGTACTTCGGGTCAGCCTGAAATTTGGGAAGAAATTTTTGAACTTTACAGCAGGCTCAAAAGACGTCAGGATATGGTGAAATTTCTCGACCCTGAAATTCTTCAAAGAATGAATTTTCAGGAAATTAACTATGACGAAGAAATCCATCAGGCAAAACTCAATGCTGCTGAATTTTTTTATGCCAATGGCTTAAGATTGCTTGAACAAAACACAAGAGAATCTGCAAGACTGGCATATTATGAGTTTTTGAAAGTAAAAAAATACTATCAGCAATTCAAAGATACAGATAAGCTCATGATGGATGCTGAAAACAAAGGCACTGTCAATATACTGTATCAGGTTAAAAATGCAACTGATCTTATTATGCCAGAGGGTTTTGTATATGAACTTACGCAACTTTCGCTTGCAGATATGAACATATTGTTTCGCCGGTTCTATAACAAATTTGACAACAAATTACATTATCACTATAAGATAACATTGAATCTTAACGAAATTCATGCTTCCCCGGAGCAAATAAAAGAAATTCATTATTCTGAAACTAAAGAAATTCAGGATGGTTTTCAGTATGCACTTGATTCAAACGGAAATGTTCTCAAGGACAGTCTTGGAAATGACATCAAGGTGCCAAAATATGTGAAGGTTACATGCAACATAATTGAAATTCATCAGTTCAAATCGGTTGCTGTAGGTTCAAGAATTAGTGTTTTTAATGATGCTAATCAGCCAATACTTCATGAAGTTCTAACAGGGGAGTGGGTGTTTGACAACAGATATATTACCTTTGCGGGTGACGAAAGAGCCATGAGCGAAGAAACCAAACAAAAACTTAATTGGAGGCCGTTGCCTTTTCCTGCAACTGAATATATGATTCTTCAAACCACAGATGTGTTGAAGAATATGTCAAAGGATTTTGTCTATAGAAACAGACATCTGTTCAACTAATCCCGAAAGAAAACGAACTCCTATGGTGTAATTGACTGGCATTATGAACATAACACTGTTGAAAACTTCATTTTGTCATTCACAAAAATTGTTGTAATATTGCAATGTATTATTTTTAACTCTTATGCGCAATCGTTTTACTTCTTTCGTTTTTTTCATTCTTGCATCTTTTTATCTTGTTATTGCATCCAATCCTGATGCAACGAATGAAATTTCAGTTCAGGGATTTTATTTTGGAAAAAACCTGATTGTAATTAACCCAATGAATGGAAGTGAGTTTGCAACTAAAGCCGTGTATGTAAATGATGTTATTTATAAGGATGAAATTAATTCCTGTGCATTTGAAATAGACTTGAGCAGATTTGAACTTGAAATTGGAGATGAAGTAACAATACGAATTTTATATTCAGGTTCACACGGAACACCTCAAATATATAACCCTGAGGCGCTTTATCCTGAAAACACATTCAGTTTCGCTTCTGTGGAATGTGACAAAAAAGCCATGAATATTAGCTGGACAGTTGAGGGGAATGATATCACTGAATCATTTGAACTGGAACATTACAGATGGGATAAATGGATGACTGTAAAACTGATAAATCCTCTTGAAACTAAAACTTATCCCAGTTTCACTACATCTTTTGTTCCTCATTCCGGCAGAAACCTTTTCAGAGTCAAATATATTGATTCTGATGGCAACATCTACTATTCAAGTGAAATTAAATACACTTCCCGAATTAAAGAAGTGATGCTCCTTTCTGATAAGGTAAAAACCACCATTGATTTTAGTGAAGAAACACTATATCAACTATATGACGAAAACGGAGCACTTGTTCTTGACGGTTGGGGAATTTCAATTGATATTGAATCACTTGAAAAGGGAAAATATTTCCTCAATTACGACAGCAAAACCAGCATTATTTACAAGCGTTAACAAAATTTTTCTTTACTCATACAAATAGCTTCGCTTTACCCTCTGTGAAATTCCAGTGATGACTTCATAGGGAATCACTCCCATCATTTGTGCCAGTTCTGAAATACTGTGTTCCTCATCAAAAACAACAACACTATCTCCAACCTTTACTGACATATCAGTAATATCAATCATACTCATATCCATACATACATTACCTACAACTTTACATCCAATATCATTGATATACACAAGTCCTTTCCCATTACTTAATGAACGCCTGAAACCATCTGCATATCCTACCGGAATTAATCCAATCTGCATATCTTTCTCTGCCTCATAGCTATTGCCATATCCTATGCGTTCTCCTTTTGAAACATATCTGGTTTGAATTACTCTTGTTTTCAATCGTGCTGCCTGTTGAAGAGGCAGCTGCTTTTGAAGGGAAGGCTGAATTCCATACAGCCCAAGTCCAAGACGTACCATATCATACTGAGCTTCAGGATAGGCCTCGGTGCCTGCCGAATTGAGTATGTGGCGCAAGGGACTGATATTTAGGTTTTTGCAAATAATCGTGGACATTCTGTCAAATGTTTTAATTTGTTGTTTTGTAAAACCAGTCTGTGCCGGATCATCTGCAACTGCAAGATGTGAAAAAACTGAAACAACATGAATGTGGTGCATTTTCTTCAAAATTTCACAAAGTGTTTCAAGTTCATGCTCTCCAAATCCAAGTCTGTGCATCCCTGAGTCAAGTTTCAGATGTATTTTGATAGTTTCATTTCCATAGGATTCAAACCAGGACAATGACTCAAAACTATATATTTCAGGCTCAAGATTATGTGTAACTATTGTAGCTGCAGAAGCTTCTTCAGGCGCCATAACCATCACTGGCAGGATAATTCCTTTCTTTCTCAACTCCACACCTTCATCAGCATAGGCAACGCCCAGATAATTCACATGATGATATTCAAGAAGTGCTGCAATTTCATATGAACCGGCTCCGTATGAAAACGCCTTCACCATTGCCATAATGTTTGTTTTGGGACGTAAAAGTGATTTATAATAGTTCAGATTATGAACTATGGCATTGAGGTTAATTTCAAGCACGGTTTGATGCGTTTTTAGCTGGAAAAGTGATACAATTGACTCAAAAGAAAAATCCCTTGCTCCTTTTATCAATAGTATATCATCCTGAAAATCAGAAAGTTTTATTTCTGATAAAAAATGATTGGTGTCAGAATAGAAGCTTTTCACAGGGATATTATCAAACAATTGAGAATGCTGCATAATATCTTTTCCAATTCCGATAAATCTGTCAGCTTTTTTAGCAGAGAGCATCATTGCTGTGAGTGAATACAGTTCTTCTGAAGCAATTCCCGATTGTAAAATATCAGAAAGAATCACCACTGATTTTCTTTTTTGCTGCTGTTGCTTCATAAAGTCAAGCGCAATTGAAAGTGAATTCAGGTCTGAATTATAGGAATCATTAATAATCAAACATTGATTTATTCCATTAAGCAACTCCATTCGCATAGCAATTGAAGGAAGTGCAGCCATTTTTTCTGCAACTTCAGAAGGATCAAAACCGAGCATGAGCATTGCAGAAAAACAATGCATAGCATTTTCATGTGAAGCAGCATCTGCAAAGGGGATTTCAAATTCTATTGTCTGGTTTTGATATTGTACTTTAAACTGTGTTTTATTATCATCAATTGATGTGTCAAGCACACACACTTCGCAAGAATTATTATTTCCCCATAGAAAAAAATTAGATTTTTTCAACAACTTGCTTTTCACTGCAATCTGAATAATCTCTTCATGGTTAACACAGGCAACCACTTTGTCTGAATTCTGAAAAAGCAGAAGTTTTTCTTTGATTTTTGATTCAGTACTTTTGAAATTTTCATTGTGAGAAGGTCCGATATTGGTAAAAATTCCAAAATCAGGCTGAATAATTTCTTCCAGTTTTTGCATTTCGTCTGGCTGAGAAATTCCTGCCTCAAAGATTGCATATTCATGTTGCCCATCCATCAACACAACAGAAAGAGGAACTCCTGTCTGTGAGTTGTAGCTCTTTGGACTCCGCACAACGGTTTTACTTTGGGAAAGTAAATGATATAGCCATTCTTTTACCACTGTTTTTCCATTTGACCCGGTAATCCCAATCACAGGATAATGGAATTTTTTTCTATAGTCAGCTGCTATCATTTGCAGTGCACACAAAGGAGATGAAACATGAAAAAAAACTGCCTCAGGACATTTCAGAGTATTGGATTCAAAAGTATTTGATACGACAAAAGCCCTCACTCCACGTTGATATAATTGATTAATAAAATTGTGACCATCACGCACTTTGGTTTTAAGGGCAAAAAAACAACATTGTTCTGGAGTAACAAGCTTTCTGCTATCAGTCAGCAACAGCGAAATGCAAATATCAGCAGATATATTTCCTGATAATCCTGCTTTTGTAGCTGAAACAATATCGTTTACTGAAAGGTGCATATTCTTATTGCAAGTTTTTTAAATTTTCTTTCAGTGGGTTGCTTATCATTTCCTCATATTTTTTACGATTATTATATATTTCAGCAGCCAATAGCAAAGCTGTTTTAAAGGGCTGTCCTGATGCTTTGTCCTGTCCGGCAATGTCAAATCCGGTGCCATGAGCCGGAGATGTCCGCACAAAAGGCAAACCTGCTGTGAAGTTGACACCATCTTCGAAACACATTGTTTTAAAAGGAATCAAAGCCTGGTCATGATACATGGCAAATACTCCATCATATTCACTGAATTTCATGCTTCCGAAAAACCCATCAGCAGGAAAAGGACCAAATGCAGCCACTCCCTGATTATTTAATTCATCTATAGCAGGACAAATCTCATTGCTTTCTTCATCACCAAACAAACCTCCGTCTCCAGCATGAGGATTAAAGCCAAGCACTGCAATTTTGGGAGATGAAATATTAAAATCCTGAATTAATGACTGGTGAAACAAATATATTTTTTTGATTATCAACTCCTTCTTTATCAAAGCAGGAAGATTTGCAATTGACTCATGAGTCGTTGCAAGTGCTATTTTCATCAGTTTACTGGCCATGATCATCAAAGTATCTTTGACTTTGAATTTTTCCTGAAGATATTCGGTGTGTCCTTTAAAGTCAGAATGAATAGCCTGAATGGCATTTTTGTTAACAGGGGCTGTAACAAGAATATCTGCCTTGTTGTTTTGAATATCCTGTATTGCTTTTTCAAGAGACAGAAATGCCATTTCACCAGAAATTGGAGTTTCTTTTCCCAAGTCAACCTTTATTTCATTTTCATTGATATTAATGATGTTGGCTCGTTTGGGATTGGCAGATTCAATATTTCGAACCAAATTGAAATTAAAGTTCTGTAAAGCAAGTGTTTTTCTGTGATAGGATGCCAACTTGGAGTTTCCATACACAACCGGTGTGATGAAGTCAAAAATTCGTTGATCTGCAAGTGCTTTGATAATAACTTCATAGCCCACACTGTTCGTGTCTCCGTGACTGATTGCAACTACAGGAGCTATTTCAGACGATTCTTTAAACTTGTTAATCTCTTCAGATTCCATATATTCTTCCATATTCATTTTTTATTATTGATGACAATTACAGCCTTTGTCAAATTTGATTTTTGCCTTCGGTAATACCTCCTGCAATCGCTGACACTGTTCTTTTGATAAATTGGTATTTCTAACATCGATAACCTTAATTCTTCCTGAAATTTTTGTAAATTTATCAGGATCAAAACTCAACGGATTTGAATAAAAATCAATGATTTCTATGGCCTTGAGGTTAAAAAATGATTCTGGCAGTGTTTTGATTTTATTCTGACTCATTTTGAAAGAATTTAATGATTGTAAATTTCCTATTCCTTCTGGCAATTCTGTCAGTTTGTTTTTTGAGACATTGAGATAGGCCAGATAAGGAAAATCTCCAATATTATCAGGAAGAGAGGTCAGTTTATTGTTTGTAAGTATTAGCTGTTGTAAATTCTTGAATTTAAAAATAACTGTGGGAAATTCTTTCAGTTTACTGTTTGATAAGTCTAGCTTAATTACAGACAATGGATCAGCCTTGAGAGCTGATTCAAGGGAGGTATAGCGACCCGGCTCTGATGGCATTTTGTTTTTCTTTTGCGCTGATACATTCAATGAAAAAGCCAGAAAAAGGGCAATACTGATTATTGCAATGCTCTGATAATTGGAGTGTTTCATATTTTTAAAATTTGTTTTGTGGTTAATTCATCTTTTTTTATACAATTTATAAGCTCTTCTCTGTTGCTGAATTTCTTGTCCTCACGAATTTGCTTGACAGGAATAATTCGGATTATCTGACTATATAGATTATCTGAAAAGTTAAATACATTCATTTCAATACTCAATTGATTTTGTTCAAATGTTGGTCGTGTGCCAATATATAGCATCCCCGGAAATACTGTTTCGTTTATTTCAGCATATGCTGCATAAACACCCGGGGCAGGAATAAGTTTCAGGTCATGAAGCTTGAGATTGGCTGTGGGATAACCAAGTTCTGCACCTATGCGATTTCCCTCCACAACTTTTCCAGAAAAAAAATATGGGTAACCCAGATATGCTGAGGCCTTTTCAAGATTTCCTTCCTGAATCAACTTGCGTATTTCAGAAGAACTAACATTGACTCCATTAAGCGTGAATCCCTTTGCTTCAAATACATCAAAACCAAATTGTTGTCCCAGTTGATAAAGAACATCAAAATTCCCCTCTTTGTTTTTTCCAAAAAAATGCTCACGTCCCACAATAATTCCCCTTGGACCGAAAGGCACAATATGTTGTTCAACAAATAATTGCGGGGTGAGCATTGCAAATTCTCCGGTAAACTCTATGAGATAAACATAATCAATATTGCTTTTGTCAAAAAGCTCCAGCTTTTCATCAAGTGTTGATAACTGTTCTACTTTATTATCCGGAAACAATACAGATCGGGGATGATTGGAAAAAGTTATGATAGATGTGGGGGCATTGTCATTTTCCTCAGAAAAATTTTTCAATTGCTCCAGCACATGCTGATGTCCCAGGTGCAACCCGTCAAAGGTTCCCACTGTTAGAAACCCATTCAATGCTTTTGTATGAATATTTCCCGGACCAATTATGTTCACTTCAGTTGCTTTTTTCAGAGGAAAAGCAAAAGTACAATTTTTTGTTCAGAAAAAAGGATCTTTGTCTTACTTAACTCTTATTTCTATTTGAAAAATTAGTACCTTAGAAGTAATGCAACATTCTGAAATTTGTCAAGTTCATCTCCCTCCACAAAAACCACATCGCCTCCAAAAGCCATTGCCTGCTCAATCATTTCGTCAATGATATCATCAACAACTCCCTTTTGGTCTTTTTCAAATTTATCCACCAACATAATTTCATTGTCAACAAATAGTGCAGGCTGAAAAAACCCTCTTTTAACAAACAGCGTTTTGCCTCTTCCCTGTTGAATGGCATTCCAAATATCATTTATGTCACTAAAAAACTTACCCTCTGACACTGCCTTTTTTAATTCAATAACTCTGTTTTCGTTCTTTGTTTTGTTCAGGGTTGTCACAATGTTCCAGGCGTCAGATACAATATGGTGTGATTTTTCATCATCACGGTTCATGTTCATATGTCCAATAATCATATCTTTTTTGTCAGCAATTTTCAAATAATAATCATAATTGCGTGATTCTGTTGCAATAATTACCGGATATGGATTTTGTTTTATTGTTTCATTAAAAATTTTGTCAACTCTGTTGAAAAACTCCTCATAAAAATTATCTGTTCCCTGATTTGTTGACAATTTGGATTTACTGGTGGTAAAAAGGTCATTTTCCATTGGAAATGGGCTGAAGTTGTCTTCAACAACGGTATCATTATAGGCTTCAATCAACCTTGCTTTTTGCCTGCTTACTACAAGAACATAATATGAAGATTCTTCATGCATTGCACGAACAAGATCTCTTGTGGCAAATGTATCATCAATTACAACACGATTCTCAACCTTAACCGGCAACCGTGTATAATCTGCAAAATCTTTGCTGGCATAAATAATCAAACTGTCCAGATTGAAGTTGTGATTGATTGATTCAACAACTTTGTTGATGTTTTCCATGATTGGCCAAACAAATCGCTTTTCATAATCATTATAAAGACGCTCTTCAGCTTCTTTCACAAGGTTTTTCAATAATACCGGATCATGTTGATTCTCAGGCTTGGTTCTGTGCGTGTTCATGATAATTGAAACGCATCCTTCTGTGTAAATGTCTTTTGCTTTTTTTAATAACGGATTCATATACTAATTGTTTTATGTTTTTTAATATCAGGATGTTAGGCTGGTTTTTCCAAAAACTTATGGTGCAAATATATGAAAAATTTCTATTAAAACCAAATAAGTACTCTGACTCTGCATTATTGAATTGCCTTCCATCCAATCTTCTTCATGATGCGGATAATTGCAAAACCGGCAAATACGGATATTCCTAAAAACAAAGCGGCATAAGTATATTCTTTAAACAACAGTTTGCCAAAACCAAACAAAAAACAAAGCACCATAATGCAGCCCAAGAGCCAGTTGAGAAGCAGCCAGCCATAACCACTGTCCTGTTTAACTTCCGGACAGATTGTTACAAACTTTCTCCACCCGGGGCCTCCTGGATGAATTTTGGTGTAAAAATCTTTTAATACACTTTCTTTTGTGGGTTTTGTTATTAAAGTCACAATTGTCCATACCAGTGTTGACCATACAACAATTATCAGCAAACAAATTTCAAAATCAGCAGCAATGGGGTCAAGTCCAAATCCAAATTTCAACACCGGAAAAATTAAATACGGTGCAATCATGGCCGAAATTTCAGACCATGCATTGATTCTCCACCAAAACCATCTCAAAATCAGCACCAAGCCGATGCCTGTACTCATCACAATAACAAACTTCCATGCATCACTGATTCGGCTGAACTGTGTTGTTACAAGCAATGAAAAAAGAATCAGTACAAATGTCGTTATTCGGGAAATTCGAACATAATATTTTTCTGAAGCATTTGGTTTGATAAATGGTTTAAACAAATCATTGACGATATATGAGGTGCCCCACACAGTTTGCGATGCGATGGTTGACATAAAAGCGGCAAAAAAGGCAGCCAGCAGCAATCCTGTCATACCCGCCGGCAAATAATCGCGAATCACCATGACATAGGTTGCTCCTCTGTCGGTTTCGTGAGGATACAGTATCAAAGTGGCAAGAGCAACCAGGATCCATGGCCAGGGACGAAGTGCAAAATGAGCAATCTGAAACCACAGGGTTGCCAAAAGTGAATGTTTTTCATTTTTTGCAGACATCATTCGTTGTGCCACATATCCCCCACCCCCTGGTTCAGCTCCGGGATACCAGCTGGCCCACCATTGTACACCCAGATATGCAACAAAAGCAGTAACAGTAAGCTTCAGAGCACCTGCTGCTCCTACAGTTTGCTGGTCTCCACTGTTAAACGAAGGCAAAAACTCAAACACCCATTTACTGTGCTCCAGTTGTGACTTCATTGCATCAATGCCTCCCACCTGTTTCACAGCTACAACGGCAAGAGCAATACTTCCTGTCATAGCCATAACAAATTGTATTGAATCAGTGAACGAAACACCCATCAACCCAGACATTGAAGAATAAATTGCCACAAAAAGCAACAAAGTACCAACCAACAATAGGTGAGAAGATAACTCAATGCCCAGAAAAGACACAGACTCAACTCCAAGGAAAAGAAAATCGGGAAAAATCACCTGAAAAATTTTCACCATGGCCAGATTTACCCATGCTATTACGATGGTATTCATGATAATCCCAATATACACAGCTCTGAATCCTCTGAGAAAAGATGCTTCTTTGCCAGAATAGCGAATGGAAACAAACTCTGCATCAGTGAGAATGTTGGCTCTTCTCCACAGGCGAGCAAAGAAAAACACAGTAATCATACCCCCCAACAACATGTTCCACCACAGCCAGTTTCCGGCAATACCGCTTTGTGACACCAGTTCGGTGACGGCCAGAGGAGTGTCGGCAGCAAAAGTTGTGGCCACCATACTGGTGCCTGCAATATACCAGGGCAAATTGCGACCACTGAGAAAGAAGTTACCGGTGTTTTTGCCAGCTTTTCGTGCAAAATACAGGCTAATACCAATGCTGATAATCAGATAAAAAACAATAATCAGCCAGTCAATATTGGAAATAATCATGCGGTATTGTTGTAATTATTAGGTTATTAAGAGGGCGGAATGGATGATTTTTGAATTGGACACATACACCTTCATCAGAGAAATCATCTGTGCAAAAATATAAAAATATCGTAACTGCTCTCCACAAAAAAAAACTGACCATGGCAATTTGAGAGTTTTGGATTTTTCATATCTTTGTCATTTAAACAGGACATATGAAAACCATTACAGGGATATTTCTCTTTGTTTCATTGACATTATTTTTTGTGTTTTGCAAAAAAACACCCGAAGATACAAAAGCACCTGTCATTCATAGTGAATTAAACGATACTTTTCCACACAACTGCGACACGCTTTGGCTTGGTGAAACATTTGCAGTGAAAATGAAGTTTTCAGACGATACAGAACTGGCATCGTTTACCATTGAAATAGATCATAATTTCAACATGCACACACATCCAAGCCTAATGTCAGACTGCATCAATGACACCATCAAAACACCTGTATATCCCTTTTACTATATTAAAAACTTTCAGATTCCGGAAAATTTGAAAGAGTTCACAAGTAACGCAATTATTTGGATTCCCATAGAAGACTGTTGCGGCACTCCCTTTGATGAAGGAAATTATCATTTTTCAGTAACGCTTTTTGACAAAGAAGGTTTATCAGTAGAGAAAGTTCAGAATGTTGTGATTGCCAAAAAACTGTAGTGATATTTTTTCAGTACATACCTCCTGTTTGTTAATTTTTGTTAAAAAATTTGTTTTTTCGCGATTTTTTATATATCTTTGCATTTGATGTGTTTTTTTATGTAAATATCGTGCATTATTACACGAATATCGAAAACTATTATAAAAATGTTTTTTATTCGGTACATCGTCAGAAAAACACGTTGATACATCATGCTGAAAAAAACATGCTTATATTAAGATGAGCGCATAATTAAGCGCAAATAATATGAAGAAGTTTTATTCATATTCAAGGTAATGTAGGTTAGATTTATAATTCTACATATCAACTTTTTAAAGAAAACCTGTTGATCATTAACAACATATTAAAAAAACGGAGGATTGTAAATATGTAAATCAGGAAGACACAACTATCAGAAAGAAAAAAATTAAATAATTCAAAAAACTAACAACTATGAAAACACTATTGGCTTATATTACACAAACAGAGAATGCAGAAAGTTTTATTGACTATTCTGCAAAACTTTCAAAAGATTTAAACTATAATCTGCACTTTTTGTATGTACAACCCAATGATGCGCATGTATACTCAAAAAGTCTTACAGCAAGACCGACTATTGAACTTGACCCTTTTTACAAAAAGGAAAAGGAGAGAGTTGAGAAATACTTTCAAACAATTCAAGACAAAATGTCAAAAGAACAAGGTATAGATTTTTCTTTTGAGATTGGAACTGATATTCTGGTTTTGGAAGAGTATATTTCGAAAAACAAAGTACATATTATCGCATTTGAAGGCAACAACCAAAACAATATTTTCTCATTAGAACTTTCAAGCATTGACTTGATAAGTAAAGTCAATTGCCCTGTGATAATTGTTCCAGAGAACACAGAATACAAGAAATACGAGAAAGTATTGTATGCCACAAACTACAATGAGGAGGATATAAAAACACTGAAAAATCTTATTTCACTAACAAAGAATTTTTCTCCTGAGATAACAGCTTTACATGTTACTGAGTCAAGTGATTTTGAAAAAAAGACTCTGGAAGTTGGGTTTAATGAACTTGTGCAAAGGGAAGCAAAATATGATAAAATATTAATTCAGAGTTTAGTCAATCATGACTCAAGCATAGCTGAAGCAATTAATGATTTTGCATCAATAGATAATTCTGATTTGATTGTATTGCTCAAGGAAAACACCGGGTTTTTGGAATCAATTTTCAAATCAAGCACAACTGAAAAACTGCTTAAAAAGTCTCAAACACCGGTGCTGGTATATCAGGAAAAATAGCAATTTTCTTTTTGCAGGCAAAATATGATAACTCCACCGCATTATTTCTGATGATTACAAATCCTTAAAAATTGTTGTACGATTTCAAATTTGAGAAGAACTTGGGTAATGGATGATACTTTGGTTTTCTGTGTAATAGCACATATGAAAATTCGTGCCCCATTGGAATAATGTTTAGGCATAAACATGTTGCTGGGGAATTTCCCAATGAGTGAACAATTCTTAAGTTTTTCTCAAAAATGAAATCAATTTTGTATTTGAACTCCACATATTGGACAAAATTTCAATATATCTCTGCCCATATATTTTTTGCAGCTTGGACATTTTGTAAATTGTACTGTTTTGTAAAACCCAAAAACCAATGGAATTATTACAATGGTAAAATAAACTGCAATAAATTGTTGGGTAATTTCTATTAGAAAAAAGAGTATGGGCACTACTACTATGATAGCCAGAGTACATAGAATCACTAGAATTGCCCATGGACGAAACCTCTTTCTTTGTTCACTAAATTCTTTTATAAAGTTTTGGGTTTGATTATTCATTTTTTGGATTTATCTGTTTTGGAAGGAATTTTAAACAACGAAATCAGTTTTATGTTCAACCATTTCATCCACAAAAATAAACAAAGTTTTTTTAGCGAAGCACAGAGTTTTTCCAATGTTTGTATAATCCAAATGTAAACCATACCACACGTATTTCGACATACTACAGCAAGCGCAAGTCATTCTGCCCAACACATCACAGTATGGCTCTCAGTGTGTACTTAGCAATGCACAAAGAAGTCAGAAATCAAAATAAAAACCAAAAAAAACCTTTTAAATGGCAAAAGTCAATAAATTTGCATTCAATAAGTTTCTGAAATTGAAATATACACATCCATATCTTCTTGTTGTTTCAAACAGAGTCCGAACAAAAAACCTTTCTGATGATTACGGCTTCATTAATGAAGTTCAACCAGAAGGAAAACTTTCTCTTTATAAAACAGATGCGACAAATCCTAACCATTTGAAGATTGCAGAAGAAAGTCCCGAAAATCTTCCGGAGTTGTTATCTCATACAGATAAACCTCTTGTGATTTTTGTCCATGGTGATAATAAAACCTTCCGTCAGGCAGTTGTATCAGGGCTTGATATTCAGGAACTTTATAATGTGAGTGTGGTTGTATTTGCATGGCCTTCAAGGCAAAAGCAAATCATGGGCAGCCGCAATTTTCAAAATTCAAAAAAAAATGTAGTTCAATCTGACTTGCATTTTCATAAATTGTTTCAGTTCATATCAGAGTTTTCAGAAAAACATTCTTATGTAAGACAAAAAATACGATTCAGTCTTTTTTTGCATAGTTTGGGAAACATGTTTATGAAACAAATTGTTGAAAACAAGCAACTTCCCACTTGTGAACTGTTTGATAATGTGGTGCTCAATTCGGCAGCAGTTCCACAGAAACACCACAAACAATGGATTGAGCAGCTTCAAATTCAGAAACGAATATACATTACAGCCAACTATCAGGATTTTAATTTGAAAGGGGCAAGGATTTTCACTTCAGCAGGAAAACAACTTGGGGAGCGCTACGAGCATCCTTTGGCAGAAAACGCTGAATATGTGAATTTTACAAAGGCTATCGGATTTAGATTTCCCACTTATGACACACATACATTTTTTTTGGGAAATATTCCTGCAAAAAGTCAAATTATTCGTTCGTTTTATCATCAAGTATTCAGAGGTGAAAGCCCCAACCTGAATGACCAGCAAAGTTTTTCACTAAAAAAAGACGGACGGGGCTACAATATTCATTTTAAAACCAAACAAAAAAAAACATGAAAGAAGAAATTACCAACGGGCAAGCCAAAATTGTGGTTTTACTTCCTTTTTTATGTCCAGTTGTTTCATTCGGCAAGGGATGGAAACATCTGTCAGAAAAAAAGAATTCCGAAAATGTTGAAGCATTGACAGCAGAGGCCATGCAAGCGGAGAAGACTGCTGCAAGCAGAGATGATGTACTCAACATCATTTCAATGTATCAGAAAGTTGAACAATCAGATCCGGAAAACTATTTTGCACTTTGGAAAACAGGCAATTATTATTTATTACTGGGTGCAGCCCATGCATTGAACAAAACAGACAGAAAAAAGCATTATCGTGAAGCTATCAGTTATTGTGAAAAAGCCATGTACACCAATCCTGAATTTAAAGAAGCTGTAAATTCGGAAAAAGTCATCACTGAAGCAGCCAGGAGGCTAACAATTAATGAAATTGATGCCATGGGTTACTGGTACACTGCCCGTTTTTATTATTTCAAGGATTGTTTATCACCCCTTGGCAGAGCAATGAATACAAAAATAGTTATTGAAAACAACAAAATGATTGAGTTGATTGACAAGCTTGATTCCAACTGGGCAGGTGGAGGCAATTACTTTTCACGGGCGCTTTATTATATCGCTTTACCCGAACGTTTTGGTGGAAGCAAAGAGAAAGCAGAACAGGAATTTGCAACTGCTGTTCAGGTAGGTGGGGAAGATTATATCGTCAACCGCTGGGGCAGAGCCAAATATCTTTGGAGCATTACTGGCAACAGACAGGGTTATAAATCTGATTTGAAGTGGGTTATTGAACAAGACCCTGGCAAAGGAAAAAACCCTCATGCCTGGAATGTATATTTTCAGAATGATGCCAAGAAGATGCTTGAAGAAACAAATAAACAATAATTTTTTTGTCATAACCGCCTTGTAAAAGAGGACAATCCGTTTCGTCATAATTTCAAAAATAAATATTAACAATCCATTGTTTATTTGTTTTTTTTACAGAATCTGTACTGTAACTGAAAGGTGTTATTTTTGAAAGAATTATCACAATAAAAAAATTATGGCAAAATTACGGTTCATTAGTACGGCTCTTTCAGGTTTGCGGAATTTTGCAAAAACAAAGGCATTCAAAATATCGGTGATATCAATCGTTTCATTGCTGGTGTTGTTTTTTGCTGTCAAATATTATCTTGAACTCAGGGAGAAAACAAGAGATCCGTATGATTTTTTGCCTGACAATCCTTTGGCAATCATGCATGTAAACAATGTTCAGGAATTTGTGAGTTTTCTTGGTTCCAACAATCTGTTTTCAGATTTCGAAGAATTATTGTCTTCACGCTCTGTAAGGCAGTCCGTATTGTATTTCGACTCTTTGTTTTCAACCAAAGCATTAATTCAGGAAGCCTGGTATGAGGGCCCGCTATTAATTGGCAGTCATTATGCCGGTTCTGACAAATATGAAATAATATTTATCAAACCTCTGCCACATCCCAATTACAAATCAAGGGTGTATCAGTTTTTTGAAACTAATTATGAAACAACAGAAACATTAACCCTGAAAGGATCCGGGGAAAACGCCAAAAAAATTAAACATAAACACGGAGAGATGTATTTGTGTATCAGCGATGGAATTTGCATCTTTTCTTCATCGGTATCCATTATTGAAAGTTCACTTAAGTCATCACAGTCAAAAAACCCCATTCATACAGATGAAGCTTTTCAGGATGTGAAATCAGGAAGTGGAAAGACATGCATGGCCAATATTTTTGTAAATTATAGATTTATACATCGCTTTGTTTCTCAGATTCTTAACAGTGAAACCCTGCAATCACTGGAAGTAATGAAGAACTTTGCTGTCTGGAGCGGATACGACATTCATTCGAGAGACAACAAATTGTTTGCTACAGGTTTTACATCCACAAAAGGCATGAATCATTGTTTTTTGGATGTTTTTGCTGAAACACAGCCCCAGGGAACAGATATTGTTGATGTTTTACCCCAAACTACACTCTCATTTATATGGCTGGGTTTTGACGACTACCTGTCTCATCGTGAGGCATATAAGCATTATCTGGGAGGACAGGATGCTTTGATGAATTTTAACAATAACCTGACAAATCTCAAACGCAGAACAGGAGTTCAGAACATCAATGATTTGATTTTTCCTTACCTTGATAATCAAATGGCATTATTTAGTATTCCCGGAAAAAACCCTTCATCGGATATGCAAACTTTTGCAATCTTTAAAATAAAGGATGCGTCTGTATTTAAACGTCATCTGGGAGAAATATCAAAGATCACAGACAAAACAAACAAGTCAAAGGCTGATACCGCAACATACAGAAACTATAAAATCTCCTCAATTGAAGCAGATTATATGCTGTTTGATCTTTTCGGCAAAATGTTTCGCAGCATTGAAAAAACCTACTATACCGTTTATGATGATTACTGGATTGTTGGTAACTCACAGGATGCAGTGAAAGAATATCTGAACCAGATATTGTCAGGCAGGACATTGAGTAAGCAGCAATTTTATGATGAGTTTTCACAATCAGTTTCAGCAGAGGCCAATGTATATATATATGCAGCTCCAAGGAGAATAACTTCTGAGTTACAGTCATGGTTTGGAGAAAGCTATACAGAAAAGATAAATCAATCAGTTTCCGAGTTTAATAAATTTGAAGGTGTTGGTATTCAATTCAGTGGTCAGGGTAATCTTCATTTGTCAACAGTCACATTTTTCCGAACAGAAGAAGCCCTGGAGGAGGGCCAAACCGGATGGGAGATTTCACTTGACGGACAGGTGGCATCGGGTCCATGGTTTGTAAACGTTGCTGAACAAACCACCAAAAACATTGTGTTGTTTGATGCTTTCAATAGTATGTATTTTGTATCTGACAAAGGGGAGGTATTGTGGAAAATTCCACTGTCTGAAAGGCCTGTGAGTGATGTATTTAGTATTGACATCCATAAAAACGGGAAATATCAGTATGCTTTTAGTAGTGATAATCAGTTATTTGTCATAGACAGAAATGGAAAACATGTTGAGGGTTTTCCTATGAAGTTTCCTGTTCAGGCTGCTGGTCCTGTGAGTGTGTTTGATTACGAAAAAGACAGAGAGTACAGATTTGTGTTTGTGGGAATTGACAATGTAATATATAATTATACCACTAAGGGAGAAGAAACTTCCGGGTGGGAAAAGCCTCAAATTGAAACCTCAGCCTCACATCCGGCAAAACATGTTGTATTGGTAAATACTGATGCAATTGTTGTCAAAGGCAATGATAATCAGCTGTATTTTTTCACCAGGCGAGGTGTTCCTCTTCTTAAGCTGGATGAATTTTATGCAGCTCCCTATTCCAACGTATATCCTGCAGCGCGTCTTTGCCGTTGTTTTTTAACTACAACTGCAGATGGGCAACTTGCAAAAATCGGATTAAACGGAGAAATTGAATATCAAACAATTCATGAGGCAGGTCCGGGCCATGTGTTTCTTTTTGAAGATATTGACACAGACGGACAACAGGATTTTATTTTTATTGAAAAAGGGAAGGCCTATTTTTTCGGTCAGGACGGAAGCGTGATTTCAGGTGTTGACATCGCATCTGATGCAGGAAGAAAAGCTGGTTATGTGAATTCAAGTCCATTTGGTCCTTTGGTATATGTTTTTTCTTCTGATGGAAGTGAAATGTATCTTGCAAATAAATCAGGTCGAATTCTTCCGGAGCAATCGTATAAAGCTTCTAACAATGCTGATTTTCATGTGTCATCAGACAATACATCTTTGGTTTTAACAACAGCATCAGGTAACTCACTTTTTCTATATGTGATTGAGTAGCATTTGTTACAATTTGACAGATTTTAATTCTCCACATGAAATGGTCTTTTAGTTTACACCGTTATTATTTCTAAATTTGCAAAAAAAACATTGTTATGAATTCATTATTGTCAGTTTTCTGGAGTGTATCCCCTGATATTTTTTCAATCGGGCCTGTTACAATACGCTATTACGGCCTTTTGTTTGTGTTGGGTTTTATTTCAGGTTATTATTTGTTTAAAAGATATTATAAAATTGAAGGTATTCCCTTGCCCGAAGTTGATCGTTTATCGGTATTTGTTTTTATAGGGGCAGTGTTGGGGGCACGTTTGGGACATGTGTTCTTTTATGAACCTGCATATTATCTTGAAAATCCACTGAGTATTTTCAAAGTATGGGAAGGTGGTCTTGCAAGTCATGGTGGAACACTTGGATTACTCATTGCTCTGTGGTTTTATGCCGATCGAAAAAAGTCAAAATATGTATGGATTCTCGACCGCATGAGCATGCCAACTGCACTGGCAGGTGCTTTTATAAGACTTGGCAACCTGATGAATTCAGAAATTTACGGGCATGAAACATCGCTTCCATGGGGATTTGTTTTTGTTAAGGACGGACAAACCATTCCAAAGCATCCAACACAAATTTATGAGGCACTGGCTTATTTGGGTGTTTTTATTTTTCTATGGATTGTTTACAACAAAAGAAAGGAAAATACACCCCGCGGGATAATGATTGGATGGTTTATGGTGCTGGTGTTCGGAGCCAGGTTCTTTGTTGAATTTGTAAAAGAAGTGCAGGTTGGTTTCGAACAGGATATGGCGCTTAATATGGGACAAATACTGAGCATCCCGTTTGTTATTTTTGGAATTTTCATGATATTGTACTCATATAAACACAAAGATAACATTGAAAAACCTGTTTTTCAGATTATTGAAAAAAACAAAACTGAAGAAAATCTAAGCGAAAAGAACTAAAAACAGAAGCAGTCTATTTTTTCATCCACACATTTACAATTTCACCAACATACATGGTGTGAAAGTCCTTTTGAGGATATTTGGAAGTAACAACATTTTTGTCGTGAAACTCAGATTCCTTCAAAACAGTTGAATATAGTTTGCGACATTCCACCACAATTCTTGCTTCAGCAAAAGCCACACTTCCATTTTCAGTTGCAACAGCCGTGAGGCCGGATTCATTGATTTTGTCAAAATTCCTTCCTGAAACAGTTCCCATTTTTCTCAAAACATCTCTATAAGATTCATCATAAAAGGTAAGTGTGAAAAAATCCTCCTTTTCAGTAAACTGAAACGTGTATCTCTGAGGCCTGACAAAAATAAAAGCAACAGGGGTTTCCCAAAGCCAGCCAAGGCCACCCCAACTGGCGGTCATCATATTAAATCCGCTTTCAATACTTCCAGCTGAAATCAACATCCAGTCTTTTCCGATGAGCCTTATGGCGTTTTCATCAAGTGATTCCCATCCTGTTTTTTCAAACTGTTCCATTTGATTCATATTTGATTGTGAAATACATGAAAATGAAATAATAAGTGCAATAATAATAAGGAAATATCTCATAAGCCTGATTTTTTTTAAGTGTATAATCAAATATATTGTTCTCCCTTCTCAACCAGAACATCATTTACGAACTGTCTGATTTTCTGCTCATCACCTTTTTTGCAAACAAGCAAAATGTTGTCGTTTTCAACTACAATATAATCTTCAAGTCCCTGAACAATAACAAGTTTATCCTTTGGAACATGAATTATTGAGTCTTTTGTTTCATACATCATGACATTTTTTCCGTAAACAGCATTTTGATTTTCATCTTTTTCCCTGTGTTCATGCAGTGAACCCCAGGTTCCCAAATCACTCCATCCGAAATCAGAAACAAAGACATATACATTCTGAGCCTTTTCCATCACACCATAATCAATTGAAATGCTACGACATTCAGTGTATGTTTTGTCAATTACTTTCAGTTCATCATCGGTGTTTAATTGAGGAATAATAGAATGAAACAATGCAGCCACATCAGGCAAATGCTTTTCCAAAGCCCTGGTAATTGCCATTGAAGACCATATAAAAAGACCGGAATTCCACAAAAAATCACCGCTTTTTAAAAACGACATGGCCATATCATAGTCCGGTTTTTCTGTAAATGTTTTCACCTTTTTTATGTTGATATTTTCAAACTCATAATAATCTTCTGCCAGTAGTTCAGGTTCAATAAACTGAATGTATCCATAACCAGTATCTGGTCTGCTTGGTGTTATTCCAAGAGTCATTAAAATATCTTTTCCCTCAACTGCATCAAGGGCTGATTTAACAGTGTTTAAAAATTCGTTTTCTTTGAGAATAATATGGTCACTTGGAGCGACAACAATGTTCGCATCTGGATTGATTTTGTTAATTTTATAGGTTGCATAGGCAATACATGGAGCAGTATTTCTTCTTGCGGGTTCCAAAATTATCTGAGAAGGGTTGAGTTGTGGTAATTGCTCAGATACCAACTCACTGTATGATTGATTTGTTACAATAAAAATATTCTCTGATGGGATAATTTGAACAAACCTTTCATATGTCAACTGGATCAGCGTTTTTCCCGTGCCTAAAATATCAATAAACTGTTTTGGTTTTGAATTGCGGCTCATTGGCCAAAACCGAGCTCCAACTCCCCCCGCCATAATGACACAAAAATTACTATTCTTCATGTTTTATTGTTTATGTGCTGCAAAAATAATCAATTATTTAAAAGAATTACCTTTAAATGTTGGTGTATAAGATAATGTCTGTTGTTGTCTGTCCTTTTGCAAACAAAACGGGTTCGTCTTTTTGCTTTTTTAATATATACATGTTTGCTTCCGGGAATTATAAAAACAGCTTCTTCCGGGATTGAAAGAATGGTTGGCAGGTTCTTTTCTTCTTCATTTTCAGGAAACAACATATTATATAGTTTTTTTCTCCTGGATATAGTTGCTCCGGGATTTCTGGAAAACGTTTCAATTTCTGAATAAAATTTATTACTAAAGCAGTTTTTGTAAAGCAACTCTTCAAGTAGTTTTCCAAACACAGATTTCCACATTTCTCCGTGAGGTGCTGTCCTTTGTCTGCTGTTTGAATAAACAATATAATGGGCAATCTCATGGGCAAGAATAAATGTCAATGCATCAGGTGATAAAAGTTTATTAACCGTAATCTGTGAGCATCGTCCATCTTTGAAATACCTGAAGTCTCCAAGCTTGGTTTTTCTGCTTCTCACCTGAATAAAACAAACCCCATCATCAGGTGCATATTTTTTAAAAATATCAATGGCATCAGAGCTGATAAGTAATGAAAACTGACCAATAGACATCCCTTCAATACAAACACTATGCATAGTAAATAATCATGTAGTTTGACTTCCTTTCTTCACTAAATCCAGGGCAGGTTTTACATTTTTTTGGATTGTATTTGCGGTTTTTCTTCGATTTACAGGAAAACAAAACAACACTACAAAATGAAAACAAAAACAATATTAACAAAAAATTTTTCATACTGACTATAAGAAATCTATATAGATTAACGAAATTAAACCACCTTTTGTTTTACCACAAAACCCCGCTGATGTTGAGCACTGCTCCCACAGTATAGCCACTAAGCCCTCCAAAAACAGAAGATCTTACTTTCTTCGATCTTGCAATGTCTTGATATCCAAGAACATAATAATAATCGCTCTGTCTGTTCGCAGGTATGTGTTTTGTTTTGAAAACCTTTGGATGTGTCACTGCCACTATTCCCGGAATGACAACTGGAACAATCAGCCCGAATGGAACTCCGGGATAAATTCCTGCCCCGGCTGAAAGAAGAAAACTAATTCCGAAAACATAGGGATTGTGAAAGGTGCTCCATGCATTGTCCATGCCCTGAATGTAGTCAAACATTCGTTTTTCGTCCAGCACAAAACCGATACTGTCCTGAATATAGGTAATAATCTGATGACCTTCTTTTGTATATATGGCGTACACCTGCTCTTTGGCAATAAGTTTGGTTTTCGCATTCTCTCCCTGCCACTTTTGATAATAAATATAGTCGTCCTGAATCTTCATAAACTCAATGTTGGTTTTTTGCTTACCATTAATCATTACCAGCGTATCCTGACCACGGGTGATTGCTGAAAGAAAAAAAACACAAACTACAAGGAGAGTCAATTTTAACTTTGTCATATTTCCATTTGAATTATGTGGATTGATTTTTTTTACGAAAGTACTAAAATTATTCAACAATAATACTGTTTTTTTTATAACTGCTCAACAAATTCAAAATATTCGGTTTTTTTCTCCAGGAGCCAGCCTCAATAATTATTATTAAATAGTTGACCTTCCTCGGGTTTGCATGCTGAGCTATAACTATTATTTTCCACGATATTTAAAAAAATACAAAAAAAACGAAACAAGAGGAATTAAGCCCAGAACAATATAGGCAAAAGGAGGTATTTTTAAATTAAGCAGAAAAAAAACATAAAATGAGATCGGAACTATAATCAATGAAACTATTGCAAATGTAAGGGCAACAAGTGAAGCAAGGCTCACCGTTTTCATTTCTCTCAATGCTTCTTTTTGTGATAACGACGACAAGTCCTGAATTGGGCATAGTTCTTTCATTCTTAAGAGCAAATGTTCAAAAGAAAGCGATGATTTGGAAGCAAGTGTTTCCAGAAGTTTCAGTTTTCCGTTTTTGTTGAAATACCTTATTGCCAGAGTATTATAATCAGGATGTTCAAATTTCCGAAAATATTTTATTTGTTCAACGGGAATTTTTACTTTTGACAAGCCTGTATGAACAACCATGTTTTTTTCGTCCAGTTCAACTTTGATTTTTTGAAAAAGATATGAAAATTGAAATACTTCCATGGAGTTCAATAGTTAAACAGAACTACTTTTTGAGCAAATCTCTGATTTCTGTCAGTAATTTTTCTTCAACACTGGGTTCAGGAGCAGTTGCCGGTGCTTCTGCTTCTTTCCTTTTCATTCTATTCATAGCTTTTACAACCAGAAACATTACAAATGCCACAATAGCAAAATCAATCATCACTGTAATAAATTCCCCGTATTTAATTGATGCTTCAGCTGCAATAACATTTCCTGCTTCATCAAATGTTGCTTCGCTCATTACGTATTTCAATGTGTTGAAATCAACACCTGCAGTAATTTTGCCCACAAAAGGCATTACCATTCCGTCAATAAATGCAGACACCAGTTTCCCAAATGCTGCACCCATAATAAATGCAACAGCCATGTCAACAAGATTGCCCTTCATGGCAAATGATTTAAATTCTTTAAAAAATCCCATCATGTTTAAATTTAAGTTAATGAATTATTGACAACTACTTCTGCTTATTGTCGGATTTTTGTGCTCCAATCACAATCACAAATTCTCCTTTTATGGGTTTTTGTGAAAAGTATTGTTGTAATTCTGAAATGCTGCCCCGCACTGTTTCTTCGTGCAGTTTAGAAATCTCACGCGTAATACTGATCTTGTGCAAATCTCCAAATATTTCATTCATTTGTTCCAATGTTTTCAGCAATCTGTGAGGCGATTCATACAAAACGGTTGTCATTTCCATTGATTTGATATGCTCCAGTTCTTTTATCCTTCCTTTTTTGTGAGGAAGAAAACCATGAAAATAAAACCTGTCGCACGGAAATCCTGAATTGACAAGAGCAGGAACAAATGCTGTAGCTCCCGGAAGTGTTTCCACTTCAATGCCTGCTTCAACGCATGCTCTGACAAGTAAAAACCCGGGGTCCGAAACACCCGGTGTACCTGCATCACTGATGAGAGCAGCATTGCTGTTTCTAATTCGTTCAATAAGGTTCTGCACAACTTTGTGTTCATTATTCTGATGAAAAGAAACAAGCGAGTTTTCAATACCAAAATGTTTAAACAACATGCCCGCTGTACGTGTGTCTTCGGCAAGTACAAAATCAACCTGCGACAACACGTCAATTGCACGCTGTGTCATATCCTTCAGGTTGCCTATGGGTGTGGGAACTATAAATAATTTTGACAATTTCAAGTGTAGTTTCTTATTGCAAAGATAGAAAACATTGTGAATAAAGTTGGTTTTGTTATAAACCGTTATGGCCTATACCCTTTCTTTGATTATAGAAAAAAGAAAATAGCAAATAGCACTTTCCCATCGGGACTCCTATGGAGCGATGCGCTTTGCTTACTCAGTGTAAAAAAATATAAAATATTTATAATACGCTAAAGTATAGTGTTCACGTGGTTCTTCGCTCAAAATTCGATTACTTCGTTCTCTGACTTTGTTCCCCGACTTTGTTCCCCGACTTTGTTCCCCGACTTTGTT
>CAZGIW010000019.1:0-44996 GCA_964526285.1 uncultured Bacteroidales bacterium | reverse complement strand
TTATTAATAAAATTAAACAAAAAAATCATTTTGCAAAACTAATGGCTTGTCGAAACACAGAGCGCCTGCTTTGTGTTTGGCTTTGTTCCTGAGGTGTCTCTTCGCTCCACCTCAGGCTGAACTCCCGAATTTGTTATGATAAAACTTAATTAATTAGACCACTTGCCAAATTCGAGGATAAATCCAGCTAAGTCATTAGTTCGCAAAACTTCTAATGACTAATCTGGCTTAATAAATTCAGGCTTTCAGCCTGATATTTTTTTTCTAATGTGTTAAAATTTTTCACTATTTTTACACCATGAATCAGAATTCATTTTCAATTTCTGTATCAACCCCAAACCACAATCGCGACACATTCCCCTCCGTTGGAAAAATGTTCTCAAGGGGATCACTAAATGGGTCATTCGGTATTCGGTTGGGAGGAGAGTAACGGTTGGGGAATTCGGTATTCGGCTCTGACAGCTTAAAAAACTGATGTTATTTCAGTCATAATTATTATTCATCCAAAAAAACAATATTTGGTTTGCTATCATATGTATCTTTCCAAATTTCCGCTGCTTCGGAATAATGCACAAAAACAACTTTGCCCTCATCCACATATGGCAGCAATTTGTCCAGAAGATCCATCAGACGTAAATGCTGAACAGGATTAAAAATCATATGTTGGGGCACAGCAATACTTGCTGTATACATGGCATCTCTTTTTATTAAATGATTGGTTAGCAAAAACCTGAGCATTTCAATAAACTCCAGAGTTGATCTTTGTCTTGGCACACTACTCCAGTTATCGTATTCTCCCGGACCTATATAAATAAAAGGACCTGAGGGGTCATGCACCCAGAAGTCACTTCCGGTACCTTTGGGAATCCACACTCCTGACGCATAATCATCAAAGGAAAAATCACCAAAATGATGCTGAGTACCAACAGCAAGTGTCAAAATTTCAGGAGTCCACTCAAACTGTGGATAAATATTCCCCTGCTGTCCCTGTGCAAGCGCATTCCATTGGGCATCATCATCATGCACCAGTCCTCCCATTACATCACTGATATTTGGAGTAATCTGAAATCCAAGACATTTGATGTCAGCATAATTATCCAAACCACATGTGTCACAACCACCTTCCTGATGCGGATCAATTTCATAGTTATACTGAGAAATCAAATACTCAAGCAAATTCATTCCCATGGTTTCACTTTGCATTCCGGGATGTTCACAATTTTTAATCCCCATCAAAAACTCATAATCCACCTGCAAATTGAATTTAACATTCCAGGGGGCCATGGCCTCAGCAAACTGAAGTAGCTTTTGACGATATACAACAAATGAATCGCAAAATGCATATTTTGGAACATCTTCAATATGGAGAGCTATGGTTACATAAATTGGAGGAACAGGCTGACTCTCAGCAGGTACATATGGCTCTTTTTTGCACGACAGAAAAAGAACACTAACAAACAAGGCAACAATCAATTGTAAACTAATTTTCATGGTTTTTTTATTGCAAATATATTTTTTTTTGGTAAAACTCTGAATATATATTTTTGATAATGCAAAAAACAAGACTCTCACCCACCCCTTCATCTTTCATTTTTTTTCATTCATACACAATTCATTCATTCTTAACATGAATTTAACCCAAAAAAAACACCATTGACAGAATACTGTCATATTTGTCTCAAAAAATACAGAAAAAACACTAACTTTGCAAAAAAATTCATAAAAGCAATGTCATACATCAAACTTGACAAAAGCCAGCTTGTTAATCTTGAATATACTCTAACCAAGGAGTTGTTGCGAGCCAATCGTTCGGGCACATATTCGTGCACTACACTCAATTTTTGCAACACACGTAAATATCATGGATTGCTTGTGGTTCCTCAACCTCATATTGACAACCAAAGGCATGTTCTCCTTTCATCTATGGACGAAACTGTCATACAGCACGGTGCCGATTTTAATCTTGGAGTTCATAAATATACCGGCACATACTCTCCCAAAGGGCATAAGTATATTGTGGATTTTGAAACTGACCCAATTCCGATGCACATTTATCGTGTTGGTGGTGTTCAACTGAAAAAGGAAATTATTTTCACATCAAACGACAGTCGGATTCTCATACGATATACGTTACTCAACGCCAACAGTCCCACAATTCTGCGTATCCGCCCTTATCTTGCTTTCCGCAATCAACACAGTCTGAGCAAAGCAAATATGTGGGCAGACACCAAATATACCGAAATTGAAAACGGAGTAAGTTTCAGGATGTATGAAGGATACTCAACTCTTTTCTTTCAGCTGTCAAAACAGGCTGATTATATTCATATTCCTGACTGGTATCATGATGTAGAGTATCCTAAAGAGTTGGAACGTGGTTACGAAGGTCATGAAGATTTGTTTGTGCCTGGTTATTTTGAATTTCCCATTAGCAAAAACGAACAAATTCTTATTTCTGTGGGAATCGAAAAAGCCAATCCACGAAGATTGAAACAATTATTTTCTCTTGAAACAAAAAAGCGTACACCCCGCAACACTTTTGAAAATTGTTTAACCAATTCTGCACAACAGTTTTTTGCAGATAAAGAAGGACAAAAATGCCTTCTTGCCGGGTTTCCATGGTATGAATGCAGACTGAGGGATACCTTTATTTCATTGCCAGGACTGACTCTGGCACAAAAAGATATTCAGAATTTTAAAAACATTCTTGAGCCTTTAATCCAATCAATGGAAGGGCCTCATTTCTGCCGTAAAGATAATAAAAACAACCAAATCGATTATTCTCCCGATACATCTTTATGGTTTATCAGAGCACTTCAACTGGCAATTGAAATGTCGGGAGAAACACCTGCCGGCATCTGGAAAAACTACGGAAAGCCAATCAAAGCCATACTAAACGGTTATAAAAACGGAGAAAGTCCTTTGGTTTTTATGCGTGATGACGGACTTATCAGCACACATCACTCAGAAATGCCTCTGCACTGGATGAATGCCAGCATCAACAATTCGCCTGTGACACCACGTCCTGAAATGACTGTTGAAGCGAATGCTCTTTGGCACAATGCAGTAATGTTTGCTTTTCATGCTGCAAAAGCTGCAAAAGACAATGATTTTTTGAATGATTGGAAACACCTGCATTGTTTAATTCCTGTTTCATTCAAAGCTGTTTTCTGGAGTAAGGAAAGAGGCTATCTTGCTGACAATGCAGGGAACTATCATACTGACTGGACAATTCGTCCAAATATGATATTTGCAGCTGCATTTCCCTTTAGTCCTGTCAGTGAAAAAATCAGACAACTCATTGTGGAAATGGTGAAAACAAAACTACTTACTCCCCGTGGATTGCGCTCCTTATCTCCCGATGACCCAAAATATAAAAGTTTTTATTACGGCAATGAGGCACAAAGGGCACAGGCATTTCATCAGGGAACTGTATGGCCATGGCTGCTTGGTGCCTATACAGATGCATACCTTAAAATTTATGGTAAATCAGGCTTGTATCACATTGAGCAGTTGTATAATAGTTTTGCTGAAACAGTGCTTGAACATGCCATAGGCAGTATTTCAGAAGTGTATGACGGAGATCCTCCTCATCGGGGTGCCGGAGCCATTTCAATGGCATGGAGTGTGTCAGAAATTCTCCGAATGAAATATATCATTGACAAATATAAGGAGGAAAACGCATGAGAGTACTGATGTTTGGATGGGAATTTCCTCCCCATATTTCAGGGGGACTGGGCACTGCATGTTTTGGATTAACTAAAGCATTGTCAAAGCAAAAAATGGATTTGCTCTTTGTTGTCCCCAAGGCTTATGGCGATGAAGATCAGAGTGTTGCAAGACTTATCAATGCCAGTGATGTGACTGTAGATTTGGAAGAATCTGAGTTTAGGGAATACTGGGAAAGGGTGCAGTATATGCAAATCAACTCAACCATCATTCCATATGTTGGTCCTGAAGAGTTCAGGGAAGTTAATCATAAAGAACAACATAAAACTGAATTTGAAACCAACCGCATATTTCAGCAGAGCTATGATTTTTCGGGTGGTTACGGCCCCGATTTGATGTTTGAAGTATCAAGATATGCACTCATCGCAGGAGCACTGGCATCAACAAATACATTTGACTTGATTCACTCACACGACTGGCTCACATATCCGGCGGGCATAGCTGCAAAAAAAGCAAGCGGAAAACCATTGGTGATTCATGTTCATGCCACTGAGTTTGACCGAACCGGAGAAAATGTCAACACTGTAGTTTATGATATTGAACGTTCGGGCATGGAAGCAGCTGACATGATTATCGCTGTTTCACACCTGACCCGCAACACCGTAATTCACAAATACGGAATTAATCCTGACAAGGTTGTTACAGTTCACAATGGTGTTGACCAGAATTTAGAAGATAAAAGCCTTGAAGCTGAACGTCCATTTCCTGAAAAAGTCGTTACTTTTCTGGGACGTATTACTTATCAAAAAGGACCTGAGTACTTTGTAGAGGTAGCTCGCCGCATATTGCAAAAAGACAGTAATGTGCGTTTTGTTATGGCTGGATCAGGAGATATGATGAACAAAATTATTACCTTAACTGCAAAATACAGGCTTGGACACAAATTCCATTTCACCGGATTTTTAAGAGGTTCGGATGTGGATCAGATGTTTGCAATGAGCGATGTGTATGTGATGCCATCAGTTTCTGAACCATTTGGAATATCACCACTTGAAGCAATCAGATCCAATGTGCCTGTTGTCATCTCAAAGCAATCAGGAGTAGCCGAAGTACTTAATCATGCCATCAAAGTTGATTACTGGGATATTGATGCTATGGCAGATGCCATATACGGCATCTTGCAGCATGAACCTCTTTCAAAGATGTTCAGAACTTATGCTAAAGCTGAAGTAGATGAATTGAGATGGGATAAATCAGCATTTAAAACAATTGAAGTCTATAAAACCGCATTGGATAAAGGAAACAGTGTATGAAAGCAATTTGTCTGAATTTTCAGGTTCACCAACCTGTTAGGCTGAAACGATACCGATTTTTTCAAATTGGAAATGATTTTCACTATTATGATGATTTTCAAAACAAGTATCTGCTCAACAGAATAGCTGAAAGATGCTATTTGCCGGTGAACAAACTCCTGCTTGATCTGATTGAAAAACACAAGGGAAAATTTAAGGTTTCTTTTTCTGTATCAGGGACTGCTATTGAACAATTTGCATTGTACAATCAGGATGTACTTGACAGTTTTAAGAAACTTGCAAAAACAGGCTGTGTTGAATTTCTTGCAGAAACATATTATCACTCTCTGAGTTCTCTACACTCACCTTCTGAATTTCAACAACAGGTAAATGAACACATAAAAGCACTCAAAAAACATATTGGATTTACACCTGTTACTTTTCGAAACACTGAAATGATATATTCTGACCAGATTGCCGAAATGGTTGATGATATGGGTTTTGATGTGATGCTGACCGAAGGAGCAAGACATATTCTGGGTTGGAAAAGTCCCAATTTTTTATATTGCAATGCTTTGAATCCCCGATTGAAACTTTTGCTGAGAAATTTTAAACTGAGCGATGACATTGCCTTTCGCTTTTCCAATACAAACTGGAACGAATGGCCACTGACAGCAGACAAATTCTGCACATGGATGAAAGCACTTCCAAAAAATGAAGAAATCATCAATCTGTTTATGGATTATGAAACCTTTGGTGAACATCAGTTACAGGAAACCGGCATTTTTGAATTTCTCAAAGCACTGCCTGACGTGTTGTTAAAAAGTAAACATTTTTATTTCACCACTCCTGGTGATGCATCTGAAAAGCTCCAGCCAGTGTCAGGAGTATCAGTTGATTATCCCATTTCATGGGCAGATGAAGAAAGGGATTTAACTGCCTGGCTTGGTAATGATCTTCAAAAAGATGCTTTTGAGAAAGTTTATGCTCTTGAAGAACAGGTAATATCTTCAGATAATCATGAGCTTTTAAAGGTTTGGCGAAATCTGCAAACCAGTGACCACTTTTACTACATGAGCACCAAGTGGTTTAGTGATGGTGATGTGCATAAATATTTCAATCCTTATGGCAGCCCGTATGAAGCCTATATCAATTATATGAATGTATTGGCTGACTTTACTCTTCGCCTTGGACAAGGAACAGGTGGTGTCAAACATTACATTGAAACAGAAGAAAAAGAAAAAGAAAAAGAAATAAAAACAAAATCAGAAATTATAAACAATACAACAATGAAAAACACAAGTGGAACAAAAAAAGGACCAGGAAGGCCAAGAAAGTACCCAAAAGTTGAAAAACCAGAAACAGGCGTAAAGATTAGAAAACCGACAAGAGTAAAACCCAAGGTTACAAAATTTGAAGAAATTATAAAAATTGCTGATAATGAGCTGAAAAATTTTCTCAGAACAGTTGATACAGATGTGATTTTTGCATCCATACAGGGAGCTGACGAACTAGTGATGGATAAAATACTTTCAAATGTAACAAAGCGCTCTTTGCTTAAATATGAACATCTGATGGATACTGAACCTGAAAAGTTCACATTCAGTGAAATTATTATAGCACGCAAGAAAATGATTAAACCATTTGTCAATCGCTAATACTGAAAAAATAATTAATAATGAAAGAACTGAACACTTTACTAAGGCCGGACTATGTCTTTGAAGTAAGCTGGGAAATATGCAATAAGGTTGGAGGCATACACACTGTCCTGATGACTAAAGCCAATTATCTTGAACAACAGCTTGGATTAAACTATATTCTCATTGGACCTGATATTCAAAAAGAACACACAGCAAACGGTGTTTTTATTGAAGACCGCAATTTATATTCTCAATGGGTTGCTGCTGCAAACGAACAGGGTATTTACATCCGTATCGGCAGATGGAATGTGCCGGGCAGTCCGGTGACAATCCTTGTTGATTTCAGTCATTATTTTACTCAAAAAGATGCCATTTTTGCAGGGATGTGGGAAACCTACAAACTTGATTCGATTACAGGTGGATGGGATTATACAGAACCTGCATTGTTCGGTTATGCAACTTCAAAGGTGGTTGAGAGTTTTTACCAGTATTATGTTTCAGCTTATGACAAAATGGTGGTTCATTTTCATGAATGGAAAACAGGAATGGGACTTCTGAACCTAAAAAAAGTACTGCCACAGGCAGCGCTTGTTTTTACAACTCATGACACGGTTCCGGGAAGAATCATGGCTTCTGAAGGACTTCAGCTCTTAGGAGAAAATATTGGCAATGAAGCTGAAGATGTTATCAATCGTACCGGACAAAGAGCTAAGTTTTCTCTTGAAAAACTGAGTGCCATCAATGCTGATTGCTTCACAACAGTAAGTCGTCTTAATTCAAATGAAGCAAAAGTTTTTTTTGGAAAAGAGGCATGTGTAATTACCCCCAATGGGTTTCAGCCGGAACTTGTACCTCAAACTGATCAGCTTGACACTCATCGTCTCTCTTGCAGAAAGAAAATTCTTGAATTTGCATCTAAGTTTTTTGGAACAAAATTTCAGGACGATAGTTTGATTCTGTTTCACAGCGGAAGATATGAGTTTAAAAACAAGGGAACAGATCTTTTTATTGATGCCCTTGCTGCACTCAAAGAACATAATCCCCACAAGCAGATTATTGGTATAATTTCAGTTCCCGCAAATCACTCAGGACCTCTTGAACATGTAAAACAACGTATTCTCAGTGATGCTATTTCTTCTCCTGTTGAAAATGAACATGTGACACATCATCTTATGTCTTTTGATACTGATTTGATTACATCATATCTTAAGAAAAAAAACATTCACAATCTTGCCGATGACAAAGTAAAAGCAGTGTATATTCCAGCCTGGCTTGATGGCGATGATGACATTGCAGGCATGACATACTACGACATGCTTGCAGGTGTAGACATAGGTGTTTTTCCAAGTTACTATGAACCCTGGGGCTATACACCACTGGAAAGTCTTTCTTTTGGAATTCCTGCCATCACTACTTCATTAACCGGTTTTGCTGCATGGGTACAGGAAAAGTTTCCTGAACAACAGGCACTAAAAATCATTCAGAGAAATGGAAGTGACAATGAACAAGTTGTAAATCAAATTGTTGATTTTATAACACAATATACAAAACTTGATATTGACGCCATTGTTTCTATTAAAAACAATGCAATTGAAATTGCTGGTTCTGCACAATGGGATAATTTTATTTCTGAATATCAGATAGCATACTGCAAAGCACTTGAACAGGCAGGTGGCAGAGTTGAGATGTATAAACACAAACAGGCAGTGCCAGTTCATTCAAAACCACGTGCATTATGTCCTCATTGGTATAAAGTTCTCATAAAACCATATTTTCCGGACAATTTGCTACCACTGAAAGAACTTTCTCAAAATCTCTGGTGGTCATGGGATACACAAGCACAGCAATTATTTTCACAAATTCATCCTCAATTATGGGAAAAAAGCGGATACAATCCAATTGCTCTGCTTGAAATGCTTGAAATAAAACAAATCAGGCAAATGGAAAACGATGGTGGGTTCATTGAAAAACTGAATCATGTGCATGCACGTTTCAGGGAGTATATGTCTGCAAAACCTGAAAGTGACAAAAAGATTGCCTATTTCTGTATGGAATACGGACTGCATGCATCAGTGAAACTCTATTCAGGAGGTCTTGGCATTCTGGCGGGTGATTATCTGAAAGAAGCCAGCGACATGAATAAAAACTTTATGGCTGTTGGTCTTCTTTATCGTTATGGTTATTTCAACCAAAAAATCTCACCATTTGGGGATCAAGTTAGTGAAAAGATTCCTCAAAAGTTTACTCATCTTCCCATTTCTCCTGTGAGAGACAAAGAAGGCAACTGGATTACCATTTCGCTGCTTTTACCAGGACGAACTGTCACAGCAAAAGTATGGCTGATGAATGTAGGTCGTGTTCCGCTTTATCTGCTTGATACTGACATAGAAGAAAATAGTGAATTTGATCGCAGCATCACGCATCAGTTGTATGGCGGCGATTGGGAAAACAGGCTAAAACAGGAGCTACTGCTTGGAATTGGAGGAATACGAATGCTCAAAAAAATTGGTATACGCCCTGATTTATATCATCTCAATGAAGGTCACGCTGCATTTCTCAATTTTGAAAGAATGAGATTTCTCATACAGGAAGAGAAACTCAGTTTCAATCAGGCGGTTGAAGTGCTCAGAGCCAGCAGTCTTTTTACCACACATACACCTGTCCCTGCAGGTCATGATGCATTTGAAGAAAATCTTTTGAGAGTGTATTTATCTCATTACCCTCAACGGTTTAATATTAGCTGGGAAAAGTTTATTGGTTTGGGACGTGTAAACGAAAACGACCCATCTGAAAAATTTTCCATGAGTGTACTTGCTTTGAAATTATCTCAGGAATGCAATGGAGTGAGCCGTCTTCATGGCAAAGTTTCAAGAGATATGTTTACAAGTCTTTATCCTGGCTTTTTCAGTGACGAACTTCATATTTCACATGTAACCAACGGCGTTCATTATTCAACATGGACTGCAAAGGAATGGCAGGATATTTTAACAGGAGGTGATGAAAACCAATTGTATGATTGTCTCAATGATAAATCAAGATGGGGGCACATATACAATATCCCTGATGAAACAATATGGAGTTTAAGAAACAAATTCCGGGCAATTCTTGCGTCTTTCCTCTCCGAAAAACTGGTAAAGGATTATACAGCACGGCAAGAACAACCTCATATTTTGCTACAAACACTTGAGAATATCAAGCCTGATGTGCTAACCATTGGTTTTGCCAGACGATTTGCAACATACAAACGTGCACACCTTTTATTTAGCAATCCTGACAGATTAAGTCGTATTGTCAATGACCCCTTAAAGCCAGTTCGCTTTATATTTGCCGGCAAAGCCCATCCCAACGACACATTGGGACAGGAGTTAATAAAAAAGATCGTCAACTGGTCAAAATTACCCGAATTTTTGGGAAAAGTTATCTTTCTGGATAATTATGATGCAGAAATTGCAAAGAAGATGGTGCAGGGTGTTGATGTTTGGCTGAATACTCCAACACGCCCGCTTGAAGCATCGGGCACATCAGGACAGAAATGTGTTATGAACGGGGTGTTGCATTTCAGTGTACTTGACGGATGGTGGGCTGAAGGTTATGTGCCAAAAGCAGGTTGGGCACTAAAAGAGGTCAGAACATACACTGAACAAAAGCTCCAGGACGAACTTGATGCTGAAACAATCTATGGCTTGTTTGAAAATGACGTCATTCCAGTGTTTTACAAAAGAAACCAACATGGAATTCCATGTGAATGGATTCAGATTATCAAAAAAAATCTCTGCGAAGTGGCTCCCATATTCACCATGCGCAGAATGATGAATGATTATTACAATCAATTTTACAATTCTATGCTTGAGAGAAGTGAGGCTCTCAATACCGACAATTACGACAAAGCGTATCGCCTTGCATCATGGAAAAGAACCACATCTCAATTGTGGGAAAATGTAAAAGTGATTGAAAACCGCTGTCATAATTCCAGTGTGAGACCATTGTTACTTGGAGAAAGTTTTCATGCTGAATTTGTCATTGATACAGCAGGAATTGACCCTGAAGAAATTGGAATTGAACTTCTCTTCGGGCAAAAAGTCATGGATAGAGTTGAGAATGTTTTGTTTACAGAAGAATTAAACCTGAAACAAAGTGAAGGTAATATTGCTGTGTATGAAAAATCTGTAGAAATTCGAAGAGCCGGAGTTCTTGATTTTGCAGTAAGGATCTTTATAAAAAATGCCGAACTGCCTCACAGAACTGATTTTCCACTGGTGAAATGGGGATAATTCATCTGTTCCAACTTTAACATCTTACCATGAATATCAAAGATTTCTATCGTTTTACAGGTGTACAATACGGCGACACCATTGATCAGGTCTTTGATATATTTGGTGTTCCAAATGATGAGTACAAAAACCCTGACAACAGTTATTTTGTATTCTATTATGAGATGTGTGATGAATATGCATTGAACATCAGTTTCAATGCAGAAAATTTTAAAATTGAAAGTGTTTTTTTAGGACTTCATTCATACAGGGCAGTTCGTTTTCTTCTTGACAAATTCAAAATTACTGAACCCAAAGCTTCCTTTATTGGCAACAGTATGGACGAAATTATTGATGTTTTCGGCTTACCCGATGAATGGCACAGAAATTTTATTGCATATCGCCAACAAGATTTGGAGGTTGAGTTCTACTGTCCACGTGATGAAAAATCACTATGCAGAAGAATCAAAGTGAAATGGTTTTATTGATTGTTTTCATTACTGTCCGTCTAAGTTAAAAATTTTCAATAGCCACTAAATCACAGAAACTCCAAAATCCACAGAAATGCACTTTGGTGGCAAAAGAAAAAAAAGATTGATTATATCTCTTGTGAAGGTCTATGTCATGTCCTCTCCATAAGTTTATCCATAGCATTAGCCAATAAACATATTTAGCAGAGAACAATATGATTTGCAAAAATGCGTGAAAAAATTCAATTATTCCTTTTTTACTACATGATTTGGGTCATGCATAAATTTTATATTTTATTGATATTCAAATCTTACTGTTTAATAAATGTAGTAATTCAGGAATCACAACACTGAATTCAGGAATTGCGACAACATGAATTTGGATAGTTTATAATGACTTGATTAATTTTGTTGCATCAATTTTAACAAGAAAAAGTCATGAAATTATTTCATCAATTCATCCGCAAAATTTCTATAGGTCTGTTTTCCATCTGTATGTTCCTTGGAGCATTGAATATTGGCAAGGGAAACAATGTTCGAATTACCAATGCCACTCGAATTGGGGCCAACAATGATATTGTTCAGTTTACTCTTTCGTGGGATAACAGCTGGATGGTGAACGGAGTTCCAAAAAATCATGATGCAGTATGGATTTTTATCAAATTCAGGGAGTGTGGTGTCACTACCAATGACTGGAGCCACGCACTTTTGAGCACCAATATGGGAGATCACTCATTTGGTACTGACATTACATATGCAAATCCAATTGTAACAACAAACAGGTTTGGCACAGGCAGCGGACACAATACGGGAGTGATGGTGAGAAGAAATACCATAGGCACCGGGCATATTGTAGATCAGGTCATTCAGCTTCAGATCGTTGGCAGTTCCAATGGTGTTGTGATGGATCCGGGAACAGAATATGATATTAAGGTGTTTGGTATTGAAATGGTTTACATTCCAGAAGGTACTTTTTTCGCAGGTGATGGTTTTTCTTATTATGCATTGTGGCAAATAGGCACTAATCCAGCACAACCACATTTGATACAAAGCGAGGCTTCATTTGCCACCTATGATTATTCCACATCTTATCAGCATACATTATCAGATAGTTTTCCCAAAGGATTTGCTTCATTTTATATTATGAAATATGAGATTACTCACGGACAATATGTTGATTTTCTAAACACTATCACCTCTTCTCAACAGCTTAACAGGGCATACATTTATAATTATTACAGACATGATATTCAGTATGACGGAACTGAATATTACACAAACAGTATTGATAGAGTATTGAACTACGTGAGTTTTCATGATTTAATGGCATATCTTGACTGGTCAGCACTACGCCCAATGACAGAGCTTGAGTTTGAAAAGGCATGTCGTGGGATATTGGATTTTGTACAGGGCGAACAAGCATGGGGTTCAGGATCTGCATCTGACTTAAAAGAAATCAAAACAATCACCGGAGCCACCCCGGGAATTGAAGAACCAACAGACAGTTCAAATGCTCATATTTATGTAACTCTTTACACAATTACAGGTGGACAATTCTCCACAGGTGGAGGGACGTATGCCAACCGAGGTCCTGTTGCAGCAGGAATTTTTGCCCGTCAAACGCATCAACAAACCAGAATAGGAACTGGAGCCACCTATTATGGTGTTATGGAAATGTCAGGTAATGTTTGGGAACAGTGCATTCAGGTGAATACAAACTACCTCAGTAACAACCCTTCTCCATATACAGGTATTTGGGGGAACGGACAACTCACAACAACCGGATTTCACAATGTTCAAAACTGGCCAAATGCAGGTTACTATATTTATAGAGGAGGATCCTGGATGAACAACAGTGACAGAGCCAGAATCAGTGACAGATACAACCGTGCAAGAACTGACTATAACACAAGACCATATGATGCTGGAGGTCGTGGGGTTAGATAAGCAAGTGAAAACATTTACATGAAAAAAATACTGTATCTTTTGTTTATTTTGCCTGTTGCTGCTTATGCACAACCGGCAAATGACAATTGTGTCAATGCTTCGGAAATAATTATCTCAGGAGGTGGATTCAATACAGGAGTTTTTTATTCTGACACTGTTAGTATTAACAATTCAACTCTTCAAATTGGAGAAGTATTTCACAGTGTACAAATTGCAGCAGGAAATGATAAAAAATCGGTTTGGTATAAATTCTACCTCCCCACTGCACGTGGTATCAAGGTTGAACTATTTCAACCAGTTGACAGTATTCCTCAGGATGGTGCTGGTTTCACAGTATATAAAGCAGATAATTGTATCCCTCAACTGACCGATATTCCACCGGCTAAACTAACTCCTGTAAATAAATTTGGAAGCACCTTCAATCCGTGTCTTCTTCCTGGATGGTATTATGTTCAGGTAAGCGCTAAAACCGCAAGCACGGGGTCAATATTTCTTGAACTCACTTCATCAATGCCTGGGGTATTAAACAATTATGATTTGCAACCCGATGCACACAGCTTTGGAGTTTTGAGTGGTGGCTGGCATACAAGAAACTATGATGTGGGTTGCCAGACCATTGACAATGCTACCGAAACATGTCCAGCACTGGGGGCAAATTTTGCCGATTATACACAATCCGTTTGGTTTGTTTTTACAACTGATAATTTTGTTGATCTGGTGACATTGCAAATGGGTGAACAAACCGGATATTTCACTGGCAATTTCAGGGTTGGATACAATATCTATGAAGGGGATGTGCGGGTTGCACCTTACACTGGCATGCCACTTATTGACGGCTGCCGTGTGATGACACAAACCAGTTCGTCTGTACTTGCATACAAGAATTATTTATGCGTGTTTCAGCCTAATACAACATATAGTATTCAAATTTTTTTCCATCAAGAATATTCAAATTCTGTACAGATCAGGCTTTATGAAAGAGGCAGCGGCATTACAAAATCTCCGGATCCATCAGCCATTGACCCCACAAGCGAACTGGGAGTTCTTCCAGCATCTGTTGCCGGCACATGGACATATGGTTATGATATTTTTGCCTGCAATGCTTTTATTTCGGACAACATATGCGGCACTGTGAATCCGGCATCAGGACAAACTTCAATCAGTGGATATACATACCGTTTAACCACCTGGTACACCTTTGAACTCAGCGATGATGCCAATGTAAGGTTTGTTACAAACGGTGCTCACGGCAAAAAACTCTACTTCGGAGATGTGACAACCGATTGCAATCTTGTACCCATGAACCAGTTTAACAACGGAGACATCACATTCAATTGCCTTGCTCCGGGAAAATACAGTCTTCAACTTTTAGGGAAAGTTGACACATCATATAACTACGTGACTAACAGCTGGTATAACAATATTGGCAATGATGCCAATTTGAGTTTACAAGTGTTTTCAGTCAACATTGACAATGATTTTCTACTGGATGCAACCGGAAAATTTGATACAGTACATGTTGTTGGTGGTATATGGGAGGCTTTGCCTGATAATGTGCAGATTATTTCAAACACAGGACGTTTTAATTGCAAAAAAACGGTGCTTCCGTTGGGTTCTTCATGCCATGCCAACAACAACAGGGCCATGTACAGAGAAATTATCATCGGAGATTCGGATGGAGACGGTAATGATGATGAAGGAGTGCTCACCCTCAGCAACGGAAATTATTATTTTCATTATTTATTTTACAGAGGAGATGCCAATGCACTGGCCACTGCGCAAAATGTTTTCAATTGGGGAGAGACAATCACAGGACTTGAAACAATGACCACATGCAGCAATTTATACTATTCTTCTCAAAATGTATGTGTCACACCTGGCATTTACACATTAGTCAGTTTTGGTGACAGCACAGATGTGGGCAGAACTGATGCTCCACGTTTCAGATTCAGACAGGTTGAAACACAGTTTGACGACCCTGCTCTTCCAAATGACATGGGAGACATTACAGCTGCACTCATGGGTGGCAGTGTTTCTGGTACTGTAGATTATTGGAGCTGTCTTGACAATCCTCTTACTATTGATGGGAGAACACCCTGTGCCGGATACAATAAACTGATTTACAGAGAGTTTTTTATTGGAAGTCCTATGACCATTAACGTTTCACTGAGTGGTGGAGGGCAATTTCGAATTTTCACCGGAAGAATTTCAGACGGAGTTGGAACTTTATCTGCAATGGTAAGCGGCTATGGAGACATTGGGTGTCGCACTTCATTTGGCGGAGATGTTTGCCGCCCATTTCAACCCGGATGGTATACTATTGTTTGCTACGGATACGGAGGCACATATGCAGGCCCCACATACATGGGAGGACTCATCGGCAATGCCAACAATATTACAATTACGCGTGTTCCTCCCTTAAATCCTCCCAATTACAACAGACCACATAAAGCATATGACGCCGGAGTTACAGACTGGGGACCCAATGCAGGCACCCCTGAATATCCTTTAACAGAAAGAAATTACACATTTGGAACTGAACGAATGAACTGTATTCCTGACACTCCATTTTCAGCACATCCTATTGTTGAATGTCCTGGCTTTAACAGAGTAGCATACTATGTATTTACAATAACTCAGGAATCATTCATCAGCATCAGGGGAATTCCATCATCCATGCATTCAAAAATCTATCCGGCAGATGTAAGAACTGACAGTTTACTGTTTGACACACTCTCTCATGTTCAGGAATGCATTGCCATAACAAACATCAATCATTATGAAAGATCGTGGTGGACATGGTACGGAAAGATTGAGGTGTGCCGTCTTCAGCCGGGCACATATACTCTTGCAGTGTTTGGGCACAATTCACACATTAATGCTGCATTTACACCAACGTTATATGTTGATAAGGTTGAAGAATCAAGATTTGATTTTGCTCAGGAATCTTATGATTTTGGAGTTGTTCCGGCAGACAGTACATTCCATTACGGAAAAGTTGGAGACGTGAATCCTTATTTTGCTGGTCGTGCACCAACAAATGATTTTTTCACCTGTACTACCGGTGCATTTAAAAGTGATCCGGGTCAAACTGATCCCAATACATACTGCTGGGACGGATTGTTTCCAGATGCAGCTGCATCGTCATCTGTGCCTTATATTATGGATTTCAACACGCCCCATTATTTCAACACCACCAATGTGCCAATCAGGAGAAATTTATGGTACACCTTTGTCATCGACGGTCCCGGCATTGTCACTGTAAGAGTTGAAAACAAAACTTCTGGTAAAACCACGCAATATCCGTGGGTGATATACAGAAGTGATGTGGATGGCAACCTGGATTTTGCAGATGTTGTGTTGGGAGGAGAAGTGGACTCAACCATTGTTCAGGGTCTTACCTATATCAGAAACAGCTCATATAAAGATTATTATGGATGTGCCGGCAATCATCAATCACTGAATTTTTCCATTGATCCTTGTGGCGCACATATTAAGCAACGATATTATGTGGTTGTTGACCATCATGCAGGGCTGATGCCAAACAATCAGGTGGAAGTTTCGGTGAGGCATGTTCCTGACTTTTCTGTGACAAGTAATTATGATAATTATTCTGACGCCAATGTTATAAATGGACTGGGAGAAACAACACCACCCTATACCAATTTACCTTTAACAGCAGGGCAATACTCAGGCGCCATGTCCAGTTTTGCATGTGCAACCAAGGCTCCAACAGACCAAAACACCTGTGGAACGCGAACACTATGGTATAAATTTGAATCTGCCACATCGGGAAAAATAAGAATCCGATATGAAATTCCAGGAATTGGACATTTTTTCCACAACAATGAAATTAAACTATTTAAAGAAATAATTCCAGGAGATTCTACTGTTACTGGATTACAGATGCTCAGCCCAACCACAGTAACCATATCCGGAGACCAATGGGGTGAAACTTGCCTGAATACAGGTACTTATTATATCATGCTCACAGGATGTAGTTACACAATTGAAAATGTCATTCCTCACATATGGATTTTGACCGAGTACGGAGATTTGTGTAGTGAACCGGTTGAAATGGTCATGCCCGCTCCCGGCATTATGTCAGAATCTGTGGTGATTGACTGTCATTCAATTGGAGATGATTTTGGAGAAGATGGTTCAAATATGGGATGTCTTTTTGGTCCGGGAGGGTATAAGTCAACATGGTTCAAAGTTGACCTTAATTTTACCGACAAGGTTGACCTTACATTCCAGCTCTCAGAAAGCACCACTGCCCTACCCCATCAAATCAGATACCGCATTCTTTATGGAGATTGCTCTGCAATGACTGCAGGTCCCTGCAATTCAGATGCATTAACAGAATTTACTCTGAACTGTATGATGAGTGATTCATCATCATATTATGTTCAGGTTGTATCACCTTCCAATGCTACAGGAAGTATTACACTCACTGTCTCGGCCATACCAAGTCCCAACCAGCTTTGCGAGCCATTCGACCCCAACAAACCGACAGCCAATTTCACTTACATGAATCAATGTTTTGGCGATTCAACCTGTTTCACCAATCAATCAACACTTGGTGATTCAATTGCCTATTTTTGGGAATTTATCCCTCTTGACCCTTCTGCAACATCAACAGATATAAACCCATGTTTTATGTACCCCGATACGGGCACATATCATGTCACACTGATTGTCACCAATATTACAACAGGAGCTGCTGATACCATTATGATTCCTGTCACAATTTACCCTGTGCCTGACCCCAACATTACACATGATCCACCCGGATATGAAATTATAACAGGTACTCCAATTGACTTCTTTTCCAATGTTACAGTAACAATAACAAATCCCCCAACAACCTATTACTGGGATTTCAGTAACGGACAAACGGGAGATTCTCCATATGAATCTGGAATAATCTACGGATCAGGCAATCTTGGCATAACAGTTATTTATCTCACAGTGGCAAACGGAAACTGTGTTGTAACTGTTACTGATACCATTTTTAACAAGCCAGAGCAAATTTGGAGAGGTGGACCCTATGACGGTGCAGCAGTTACAGCCACACCAGGCATTTGCCTGCCTGATTCAGTGTTTACAGGGGGGTTTTATGATGGTGCATCATTATCTTCAATTCTTTCAAATTGTGTTAATGACAGCATTTTTATGGGAGGACCATATGACGGGGCAACCCTTAGCACCATCCTTTCAATCTGCCCACCTGAAGATATTTTTTCAGGCGGTTTCTATGATGGAGCTGATAATTACTGGATTATTGCCTCATGCCCACCTGAAGATATCTTTGCAGGAGGACCCTATGACGGTGCTTCATTTTTCTACATTATTTCCAGCTGTCCTCCTGAAGACATTTTTGCCGGCGGATTTTTCGACGGAGCAAGTTTTTCACTTTTTGACTGCACCAATCCACTCCCGGTAAGTCTTCTTTACCTTGATGCATACTGGCAGGAAAATGATGGAATTCTGACCTGGGCTACCGCATCTGAAATCAATAACCTTGGCTTTGAAATACAACGATGTACAGGCAGTTGCACAGAATGGAGCTCGCTGGGTTTTGTAGAAGGAAACGGAAACACAAATTATCTTTCAAACTACATATTTACAGATCACAACCTAAAACTAAATGAAGAAAATGAGTTTTATTACAGACTGAGACAAATTGATTTTGATGGACGCTATGTTTTTACTGACATTGTTATGTTAAACAAAAAGCAGGTATCTCAGCAGGACTATATTGTTTCTCTTTGGCCAAATCCTGTACAGGAAGGAAGTGAGATAATTATGATGTATCACAATTCTCAATCTCAACCAATTCAAATACAGATATTCACATCAACTGGACAATTACTTCATAATGAAACAACTGACAGCAACAAAGGAGTGAATATTTTCAGATTTAATACAAAAAATTTATCTCAGGGAGTGTATTTTATTTCAATAAACGGAACTTATTTCAGAGAAAATCGTAAATTTACAATCGCAAACTAACATTAAAAATCAAATTTATATGAAAAAACAACTACAAATTATCACAACATTGACAATGGTTGCAATCCTCCTGCCATGCATCCTTTTTGCCCAGTATCCAACACCTCTGACAGAGGCTAACTTTCCAAGTGCCAATGACAGCATTACGGTAAAGCCCTACACAATTCCAGCCACACAGGCATTTATTGATGATGACCCATTAAATGATTCTTTAAGTCTTGACAGAACACTGGAAAAAGCAATCCAAACCAACAATGCTCTTGACCCTATGCATAATATTGCAGTTGGCGGGCACAGAAATGACACCATTGCCATGTTCTATTATATGGGGTTTGCCGTAACTCCCTTCGTTAGAAGATACAATGCCTATAATGGATTCTACCCCGGAGCTGCAAATTTTCCTACAGCTACACTTCATACAATAATTCCAAGTTCTGAAGGTGATGCGCACACTTATTTTCGAAAAGATGCTACCGGATTCTATGAATTGGGATTTTTTGTTAACACTACTTCGGGTGCCATGACATCCATTAATACACCAGCAAAACCTGTGGCTTTGTTCCCAGTTGATTTTGCCAGCCCTAACAATGTTACTAATATGAGCATCAGCAACATCACTTCTGTTCCGGGAACGACTATCAATACAGCTTCAACCCTTTCTATTACAGTTGATGCATACGGTGACGTTACAATTGTGGATGGTTCAATTAGTAGTCCTGTTTATACAACTCACACAAACTATTTAAGACTTTGCACCCATTCAGATGACAATATGGATTTGGGAAGTAGTATGAACTATTTTATTGAATCAAAAATTTATGCTTACTATGTTGCCAGCCGGTTTGAGCCTGTTGCAACATACTCAGTTGCTCAGATCAGAAGTAATATTGAACCCATGTATTGGGGCATGGGTTTAGGACAATGGGAAGATGAAATTGAATTTGCATACTCTGTACCCATTGCTACAGGCTCAGTTGAAGAACAGGAAAATTCATATTTCAATATTTTCCCAAATCCAACAGATGGACTGGTTCAGGTTAACTTTAGCAATATGCCTGAAGAGCAAATTAGTATTGACATTTACGACATGCAGGGAAAGCTTGCTGGTTCATACCAACGTAGTGGAAATTCTGTGGAATTTGATATGACGAACTATCCTTCAGGCACTTATGTGGTTCATCTGAAAATCAATGACAGAGTGTTCCCTTCAAGAATTGTAAAAAAATAAACCTCATACATGATTAGAATACAAAAAGGCTCTCCTTTGTGAGAGTCTTTTTTTTATGCAATAGGATTGCTAACAAATAATCCCGGTTCTGTATCTTTAGGCTTCCAGGCCATGCATGCATAGTGTTTGTTTATTTTGAGTCACTTTATCTTTCATTTTCTTTCATTGTTTTCAGAGCTTCTGACAAAGTGAGATGTTCCAGTTGTTTGGCTTGTTCATAATGCTCACTACAAAACCATGCACAACCTGCCGGATGACCTGTAAAACCATGTTGTTTGAATCTGTTGTTATATTCAATATCATCTTCACTAAGACTAAAATACACAAGGCCACCTTCTTCAGGATCGTGCCTGAAATCCAGATGACATAAAAAACAAATTGGAGGTTTCATCTTTTTTTTGGTTCTAAAATTACAAAAATAATTGTAACTGCTCTCCTCTAAAAGAATATCGTAGTTTATTTAGCCTCTAATACATATTTCCGCGAATATTAAGTGCAAAGCAGTTACAAAACATCTAAAAATCTATATAGCTGAATTTTATCAATAAGATAAATTTTGACAGGCATTTGCTTGTTTTATATCTAAATTATGAGGTCTTTTGTCTATAATTGCAAGCGACTGTTGTTGGTATAAATAAATGTCATAATTTTGAAACAATAAATTTCAAACATTATTTAACTAATAAATGATAAAAAAAATTGTCATTTTTCTGTCATTCTTAATATTTATCACTGTTTTGACTATTGTTTTCTTCAAACTTAAAAACAGTACATCTCCGTTTACAATTCCCCATATCAGCAGCACAGACAACAACAGACAGATTGATTTTCAAAACATTCAGCTTATTCCTCCTTTTGTTTCTGACTCATCAGCCATATGGAGTATATGTGCTGTTGACACACACACAGACACTACATCATACTGGCTGGCCGCATTTCAGCCTTTTTCCAATAGAATGAACTTGATATATAATACTGGTCGAACACCATGCTCATTGAGTGGTGTTGCCTATGATGAATTCCGAAGATTATTCAAAACACAATCAACACAGCATGAATTTAACTTTTTTTTATTTGAAAAGGATAGTATTATTGCATCATTTCCTCCACCTGAAACAACTGGTGAATCTTTGAATGCCTTTGCACTTATTGACGGAATTCCTGAGTGTATCACTTTAACAGATTCATTTCCGAGATATTTCAAACGTTACACATGTGACCTCAGAAAGGATAACCAATGGATACTGAGACCTATCAAAGTCAATCCTTTTTTTGCAAGAATCAGTAATCCCATAGCTGCTTATTTTAGAAACAGCTGGCATTTTATGGCCACTTCTGATTATTACAGAAGGGACAGTCTGTATATTGCCAATCCCACAGGGACAACCAATGTTATGATTTTCAGATCAAATTATGCTTATCATTTTGAAGATATTCGTGTGGAAGAACCGTCGTTTAATGCCCGGCAGATTGATTTCTCATTCACCGGCATGTTGCATACTCAATACAGTTGTAATGACAAATACACCTTTAATTCTGCAAATCTTGAATTTCACAAACAACACTGTTCAGAACACACAGGAAATGATTTGCCTGTTTTCTCAATAACCCGATCAGGCATAGAAAGATTCAATTTCTTTGAAAACCATGAAAGTGACAAACCTGTTTATACAGCAATAATCAATGAAGATGCTGTCAAAATTATCCCTGAAACAAACGATAATACAAAAAAAACAGTTTTTTATCTGAGTAAAGACGATAAATATGATGTTGCACAAACTACTTCAGATTTTGAAAAATTCTATGTTATTCCTTTTGGTCCAGGCTATACACTCATACTTGACAATGGGATGTATTGTAAATTTGACCCCCTGTTAAACAGAACAGATAATATCAGTTTCTACTTTAAAGTAAAATCATTTATTCAAAAATATTTCAGGCAGTTACTTCAAAGTCCCGGACAATTCTCTTCATATACAGTGCCTGTAATTTTCACAGGTCTTCCTTTTCTTATTCTGCTTGCACTGTTTGTTTTTTTTATTGTGCGTGTATTTCTCACGCCCAAAAGGCCTGCATATTCAAGCAGAAAACAAAAAAAAGTACCTTTCAGTGCTTATTTACTTCCGGCTGCTCTTTTATACGTCATTTCTACAGGAATATTTATAATTAATTTTGTATCTTTGCTTAAATTTATTTAAAAAATTATGAATAAGCATGTTTCATTGTTTATAATTTGCGCCCTTTTTGTTTTGCAAAGCATGGGTCAACTTAATGAAAACGCACCGTTTTTGAACGAACCCATTGAAACAGGAATTTCTGCCGGTACTTTTTTAACAGGCAGCAGTGATTTTTCTGCTCAATCTTTTTTTATCCAACCTTATATTTCAAAAAAATTCACACGCAGGTTCTCAATTCAAACCGGAACCATCTTTCAAACATATTCTTTGTTTTCCAAACACAATTCTGAGATGGCAGCATTTTCACCTGCAAGTTCTCTTGCTCTGTTTGTTTCAGGATCATATGATGTAAGTAACAAACTTACTCTTTACGGTGGATTTCTTCATGCCGAACCCATCTCTTTCAGTGGAAATACAAATTTCAATTCCGGAAACGCTTTCTTTGGTGGTTTTGATTACAAAATTGGAAAAAACAGCTATATCGGCGCCAGATTTCTGTATTCAAAAGATATGTCTCCACTGCTTCACTCTCCCTCGTACAATCATTACGGATGTTCTTCCCCTTTTTACATGCCCGGAAATGACATGTTTTTAGGCTGGTAATTTTTTTATTCAGTGTTTTTTATTTGATTCATCAACTTCAGACTAAGTTCAAAAAACTCATCAATACTGAGTTGTTCTGGTCTTTTTGTAAGCCATTTATCAGTCCCTGATACTGATGTTATGCCATATGATGAAAGTGAATTTCTGAGCATTTTTCTTCTCTGTCCGAAAGACGTTTTTACTACACCTCTGAAAAAAGTAAATTCTTTTTCTGTCAGGGGCAATTCAGTTTTACGAATCATTTTTACAACCGCTGATTTCACTTTGGGGGGTGGTTGAAACACATGCTCACTCACCCGAAATAAAATTTCTGCATCATAACATGACTGAATAACCACACTTAGTATTCCATAATCCTTTGATCCGGAAGAAGAGACAATCCTTTGAGCTACTTCCAGTTGAAACATTCCAACCATTTGTGGAACAACATCTCTGTGTTCGATAATTGAGAACAAAATTTGAGATGAAATATTATAGGGAAAATTGCCAATGATACTCAATTCTTGTCCAAACACCTTATCAAGTTGAAGTTTGAGAAAATCAGCATGAATCAAGGAGGCTTCATCAAGATGAAGGTTGTTTTGCAACCAGTGAACAGACTCAATATCAATATCAACGCATTTGAATTGAACTTCGGGAATACATAAAAGTAATTCCGTAAGAATTCCTTTGCCAGGACCTACTTCAAGGATATTTTTACAAACTGTAAGGTCAAGAGAGTCAACAATGCTTTTTGCAATATTTTTATCCGTCAGAAAATGCTGACCGAGGTGTTTTTTTGGGCGCACAAAATCTGTCATGGAGTTGATTGGTTTTCTCTTAATTGACGATATTTCTCCCTTGATTCACTTGCAAAAATACTGGATGGAAAATCATTCACAATATTCCAGTAACACTCCATGGCCTGTTCAATATCATTTAATTTGTTTTCATATAATCCTGCAAGCATAAACAATGCATCATCGGCCAGCAAATCAAAGTAATGAGACTGAACAATATTTTTAAGACTTAGGACAGCATTGTCGTATTGTTTCATTTCAATAAACACCTTTGCTTTCAGCATATGGGCATCATCACGAATGGGATGCACAGGAAATATATTCAAAAGGGAATCCAGAGCAGACATCGCTTCAAGAGGACTTTTGCATTTCCACAAAAACTCAGCTCTCGAATAGTATCCGAGTGGAACATATGAGCTATCATAATCAATATTGTTTGAAATAAACAAGGAAAGCTCCATGGCATCATTTGCAATAAGCTTTGAAGTGGCAGATCTGAGAATTTTAAGATGTGTCAATGCATAATCAAACTCCCCAATATAGAAGTAGAACTGTGCATTTTTGAATTTTGCCCTAAAGCCTATTGTATCGTGTTTGAAATCCTTTTCAACCTGAGAATAAAGAAGAGACGCATCCCAATGTTCGCCAGTTAACAGCATAACATCAGCAAGCAGGATTTTCAGTTCAGCATAATATAAAGCAGAGATTCGGGGAATAGCCATGGCTTTTTCAAGCCATATTTTAGCATCATCTGGATTATCAAGATAGAATGCCTGAACAGATGCAAGCTTCATAACAAGATTTAGAGTTGCAGCATGAACACCAGTTTCTTCAAGAAATGCAATTATCTCCTGTTCAAGTTTTCTCATTTCCATAATATCAGCTGGAACAAATGAGGCTGCTTTTTCATATCTCACATCAAACAATTGTGTGCGTGCAACATTATAATTCACTGAATTTTCTCCTTTTTCAATGACAAACATCAGCCCTTCAATGGCTTTGTCAAATTCTTTATTCTGTACAAGTACCGGAACAAGCCCAAGCACCACCTGTCCGTCGGCCTTCTGACGCCTGTCCATGGCAAATGCCTGATTTAAGGCCTTTTGAAAATCAGAAACCTGCAGATAAGCCCAAAGCAACATTTCGGCATAGTTATTATTCTGAGAATTTCTTTGTGCTTTTTTCATTGCAAATCCCACAAAATCATTTTTCATGGTCTCTGAATAATCTCTTGCAAAATAAGCAATCAAGCGTTGCTGAACATCATTCACTCCAACCATTGGATGATCAAGAAGCCAATAAAAAAGTTCAAACATTTCTTCTGTTCTGCGACTTTGAAAATACATATTGCTCAATTCATACCTCAAACTAATTGTTTCAGGAATTTTTGCAATAGCAGTTTCATATGTTTTCGTTGTCCATTCCATCAGCTGCCTGAACATAAAATACTGAGCCAAAGCACTATAATTATCTTCAGTTGGCTTAACTGCTGCAATTGCATCAGCAAATGATTTATCAGCCTTTTTTTGATCTCCCTGAGCTGCATAGATTAAGCCCTGATCAACCTGATATCTGAACACTGCAGGATTTTTTTTAACTAACCCCTGAACAAGTTTATCCGCTTTTGAATACTGCTCCAATGCAAGAAGACATTCAAAATAATAATTGTAAAAATAGATTGATGGATCTTTTTTATAAAGTCTTTCATAAATCACAACAGCTTTATCAAATTCGCCATCATTGAAATATTGTAGTGCAAGCAGCTCATCCTCATTGCCTTGTGCAAAACTAACCTGAGAATTTGCAAGCAGCAAAGTCAATATTAAAAAAGCTAAACACTTGATAAATTTCATAATTTGATTAGAAAACAGATTGCTAAAAACACTAACTTATTCATCTCTTGTTTTATTGCTGTGATTTTGAATCACAAGCACCATTTTGGGATAGAGTGTATCAAATGCTTCCACCTGAGACATAGCACCAGTATAGTTCACATCAAACATTGTAATAAAAAAAGATACTGCCTCATTTTCTTTCTTATAGAACTCATCAAACTGTTCACTTGTGAGATGTTTATTCTTAAGGTCATATTCGAGATTGGATAACTGCATTTTTGAATAATCAAGTTCTTTAGCAAATTCCGGCAATTGATTAATAAAATTTCTGAGAGGCTTTCGAATCTGACCATACTGAGTCATCGTATTCCACTCATCTTTGGTGAATGCATCATCTCCAATATCTTTTACAAGAGCAATTGACTGCATATACATGGTATATTTTTGTTTAATTGCTGTTGTATCCAGAGTTTTAAGTTTATTGTCAACTTCGAGTAATGAGTTTTGAAGTTCATTGATTTTTTTTATTCCATGACGGATATAGGTCGGTTTGCAAGAAACAAAAAACAAAACAGTAATAAAGGAAAGAAACAGAACTCTTTTAAACATAGCATTCAGATTATTGATTAGAGTGTGCAAATTTACGAAAAAACAATGAAATCATAATTATTTCCATATGTATGAGTTTCGTGATTTATTTCTAATTTTACAACTTCATTTACTAAAACACCAAAATCATGAAACGTTTCACATTCATTTTACTGTTTGTTATCATTGCCTTTGTTTCTAATGCACAGCACAGATCTCTAAATCCTGAAGTTTATACATTACAAAACGGTCTCACTGTATATCTGAATCCTGATCCCAATGCATCCACTGTTTACGGGCTTGTGGTGGTAAAAGCAGGTAGCCGTCATGATCCTGCTGACGCAACCGGAATGGCTCATTATCAGGAACATATGCTTTTCAAAGGGACACAGGAACTTGGAACCATCAACTGGGAAAAGGAAAAAGTTCATATTGCTAATATTTTCAATCTATATGACCAGCTGGCTGCCACCACTGACGAGAACGAAAGAAAAACAATTCAGATGCAGATTAATGCTGAATCGGTTGAAGCCAACAAATATGTTGTTCCAAATGAACTTGATAAACTTTTGAAAAGTATGGGTAGTACAGGCTTGAATGCATTCACCTCAACTGATATGACAGCCTATTTCAATGAATTTCCTCCTTCTCAGATAGAAAAATGGCTCGAAGTTTACAGTCATCGGTTTATCAATCCCGTTTTCAGGGGATTTCAGGCTGAACTGGAAGTGGTATATGAAGAATACAATATGTATAACGATATGTTTTTCATGCCTTTGTTTGAGGAATTTGGAAGAAATTTCTTTAAAAAACATCCCTACGGACAACAAACAACTATAGGCACACTTGAGCATCTGAAAAATCCTTCGTTGACAAAAATGTACACCTTTTTCAAAACCTGGTATGTACCCAACAATATGGCTTTAATTATCAGCGGTAATTTTAATAGTAGTGAAGTAAAACCAATGATTGAAGACTATTTTGGGGTATGGAAAAGCGGATTACTGCCTAAAATTGAGCAACACGATGAAGAATCTTTTAATGGTAGAGAGCTGGTTCAGGTTAAAATGTCACCAGTGAAGCTTGGGGTATTGGGTTTCAGAACTGTCCCGTCCGGACACCCTGATCAATACGCACTGGATGTGATGTACAGGATTTTATCCAATTCAGGACAAACCGGACTGCTTGACCAACTGACACTTGACAATAAAATCCTTGCTGCACAGGCACTGCCTCTTCCCTATAAAGAACATGGAGCATTGCTCCTGCTCATTGTACCAAAAATTCTTGGACAATCTTTGGAAGATGCGGAAAATCTTGTTTTGACTGAACTTAAGAAACTTGCAAATGGTGATTTTTCAGATGAAATGCTTGAAAGTATCAAAAAGGAAATTTATGTTGAGTATGTTTCCTCTCTTGAGTCACATATGAACACTTGTGTCATGCTTGCTCAATCTTTTGTCAATGAACAACCCCTTGATCAGTTTATGGCTTATCCTGACAAAATCATGCAGGTAAGAAGAGAAGATATTATCAATGTTGCTAAAAAATATATTGGAGACAACTACCTTGTCTTCTTTTCAACTATGGGTTTTCCAAAAAAAGTAAAAATTGACAAACCCGGTTATGAACCAATTACTGACAACAAAAATGTGCACTCTGAGTATTACCACCGTATCAGCGACATGCCAACTTCCATTGTTCCAGAACTACAAGGATACCATCACTCCGTTGAACAATTTACCATTTCAAACGGAGCAAATTTTTATTACTGTAGCAATCCGTACAATGACATTTTCACATACAGAATTCGGTTTTATTTATCAGAAGAACCAAACCCGCTAACAAGTCACGCCATTATGGCAATGGACCTTGCTCAAACAAAAAACATGGACCTTTCGCAACTAAAGGCTTCTTTTGCAAATCAGGGAGTCAGTTACTCTTTCAGCATCAGCGGAAATACTGTGGAAGTACAACTGAACGGTATGGAAAACGGACTGCCGGAATCCATGAATCTTCTCAGTGATTTACTATTAAACACAGTGATTGATCAATCAAAACTTTCAGTGATTTATGAAGGAGAAAAAGCAAACAGAAAACTTGAAACTGCAGATGCTGAAAGTATTGCAGACATTCTGTATGATTATGTTGTTTATGGAAATCTGAGCCCCTATTTGAACAGACCCACACTGAAAGAGGTGAAAAAACTCAAATCTGAAGACCTGATACATATCATAAAAGATATTATAAAACAACCTGTTGAATTTCATTTCACTGGAACAAGACGTGGGCTGGAACAAAGCATGGAGTATACAGAAAGATATTTTGCAGGTTTCAATGGTACACAGGCAACAAAGAGGTATGAAACACCCAAATATAAGCCTGAACAAAACCGAATTATTTTTGTTCATAAAAAGAATACGGTTCAGAGTAAAATATTTTTCTATACTCAGGGAAATGCCTATTCTCCCAAAGAAGAGGCAGTTGCTGATATGTTTAATTCATACTTTGGCGGTGGTTTTAGCGGACTTGTGCTGAAAGAGATACGCGAATTTCGTTCAATGGCCTATTCGGCCGGGGCCAACGTGGGACGACCTCTCAATATAAATTCAGATTTTTCATTTGCAGGATATATTGGCACACAGGCAGACAAAACATTTGAAGCCATTGAGATTTTTATGGGGTTGGTTCGCAATATGCCCGAAAAACCTGAAGAAGCAGAAGCAATCAGAGAATATCTTTTTCTATCTCAATACAGCAAAATTCCTGGCTTCAGGTCTGCTTCCATGAGATTTGCAGCTGATAAATATCTTGGATGGGATCAAGACCCTCTTGTTTACAAAAGCCAACTTTATGAAGAACTGGGATTCAATGATATCAGTGCCTTTTACAATGCACATCTCAAAAACAAACCAATTGTAATAATGATTGTTGCTGACAAAAAGCGACTTAATCCCAAAGAATTGTCCAAATTTGGAAAAGTTGAAGTAATCTCATCAAAAAAACTTTATTCAAAATAGATAACATGAAACAAATACAGAAATTAATTGAAGCTGCATTTGAGGATCCTGAATTACTGGAAAAAAAAGAAGTACAGGAAGCTGTTTTTCATGTTATTGAAGAACTTGACAAGGGCAGGCTAAGAGTTGCAGAACCCAATAATGACACATGGATTGTGAACCAGTGGATTAAAAAAGCTGTAATTATGTATTTTCCATTGAGAAAAATGGAAACTATTGAGGTTGGAGCATTTGAGTTTCATGATAAAATCCCATTGAAAAACAAATATGCAGCTCAAAAAGTCAGGGTTGTACCCCATGCAATTGCACGCTATGGATCATATCTTGCTCCGGGTGTTATTATGATGCCTTCATATGTGAATATTGGAGCTTATGTTGACAGTGAAACCATGGTTGATACCTGGGCCACTGTTGGCTCATGTGCCCAGATAGGAAAAAGTGTCCATCTTAGCGGAGGTGTGGGAATTGGCGGAGTGCTTGAACCTGTTCAGGCTGCCCCTGTAATTATTGAAGATGGTGCTTTTATTGGTTCACGATCCATTGTTGTGGAAGGGGCAAGAATAGGAAAAGAAGCTGTTCTGGGAGCCAATGTGGTTATTACCGGCTCTTCAAAAATCATTGATATTACAGGAACTGAAGCAATTGAAACCAAAGGGTATGTTCCTCCACGTTCTGTGGTCATCCCCGGTTCATATACAAAAGAATTTCCTGCAGGAAAATTCAATGTCAGTTGTGCTCTGATTATTGGAAAGAGAAAAGAATCAACCAATTTGAAGACAACACTGAATGATGCCCTTCGTGAATACAATGTGGATGCCTAAAACACAGACAGATGCATTTTTTAGTTAAACTCGTAATTCAGTCTATTTCAATTTTTACAGCCTCATGGCTCCTGCCGGGAGTACATATTTCAAGCTATCCCAAAGCCATATGGGTGGCCATTGTCATTAGTTTACTCAATGTGTTTATCCGTCCATTTCTTGTAATTCTTACAATTCCCATAACAATTTATACATATGGCATTTTTCTGCTGTTTATTAATGCTGTCATTGTTGCTTTGGCGGCATACCTGATTAACGGCTTTGCCATTGACAATTTTCTATATGCCATTTATCTCAGCATTATTGTATCTTTACTAAACTATCTGATGGAACTGCCAACCATGAGAAAGAAAAAAAATGATGATGAACAGGTGTTTTGAATAATCTGATTTTTTTTACAACACAAAAGACAATGTCTGCTTTGGAATTTGACAAACAAATTTTTTGTAGTTTTGTGAAAATTTAAATTCAATTCTTATGAGATTATTTATCATTTTATTATTAGCCGCAATGATGTGTGTACCTGCACATGCACAAAAAACCAAAGTAAAAGAATCCAGTGAAAAAATTGGAGACGGAAAAAACAATGCACTTGTTGTTTATATTCGTGAATCAAACGCAAAGGATGTGGAAAAGGAATGGGTTTCGCTAATGAAAAAGAACAAGGCCAAAGTAAGTAACAAAAAAGAGATATTTGCAGATGATGCTATTTTACCTGCTATTTCTTCTAACACAGTAGATGTTTATGCTGTAGCAAATCAAAAAGATCTTGATGTAGAATTCATTGTTGCATTTGACCTTGGAGGTGCTTTTTTAAATTCCAAAGACCACAGTTCTCAATATAAAGCTGCAGAAAAAATGGTCTATGATTTTGCTGTAGATATTTCAAAACAATCTGTTCAGGCTGCCATTGCTGAAGAACAAAAGAAGTTATCAGACATGGAAAAGAAAAAATCCGGCATTGAAAAGGACACACAGAAAAAGGAAAAAGAAATAGAAGATTACAAAAAGAAGATTGAAGATAACGAAAATGACATCGTCAAAAACCAGAAAGACCTTGAGGATCTTGAGAACGAAATCAAATCTCAGCAAAACAACATCAGTGAAATGGAAAAGAAATACAAAGCTATAGATTAAAACGAAACTCATATGCCAAACCCGCTTATCCTGGTTACAAATGATGATGGTGTAGACGCACCTGGGATAAAAAAACTAACAGAAATTGCCCTGCAATTTGGAAATGTACTCGTTCTTTGCCCTGATTCCGGTCGTTCAGGACAAAGCCATGCAGTGACAATGACAACCCCTTTAAGAAGAAAGCGTATTTCCAAAACTGACAATCTGGAAATTCATATCAGCAACGGGACTCCGGTTGATTGCGTCAAACTGGCTTTGCACGGGCTGCTTGAAAACAAACCTGTGCTTTTATTAAGCGGAATTAATCACGGTGCCAATTCATCTGTCAATGTTTTTTATTCAGGAACCATGGCAGCTGTCCTTGAAGGATGCATGCTCAATATTCCATCAATTGGATTTTCCACATTTGAAGATGATGACACATATGACCTTAATGCTTTGCAACCGATAATTGAAAAGATTATCTCATCTGTAATGCACAATGGTTTGCCTTACCGCACCTGTCTGAATGTAAATTTCCCTCACGCATATGAAACCAAAAAAGGGTTCAAAATATGCCGCATGGCACATGCATACTGGAAAGAAGAATTTGAAGAACGGTTTGATTCACACAATAATCCTTATTATTGGCTCAAAGGTTCTTTTGTGCCTCTTGAAAGGAACGAAGATACCGACATATGGGCACTGAAAAACGGATTTGCATCTGTTGTCCCTGTGATGCCTGATATTACAGCCCATCATACAATTACTGAACTTCAAAACAAACTCAAACCATGATCAGACGTTTTTTTCAACGCGACAATATGATATTTGGCATTCTGATGGGGGCTGCTCTTCCTGCTTTGGTTTACGGAATTTTATATTTGATTTTTACAAAATTAATTACCGGCCCCAATAATCCGGAACAACCTCTCATTAAAGCATCTACACTCCAACTCATCTGCATTTTTGCCAACCTTGCTATACTGAGATATTATCTGCTTCGTTTGAAGTTTGATTACACAGGAAGAGGGATATTGCTTTCCACATTGATATATGCCATCATTTATTTTTCCATTCACATCTAAATCAAAAATGAAATATTATATCATTGCAGGTGAAGCATCGGGTGATTTGCACGGTAGCAATCTAATCAGAGAGTTGAATAAACTTGATAATGAGGCAAAAATACGTGCATGGGGCGGTGATAAAATGAAAGAAGCAGGAGCTGATGTGGTAAAACATTACAAAGACCACAACTTTATGGGATTTGTAGAAGTTATTGTTCATTTGCAAACCATAATTTCAAATTTCAGATTTTGTAAAAAAGATATTCTAAATTTTAAGCCAGACGTGCTTGTACTGATTGATTTTCCAGGCTTTAATCTGAGAATTGCCAAATGGGCAAAACGTCAAAATCTGAAAATAGTCTATTATATCTCGCCTCAGGTGTGGGCATGGAAAAGTTCAAGAGCACACACCATAAGGAAAGTTGTCGACCGGATGATTACAATTCTGCCTTTTGAAAAAGATTTCTACAAAACATTTGATATTGATGCTGATTATGTGGGGCACCCCCTGCTTGACGTTTTGAAACATGAAAAAAATAATACAATTGAAAAAAACACAATTGTACTTTTGCCCGGCAGCAGGACTCAGGAAATAAAAAGGATGCTCCCTGTTATGACATCAATGGCTACAAAATTCACTGATTATGAATTTGTTATAGCCGGAGTGAAAAACATGAATCCCCGGGTGTATGAAAAATATTCAACCCAAAATATTAAAGTTGAATATGAAAAACTCCACGAATTATTGGGCAAAGCAAAGGCAGCGGCTGTAACAAGTGGAACAGCCACTCTGGAAACTGCACTAAGCAATGTGCCTCTTGTGGTTTGCTATAAGGGAAATTATTTATCATACCGGATTGCAAAAAGACTTATAAAAGTGAAATTCATTTCACTGGTCAACCTTATTGCTGACAAAGTGCTGGTAAAAGAGCTTATTCAGCACGAGATGAATGAAAAAAACCTACAAACAGAACTTCATAGAATTATTACTGATAATACATACAGAAATGCAATGTTTGAAGGTTTCAGAAAACTGAGAGAAAAACTTGGAAACGAGGGAGCCTCTGCACGGGCGGCTGAGATTATCTTCAATTCCACACACAAAAACTGTAAAGCATGAAGAAACTACAATTACTTACGATATTTTTGATGCTGACAATGGGGTTCATCCCTATGAATTCCAATGCCCTCATGATTTATCTTGATGTTCGTATTTATTCAAATGTTTCAGTTAAACAAGTGAATGTGATGGTTTTTTCAGGAAAATATGAAGTGCGAGATCCTGATAATGAGAAAGTTGCCGATTTATACAAAAACTCAAAAGTGACAATAAAGGCCAATGGCAATGAAGTTGAAGTGCATTATAATAACGACATGATTTTTTCTGGTCAGGAAATCACTCTCAAAGGAATCGGTTTTTTAAATACGTTTGAAATTGAACCAACTCAGCCTTCTTATGCGAAAAGGATTTATGATGACAATCTGGTTTTTAGAGCCTCAGAGGGAAGTTTGATTATCATCAACAATGTGGAGCTGGAACATTATGTGGCAGGAGTTGTTGAATCTGAAGGTGGCGGCAGTTCAAAGGATATTGATTTTTTTCTGGTACAGGCTATTACATGTCGCACCTATGCACTTGCAAATGTTCGCAAACATATACTTGAAGGTCACCATTTGTGTGATGATGTGCATTGTCAGGTTTATAAGGGACGTTGTAAAATCAGCTACATTATGATGGCCACATCACAAACTGCCGGCAATGTTCTGGTTGATGAAAGCGGCAAAATGATTTCAGCTGCATTTCATAGCAACAGCGGAGGTCAGACCATCAACAGTGAAGATGTGTGGACCATGCCGGTTCCCTACCTTCGTGCCGTTAAAGACACATTCAGTTTGAAAGGGCGCAATGCCACATGGAAAAAAACGATGCCGGCTGAGGAGTGGTTGCAGTTTTTAAAGAAGACCTACAACTATCCCATTGATAATGAAGACATGAGACAGCAGGCATTAAATTTCAGACAAGACCAGCGCAAAGTATATTTTCCGGGAAATATCCATCTGAAAGACATCAGAAGAGATATGAACCTGAAATCCACTTGGTTTCATGTGATTCATTCCGGCAATGAGGTATTGCTTGAAGGCAGAGGTTACGGACACGGAGTGGGAATGAGTCAGGAAGGAGCCATTCGGATGATTCAACTGGGATACAGTTATGAAGATGTTATTCACTTCTATTATCAAAATGTGAAAATTGTCACATTTGACAGACTGGATTACTTTTTTATTAATTACAATTATTGAGAATTGGGTTTTTGTTTTGATTTTTTTTTGATTTTCTGTAGCGGTGTCTTCGGTGGAGTTTACAATGCTTGCATTGCTCAGACACCGGCTCGGCTCCGCTCAGACACCGGCTCGGCTCCGCTCAGACACCGGTGAAAGTACCGAAACGCCCGGAAGAAAAACACTCAGACACCGGTGAAAGTACCGAAACGCCCGGAAGAAAAACACTCAGACACCGCTAATCAATCACCGCTCTATATCATCACATCAGCTTCCAAGTGACCAGACCCCACCCCGCCATAACTATTTGATATTTTCTATTTTATTTTTTCTATTTTCTATAAGATAACTTGTTATCTCACCAGCGTCACATCCCCATATCTGCTCAAATATTCAAATAAACAAACCAACAAATTTTTTGTGATGTGTGAGGTTTTTTTTTGATTTGATTTCCGTGTTTGACCCCTTTCGCCTCGGCGAACTAAAATGGGGCTGGATGTCAGTGTAGAAATTAATAATAATAATAATAATAAAAAAAAAAAAAATACATGCCATATGATTCATTTTATATGGGATGTTTTCCCAAATTATTATAAATTCTGGGGATACAGTACCCAATCATTTATTTTTATTATTTTTGTCACTTAAAATACAAAGAATTATGAGCATACTGGTCAATAAAAACTCCAGAGTTATCGTACAGGGCTTTACCGGTGGGGAAGCTACATTCCATTCACAGCAAATGATAGAGTACGGCACCAATATCGTTGGTGGTGTTACTCCCGGGAAAGGAGGACAAATGCATATTGACCGACCTGTATTCAATACTGTTGAAGATGCACGCAGGAAGACCAATGCTAATGTGAGCATCATTTTTGTACCTGCCCCTTTTGCTGCCGATGCTATTATGGAGGCAACAGAAGCAGATATTGAGCTGATTGTGTGCATCACTGAAGGAATTCCCACCAAGGACATGCTCAGGGTTCATACATATATGAAAGCTAAAAAATCACGACTCATTGGACCTAATTGTCCGGGTATTATCACCCCTGGCGAATGCAAACTGGGAATTATGCCAGGGTTCATACACAATCCCGGAAATGTGGGTATTGTCAGCCGCTCCGGAACTCTTTCCTATGAAGCTGTTGACCAGGTGACAAAGGAAGGATACGGACAATCAACCATGATTGGCATCGGCGGCGACCCAATTATTGGCACCAGCATGTTGGATGCTGTTCAGTTGTTTACAAGTGATCAAGACACTCATGCCATTGTTATGATTGGAGAAATTGGTGGTAGTATGGAAACTGATGCTGCTGAGTGGATAAAAGACAATTGCAAAAAACCTGTTGTGGCTTTTATTGCCGGTGCCACAGCTCCCAAAGGAAGAACCATGGGGCATGCCGGAGCCATCATCAGTTCGGCCAATGACACCGCACAGGCAAAAAAAGAAATTCTGAAACAATGCGGCATAAATGTGGTTGATTCTCCCGCCGATTTGGGAAAAAAACTTAAGGAATTACTTGGCTAAAGCAATTCTTTTTTTAACTCTTCAATGTAAGAATCTAGCCCGGCACACCTGAGATCGTATTCTTCTGCTGTGTTCAATAGCCCTTTCACACTGAAGTAGAACTTTATCTTTGGCTCAGTTCCCGAAGGACGTATTGTAACTTTTGAACCATCTTCAAGTAAATATTGGATTACATTGGAAGAAGGCAAATCAATCACAGTTGTTTCTCCACTGCGCATATCTTTTGCAACAGAATTCTGATAATCAAGCAATGTAATCAATTTGCTGCCTGCCATCTCAGCAGGCACCTGTGTGCGGAATTTTTCCATTAAACTTTTAATTTCCTGCATCCCGGATATTCCCTTTTTGGTCACCGAAACCAACCCTTCTCTGTAAAGGCCAAACTGCAATGCAATATCAAGCAAAATATCAGAAAGATTCTTTTGCTGAGCTTTTGCCCATGCAGCTGCTTCAGCAACAAGACATGCAGTCATAACTCCATCCTTATCTCTGATAAAATCGCCTGCAAGAAAACCGTAACTTTCTTCGCCTCCACACACAAATTCAAATTTGCCTTCATTCTTTCTGATGATATCTGCAATATATTTGAATCCTGTGAGTACTTCAAATGTCTTCACCCCATATGAATCTGCAATATCAGTGAGCAAATCTGTGGTCACAATGGTTTTCACTATCATTTGTTTTCCATCAAGAGTATTTTGCTGTGCACGTGTTTTCAGAATATAATATGTCAATATCGCAGCTGTTTGATTGCCGTTGAGAAGTTCATATTCTCCGTTGTGCAGCCTCACTCCTACTCCCAGCCTGTCTGCATCGGGATCAGTTGCCATCAGGATGTCTGCCTGAGTTTCAATTGCTTTGTAAATTGTTAGTTCAAGTCCTTCTTTTTCCTCGGGATTGGGAGAAACCACAGTGGGAAAGTGTCCATCGGGAATGTTTTGAGGTGGTACTTCTATGATATTATTAAAACCAAATCGTCTCAACGCTTCGGGCAACACTTTATATCCGGTTCCATGAAGAGGGGAATACACTATCTTTAAATCAGAAAATTCTTTAATCACTTCGGGACGCAAGCTAACAGTTTTAAGTTTTTCATAATAAGCTTCATCCATCTCTTGCCCTATAGTTTCAATCAACTGACTTTGGGGTTTAAAATTCACCTCATCGGGCGACTGGATTTTTTTCACTTCGCAAATCACATTATCATCATGGGGAGGCACAAGCTGACCACCATCTTCCCAATATACTTTGTATCCGTTATACTCTTTTGGATTATGAGAAGCAGTGATCATTATTCCTGCCTGACATTCAAGTTGACGAACTGCAAATGAAAGCACAGGAGTGGGTCGAATATCATCAAACAGCCACACTTTGATTCCGTTTGCTGAAAGCACAAATGCAGCAACATTTGTGTAAAATTCAGAATTGATTCTAGGATCACGGGCAATGGCAACTGAAAGTTTTTTTCCGGGAAACTGCTGCAACATATAGTTTGCCAACCCCTGAGTTGCCATACCTACTGTGTATTTGTTCATACGATTCGTTCCAACTCCCATAATTCCTCTGAGTCCTCCTGTACCAAATTCAAGGTTTGTATAAAAACACTCCTCAAGTTGTGAAGGGTCATCATTCATCATTCTTCTGATTTCTGCTTTGTCACTTTCATCAATCACTGATGAATTAAGCCACATATCTACAATTGCGAATCTTCCTGTATCCATTTTGTTTGTGTTTTTTGCAAAATTACGTTTTTTTCAGGTGATTCATGTTTATACAGGTTTTAAGCAATATAAAAGGCTGTGTTTGTTTTGTTGAAGTTGCGACGAGAAGGAATATTTGGGGCAGAATTTTAAGCAATATCCGCCAATACCCCGCAAGGGGTTTGGCATCGCCATCCCTTTGGGAAAATGTCAGTAACCCGGCACAAATGAGCGAAGCGCTTGTACTGAGCAAAGTCGAAGTGAATGACGTGCTGTGTTTGTTTTGTTGAAGCTGCTGTGTGAAGGGCTTTAGCCCTGAGCAAATAAAAAAATAATACAAGACAAATAAACACATTAGCAACGGGCTTCAGCCCGTTGAAACGGAACTCCAACATTATTTTTTGGCAAAAAATTTGCCCAAACAGAGACCTTCAGAAAAATATAGATTCTTTTGCAAATTTTGTGACAAAAACATAAAAATACTTAATGATGAAATCTTTTGTATTGCATAGCGCAACATAATTGAGTAAATTTTAGCATTCTTCCAAAGGAATCCCGATCCCAACTTGTCCCTATGGGATCGGGAAGCCGATGGCTTGGGAGTGGCAAAAAAACCACGATATTTTCTTTAGTCACATCGTGATAAATATTGCTAAATTGGTCAGGAGTTACATTTTTTTGTAATATTGTATTCTGTTTTAAGCAATTCAATCATACAAAAAAATCAAAATTTCAATGAAAAAATTAATTTGTTTTATCATTTCCTGCGCGCTGACTTTTTCATTGTTTTTCAATGCTTCTGCACAGGTCAGTGAGTTAAAATTTCCGGGCACTGAAGTTTTCATAACTCCTCCTGAGCATTTTGAGTTGACAAAGGACGAAAACGGGAATGATTTTTTGTATCATTCAGGAACAAAAGCCATTATTCAGCTCCAGTCACGAAATGATATTTCTTACAAACAATCAATCAATTCTATCACCCCCGAGTATTTTAGTGAACAGAACATGGTTCTTCTGATGGCACAAAACCCATCCATGCCTGACGGAAGCGAGGCATCATTGTATATCTGTTCTGCACGCTATCATTCAGATCAACAGGAAAGCCTATCTGCTTATACAGTGTTGATTTTTATCGGAGGCAATGAAACCCGGTCATTTTTTGCCACTGCAAGATTCCCCGATCAGGTGAAAGATTTGTTGATGAATGAAATTTTAAATTCCCTGTTTTCAATAAGATTCTGAAACAAACCGTAATAATGATTTCTCAATAACGTTTTAAAAAAATTTGTAAATTTGCATATTCAAAAAAATATCGAATTATGAAAAAAATATTTGCTTTATCACTATTTGCAATTATTGCAATCACACTTTCTGCTCAGGAAACGGAAACAGAATCAGGCTCTGTGACAAAATTAAAAAAGGCTGACAGGGTTGTGCTAGATCTTTTTTATGATACCTGGCAGGGACTCCCCTCTGGCATTGAACCCGGACTTCTGCAGCCTGGCATTGGGATTACTTCATTTCAGGATTATCCCATTGGAAATTCAAACTTTGCATTTGCATTTGGGGTTGGAATCAGTGTTCACAACTTTTACTCCAATGCATTTATTGCTATGGACACAAACAATGTAACACAATTACTGCCCTTGTCTACTGATTTGGAATACAAGGTAAACAAACTCACACTCACCTATCTGGAAACACCCATAGAATTCAGATACAGAACAAAAGGTGTTTACACTTTCAGATTTTATGCTGGTTTTAAACTTGGTTATCTCCTGCAGGAGCACACAAAATACAGCGGAGATGATCCGTTTTCTGACGGACAAATCAAATATAAGGAATACAAACACAAAAACTTCAACAATCTGAGATATGGTCCAACTGTGAGAATTGGCTACAGATGGTTCAACCTTTATGCTTCCTACAATATGACAACATTGTTTAAAGAAGACAAAGGGCCTCAGATGTATCCCATTTCCATTGGGTTGATGATTAGTCCTTATTAGTGGGTGAGTTCTGTGCTGATTGTTCTTTAATTTTCCATTCTATTTTTTTACTTTGGGAAGCCTTTAGCCATTCCAATATTTTTAAAAGTGACTACTACCGCACCCCTGTACATTTGGTAATTGCATCTCGTGGCATAGCGAACACCAAGCTACAAATGTGACAAATTCCCCTCATGGAGGGGTGTCCGCTTGCGTGGTCATTAGCTTCAAAGACCAAACATGAGACGGACGGGGTGGTAAGGAGAATTTCATCTGTTCGATTTTAGCACTGTTTGGGTTTGAACCACAGCCGGCAACCCTGTACCTTTAATTTTCCTCTGGCTAAGAAAAGTGTTTTTGAACTCGTTTTGTGATTTTTGGTTTTTCAGCGTGTTGACCTTCACCCTTGAGGCTGGGGTCACACCGCGAAAATCAATAAAACCAAAAATCCCTTACAATCAAATGTTTACAGTAGCAGCCTTAAAACCTTATTACCTTAATAAAACAACAAAAACATAAATTAGTTTTTGACCTTATTAGCTTATTAATATTACAGAGTATAGCAGACGACTCATTCGGGAGCAAAGCAGACCACCCTCTGTTATGTAAATCATTCGGCATTTTCTTACTTCGATATGTTCAATGATTCTTCAGGTAAAAAAGCCCACAATTTCTGCACTTCATCACATAAACACCACCATCAATCCACCCCACATCATCAGACAGCCCAGTGCATATCCTCCGAGTAATTGCAAAGTAGAGTGTGCTTTCATCGTAGCCCTTGACCAGGCAACGATTCCTGAAATCATAAATACAAATGACAGGAGAATGATATAATTTGCCTGATGATAAAAACTGATGATAAAAATGAGCAAACCTGTAAGACTGCCCCAGGCAATCATGTGCAGACTGATTTTGCGAAATAAATTTACAAGCAAAGATGAAAGTGTAATCATTGCCATCAAAAGTAGTGTAACATTCCACAATAGGGGTAGTTCCCATCGTTTGCAAATGGCTGAAGACACATACAACAAAAAAGCAAACATCAGCAATGGCAGAATGCGTTCACGCTTATTTTCCATAGAAAAAGAACTAACAAACCCCGACTTTGTGAGTAAAAAAATCATAAAGAGAGGAGTGAGCACATTGAACACCAGTATGAGAGCCAAAACAATATATTTTACCAGAGGGGAATAAAAGCTAAAAGGGTAGAACGGCAGCATAAACACAATAAATACTACAAAGAGCGGTAAAAAAACAGGGTGAAATAAAACGGAAAAAACTTTGGCAATTTTCTGTTCCATAGTTCAAAATTATAGTTCTTTGCGCAGACGGGCTACTGGAATTCCAAGTAATTCACGATATTTGGCCACAGTCCGACGTGCAATATTATAGCCCTGTTCTTTAAGAATAGCAGTCAGTTGTTCGTCTGTGACGGGTTTGCTTTTGTTCTCGGCCTCAATGGCATCCTGCAGGATTTTTTTCACTTCTCTGCTGGAAACTTCTTCGCCGCTATCTGTTGTCAATGATTCGGAGAAAAAAGTTTTTAACAGAAATGTACCGAAGGGAGTTTGAACATATTTACTATTGGCAACCCTGCTTACCGTACTTATATCCAGTTGCACAATTTCGGCAATATCTTTCAGAATCATGGGGCGGATTTTTGTTTCATCGCCTGTGAGAAAATACTCTTTCTGATAATCCATAATGGCCTTCATAGTCACATATAATGTGTTTTGTCTTTGCTTAATAGCATCAATAAACCATTTGGCTGAATCAACTTTTTGTTTCACAAACTGCACAGCCTGTTTTTGCTGTTCATTGAGTTTTTCCTGTGATTTTGATAAATCAGAAAGCATTTCCAAATATGATCGGCTCACTTTCAGTTCGGGAACATTTCTGGAGTTTACTGTAAGTTCAAGCAAATTGTTATCATTAAAAACAAAAAAATCAGGCACCACATACACATTGGCTCTTTCAGTTTCGGAAGTTGACCCTCCGGGTTTTGGATTCAGTGTTAAAATCACATCCATAGCATCTCTGAGTTCTTCGGAAGAGATATTGAAGCGCTTGATAATCTTATCATAATGTTTTTTTGAGAACTCATCAAATGCTTTATTGATAATACGTATGGACAATTCTGTACTCAGATTCTGGGGTTTTCTTTTCAGTTGAATCAATAGACACTCCTGCAAAGAACGTGCTCCCACTCCGGGAGGATCAAGTTCGTGAATTATTAAAAGCACTTCATTTATTTCGGACACTTCAACCTGAACATTTTGGAAAAAGGCAAGGTCATCAACCAGTGATTCTGGTTTGCGTTGTAAATATCCGGCATCATCCAGATTGCCTACAATTTGTTCGGCAATAAGAAACTGCTTGCTGGTCATATCCCTCAGTCCCAACTGTTCAAGCAGATAATCTCTGAAAGTAGTACCCGACGCATATGGTACAGATTTTTGTTCGTCATCTTTTGAAGATGCTGAATAGAGTTTATAGTCAGGAATATCATCATCAATGTAATCACTGATATCAAAGTCATCATCTGTTCTTTCATCGTCCTTGGCAGTAACGTCATCACCATATTCATCAGAAAGAAAATCATCATCCTGCGCATCATTGTCGTCATTCTCATCGTCTCCTGATTCAAGTGCAGGATTTTCTTCAATTTCCTGCTTAATTCTCTGTTCCAGAGCAACAGTAGGTATCTGCAATAGCTTCATCAGCTGAATTTGCTGAGGAGACAATTTCTGCAGTAGTTTTTGTTCTAGTGTCTGGCGCAACATAACTTTTTCATTTAGAAGTGCAATTTACAACTTTTTTTGCATAATTTCCAAATTTTTCTTTAAAATTCTGCATTTTTAGGTGTGCGCGGAAAAGGAATCACATCTCTGATATTAGACATTCCTGTAACAAACAACACAAGACGTTCAAAACCAAGACCAAAACCAGCGTGTGGAGCGGTGCCAAACAAACGTGTTTCAAGATACCACCACACATCTATTTCAGGAATGTGACACTCCCGAACACGATTCAGCAGGGTTTCATAATCTTCTTCGCGCTGACTGCCCCCTATGATTTCTCCAATACGTGGAAACAAAACATCCATTGCCCTGACAGTTTTACCGTCTTCATTCACTTTCATATAGAATGCTTTAATCTGTTTTGGATAGTCAGTAATAATTACAGGTTTTTTGAAATGTTCTTCAACAAGATATCTTTCGTGTTCAGACTGAAGATCACAACCCCATTCCACAGGAAATTCAAAATTTTTGCCGGAATTCTTCAAAATATCAATTCCACTTGTATATGAAATCCGTTCAAAAGGTGTTTCAACAACATGATGCAGACGCCCAATCAGTTCTTTGTCGTACATTTTCTGCAGAAATTCCAGGTCATGTGTGCAGTGTTCTAGTGCAAAACTCACAGTATATTTCAAAAACTCTTCGGCAAGATCCATATTCTCCTTAATTTCATAGAAAGCCATTTCGGGTTCAATCATCCAGAATTCCGCAAGATGGCGGGGAGTATTTGAGTTTTCAGCTCTGAATGTGGGTCCGAATGTGTATACATGGGACAATGCCAGTGCTCCAAGTTCTCCCTCAAGCTGACCTGAAACAGTCAGACTTGTTTCCTTTCCGAAAAAATCTTCTGTCCAGTTGACAGAACCATCTTCATTTAAAGGTGGTGTTTTCGGATCAAGTGTAGAAACCCTGAACATGGCACCTGCTCCTTCGGCATCAGATCCTGTAATAATAGGAGAATGCAGATAGTAAAAACCTTTATCATGGAAGAATTTGTGAATTGCAAATGCCAGATTGTGTCTGATTCGCAAAACAGCCCCAAATGTATTGGTGCGCGGACGAAGATGTGCTATCTCACGGAGAAATTCAAGAGTATGCCCTTTCTTTTGCAGAGGATATGATTCAGCAGGGCATGTCCCGATAACTATGACCTCAGATGCATGAATTTCAACCAATTGTCCCTGAGCCGGCGATTCAACAATTTGGCCATGCACTTCAACACATGCACCGGTGGTAATCTGTTTCAAAATATCAGCACTAACTACTTCGTTATCAACAACAATTTGCACATTATGAATAATTGTTCCATCATTCACAGCAAGAAAATTGACACTTTTGCTTTCACGTTTTGAACGCACCCAACCTTTAATTATGACAACTTCTCCAATTCTGCTCTGAATAATATCTTCAAAAAAGGATTTTACAAAAACACGTTTCATTTTAAGTTTGTTTTTAAGTAAACATTCATTTCGCCGGCAAAATTAGAAAAAAAGTATGAAGCTGAGCGATAAGTTTTTGATTTGAACTTTTTTGGAATGCAATCATACGGATTATACACATCATACTAATTGCTCCTACGAACTATCCCAAAGGGATCCCGATCACATCGTGATAAATCGGGACTAATTGTTCGAAATACGAATTAATGAACTTGCGATTGATTTTTTTAAACACAAAGAACACAGAGAAATTTCACAAAGAACAATTTATCACTATGTGACAGAGAATTTTGCAGCAAATGACTGAGTTTTTTCTTTTCCCCTATGCCCCTTTTATAGAAAAAATAAAATAGAAAAAATAAAATAGAAAAAATAAAATAGAAAAAATAAAATAGAAAAAATAAAATATCAAATATTTATAACGAGCTAAACCTTAGAGTTCACATGATTCTTCGCTCAAAATCCGATTGTATTGTTCACCGAAATAAATTCCGGTGAGCATTGTTCACAGAAATAAATTCCAGAGAATTCATTTGTCTTTTTCCTATACCCCTAAACCCTGATACCTTTTGTCTTTATCCTTTTCCCGTCACATAGTGATAAATAGGGATGCCTATGGCATGGCATATCTTTACTACTAATTCCCTCTACTAACAGCGAATAACGAATTCTACGAATTACTTATTAACCAATTCATTAACTCACAAATCCAATTTTTCTATTTTTTTACACTGAGT
>CAZGIW010000018.1:0-45325 GCA_964526285.1 uncultured Bacteroidales bacterium | reverse complement strand
ACATCATGTGTATGAATTTCTGAATCTGTCAAATTCATCTCGTCAGGCTGCTCTTGGAGGCAATATGCTTGTAGTGGATGATGCAGATATTTCTCTTGTACTTGCCAATCCTGTTCTCATTAAAGAAGATGTCTCAAATAATTTGTTGCTGAATTATGTGGATTATTTTTCTGATGTCAATTTCGGGTTTGTTACCTATGCAAAAAGTATTAAAGAATTAGGGACATTTGCGGCATCAATGCAATATGTAAATTATGGTACTTTTACAGAAGCTGATGAAACTGGCGAGGTGTATGGTGAATTTTCTGCAGGAGATTATGCTCTGTCCGTAGGCTGGGGGAGACAATTGCACCCAAATTATAGAATTGGAGCCAATTTAAAGGGAATTTATTCTTCTTTATATCAATACAGTTCAGCAGGTGTTGCTGTTGATGTGGGTGCAGGATGGTTTTTCCCTGATAATTATTTTTCAGGAACACTTATGTTTAGAAATATTGGGAGGCAGGTAAAATCTTATGTGCCAGGAAATACTGAACCTCTGCCTTTTGAAATTCAACTGGGTGTTTATAAAAGGTTACAGCATGTTCCTCTTGGGTTTCATTTGCTTTTGCACAATCTGCAAAAATGGGATCTTACCTATAATGACCCTAACGCACGTCCTGAAGTTGATCCATTTACAGGCGAAGTGATTGAACCATCCAAACTGGAGGGATTTGCCAATAAAGTAATGCATCATGTGGCTGTTGGATTGGAACTGTCTCCTTCTAAAAGTTTTTCTGTTCGTATTGGATATAATTACCACAGAAGAAAGGAGATGATTGTATCTTCAAGATTGTCAACCGTGGGTATTTCATGGGGATTTGGTTTTAGAATCTCCAAATTTCACCTTAGCTATGCTCGCTCTGCCTATCATCTGGCGGGATCTCCTAACGTAATCACACTAACAACCAATCTGTCTGACTTTTTTCCTGCCGGACAATAGATTTTATCAAGTATAAAAAAAGGAGACGTATTAAATACGCCCCCCCTCCTTATTATGAAAAAAACAAAGTTTATCTGAGTATGGTGACTGTGCCGCTGATATCAATTTCTTCTCCTGTTTCAAAACGACCTTTCACTAGCCATGTAAATACGCCCGGGTCAACTGCCTTGCCCTGATATGTACCATCCCAGCCTTTGTTGATGTCTGTAGTTTCAAACAGCTTATTACCCCACCTTGAGAACACAATAAATTCTAAGTACTCAATGCCGTCTCCCCTCACAAAAAGAATGTCATTTTGACCGTCTCCGTTTGGTGTGAAAACATTTGGCACATAAATATGTGGTTGTGTACAGTCAATAAGCAGATCCTGAACCACAGCATCTTCAGTTCTGACACATCCTGCATCATCAGTAATTGTAAAAGTATATGTCCCCGGCAGAAGATCTGTCAGTGTTGTTCCTGTTGCACCATGTTGCCATGTTATATCATAAGGTTCAGTCCCTCCTGTAATCACCAGAGTTATGTTTCCGTTGTTATTTCCGCATATTGCATCAATGATAGTGACAGTGACACGTGGTCCTTCTGAATCATTAATTGTCACATTTGCTGTGGCTGTGCAGCCATTGTCATCTGTAATTGTAACAGTATAGGAACCTGCAGGCATATTAACAGCTGTTTGGGTTGTCTGCGGAGGAACTGTATTCCATGTAAATGTGAATGGAGGGATACCCCCTGAAGGATTAATTGAGGCAGATCCGTTATCCAGTGCACAATCAGTATGTGTAATATCAGGTGTTCCCGGAACAATCTGAGGTGGTTCATTTATTGTAATGTTATATGTTTCTGAACAGTTATTGTCATCTGTTACAGTTAAAACATAACTACCTGGCCCCAAACCTGTAAAATTCTGTGATCCTGTTACATTATTATAAAACGCAATTGTAGTTGCTCCAAGTCGCAGAACATAGGTGTAGGGAGAAGTGCCGCCACTTGCAGATGCTGTGAAACTTCCGTCATTTGCTCCATAGCAGGATATATGGCTTAAGTTTGTAATATTTATAATAATTGTATCACATGGAACACAGTCAGGTATACTGGCATAATCAGGAACTGTTGTTGAATTGTTGTTTGAGTCAGTTACCCTCACAGGCCAATTGGTAGGAGCAGGAATTGTTGAGCCTGTAGCTAAAGGAGCCCAGTGCGCAGGAGTGTTGCATGTTGTAACAGGAATAATTCCGTCAAGACATTCGTTCACAAATGGAACCCATGTATAACCGCATGCTACACATTCAGCCTGATTTGTAATGGGAGTTGATTGTGCAGGAATCCATTCTTCCCATTCATATGGTCCAATTCCTCCGCTCACTGTAATGTCTCCGTTTGTTTCTTTGCAAACGTGTAATGAATCGCAGAAGTTAACTACAATATTGATGCTAGAGCTTCCGCAGGGTAGTGTATATGTAATAGTGTGATTGCCCGGGCCTGCGGTTACAGGATCAAACATTCCGGTTGAAGGGTTAACTCCAGGTCCGCTAAATGTTCCACCAGTCTGATCTACTATCAATTGTACTGCAGGGTCGTCATGGCAGAATGGGCCGGCAGGACACATGGCTGTCAAACAGCAGGCAAGAGATAAGGGAGGACATGCAGACATGTTGAAGGATTGGATATAACCAACTCTGTTTGTGGCTGAAGGAGAACCTGTTGTGCCAACGGCAACCACATTCCCTCCCGGAGTAACGACCACATCAAATACAGGAAAAGCAGTTGATTCAAATGACAATTCGTTGAGGTTTTCATCAAATTTTATAACTCTGTTTCCTGAACCCACATATACATTTCCGCATGTGTCAACTGCAATTCCATTGTTGCCGGGCTGGTTATAACCCATTGAACTTGTGGATATTCCTCCTGTAATGGGAACTGTTGTGATAATTGAACCATCTGTAAGTGATCTTTTCTGAACATGTGAACCGTTTTGAGTGTATAAAAAGTTTTTGCTTGCCCTTATGGCACGTATGCCCGCATTTCCGTTGTCTGGTCTGTAGTTTTCAGACTTGTATCCAAACATATAATCCGATAGAATATGAAAAACCTGATTGTTTGATGAACAAAGATTGAAATTCTGATTTATACAACCCACATCTTCCAATGTCAGATAGTAATATCTGCCTGTTCGGGATGAAGTAAGTGCTCTCACTTCATTGGGTTCATCAAAAATTCCCATGGGACCTGGTCTTGTACCTGCAACCTCTTGCATGCTAAGCACATTTCCATTGTTTATATTGATGTCAAAAATAACTCCATGACTGTTGGCCAAAATAATTGGATCAAGTCTGGTACCTCCAATAATCAGTTTGGTGTGGTCACAATTAAAGGTAATCATCCAATACTCATCCATCATCCCTCCATTAACACTGTATTGCATGGCACCTGCATTGTTTACTTTCTGTAAAGCAGCAGAAGAACCCGAAGTAATATAACAATTTCCATTTAAATCTGTTGTCAGTGTCCCCAGCCAGTTGTTGGCGGTATCCCATGGAGTGTTGTATGTCCATTGTATAACACCTGTGGGATTATACTTTTGTAATCTCATCGGCATATCACCACCTATAATGTATACATTTCCTGCATCGTCTTTGTCAATTTCCCATACGCCGTTTGAATTGGCCATCGTTGGTGTCTGTACCCATGGGTCAATTACAATTTTTCTGCTGATATCCGGATTGTCAAGTCTGAAAGTAACAACATTGTTTTCAATATGAAAGGATGATGCGATAATTTCATTTTGATTTCCGTTGTAAAAAGTAACAGGGGCATGTTCAATGATATCACCAAACATTGTTGTAATTATGAGTTTGCCATCGTTGGAAATTTTTAATTCTGTTTCATCAGAGTATCTCATAGCGATTTGAGAAAGATCTGCTCCGGGTTGAACAATAAGGCTATACTTGAAACCTGACTCAGGATGAAACTCATAAAAAACATCAATCCCGTCGTAAAGATTTTTATAAGTGAGTTTTTTATAACCTTTAACTTCTCTGATGTCATAATATGAACTGCGGTCTTTGCTGAGCATTGAATATGTATGGTAATCCTGAGTTTCTTCTGTGCAGATAATTTGAGTATTTGGATTTGCTCCTTCCCACCACATGTGAACGACTTCCTCTTTAACAAGACGCTTTGGCTTTGTGCTGTCACCCTTCACTCTGTTGGGGTTTTTATACCATTCATAAAACCTGTATGTCATTCCCTGCTCTGTAAAATAAACAGCAGTAGAACCATGGTCAATTGCATACTGAATCTTTGAATCAGCAAGTCTGTTACGTTCATCAAACTGCCCTTTGTTTTCTATAAAAGCCTTAGGCATAGACCATTCAATACTCCAGTTGTTGTTTTGAGCTGTTAATGTGTTGATAGTAAAAATAATATAAACACATGCAATACCTGATAAACACTTATTATTTTTCATGTTTTGAAGATTTTTTTATTTATCCACAAAAATATATTTTTTTGTGATTAACAAATTAAAATAAAGAAAATTGAGGTGTTTTCCCCTCAAATATTTTTAACATGAGATATTCTTATTTCATACTGTTTGTGAAAATCCTTACAGTATGTTGTTTTATCTTACAAGTGTTACATCTCCATGTATTGTTTCTTTATCTCCATTTGTATATGTAACATCCAGATAAAATACATACACTCCTGGATCAAGGGGTTTGTTTTTGTATGTGCCATCCCATCCGTTTGACTGAGAAGAGCTTTCAAACAGTTTTTCGCCCCATCTTGAAAAAACAACAAACTCCAGTGTTGAGATACCTTCTCCCAGTACAAAAAGAACGTCGTTTATTCCGTCTCCATTGGGAGAGAATATGTTGGGAACAAATACATGAGGTGCATTACATTCTTCAAATGAAGAAAGAATGATTACATCCCCACTTTGTCCGCAGTTATTATCATCTGTTATGGTAAACGTATAAGTTCCCGGAGAGAGGTTGGTCAGTGATGTTTCTGTTGAACCGTTAGACCAGTTTACTGAATAGGGAGACTGACCTCCACTTATGGTCAGAGTAATGCTTCCGTCATTTGAACCAATGCAGAGTTCATCTTCATGAATAACAGTGTATTGGGGAACTTCATTTACAATAATTGTTTCAGTGTCTGTGTCTCCACAGTTTCCACTGATTGTGTATGTAATGATATGATTGCCCGGGCCGGCTGTTGATGGATTAAAAGTTCCGGTTGCTGAGTTGGTAATTCCTGTACCGCTCCATGTTCCACCCCCGTCAATAGCCTGAAGATTGACAGCTGCATCATTAGCACAGAAAGGACCGGCGGGTGTAATTGTGGCATCAAGCTGGTTGGTGACATCAATCGTCACGGACCCGGTGCCCGAACAGGTATTATTATCAGTTACTGTTACTGAATAAGTGCCAGCTGAAGAAATATTGATGGTTTGTGTTGTTGCTGTGGTTGACCAATTATATGATGTGTAACCTGCACCTGCATCCAGAACAATGGTGTCACCATTACATATTGTCTGGTTTGGTCCAAGATTTACAACCGGTGCAGGATGAACAGTAATATCTATGGAAGCTGTATCGCCACATGAGCCTGCAATACCGTAGTAGATTGTGTGAGTTCCAACACCTGCCGTTGCAGGGTTAAATGCACCTGTGCCGGGATTGGTGATTCCATTACCCCACCAGAGGCCACCTGCATCAACAGAAGTAAGAATAACTGCTGAACCATTAACACAATATTCATCAGCTGATGTAATGGTAGCATCATAAGCTGTCTGAACTGTTACAACAATATCATCACTGCCTGAACAACCATTGCTGTCGGTGACAGTAACAGAGTATGTCCCACCTACAGTAACATCATATGTCTGCGAGGCCCCCGCAGGATTCCACTGGTAATTTGAAAAACCGGCACCTGCATCAAGTGTAAGTATATCTCCATCACAAATTGCGGTGTTGCTTCCGAGATTAACAACAGGTGCAGCATGAACGGTAATTGAAACAGATGCGGTATCACCACAGCTGCCGGAAATACCATAAAATATTGTATGATTGCCTGCGCCGGCTATAGAAGGATTAAATGCTCCCGTTGATGGATTTGTAATGCCGTTGCCCCACCAAATTCCCCCCGGATCAGTTGCTGTAAGGGTTACAGCCGGATCATTACTGCAAAATGTTGTTCCTGAAGTAATTGTTGCATCAGCCTGAGGAGTAACAGTGACTGTAATATCATCGTTCGCAGTACACCCGTTGCCATCAGTTACAGTGACAGAATATGTTCCCGTTGTTGTTACATCATAAGTTTGGTTTGACCCTGCAGGATTCCACTGATAATTTGAAAAACCGGCACCTGCATCCAGCACAAGTAAATCACCGTCACAGATTGATGTGTTCGGGCCAAGATCAACAGTTGGATTTGGATGAACAGTGATGTAGTTTACTTTTGTTTCAGGAGGACTTGTTCCTCCAGCATTTGTAGCTTCCAGACTAACTGTGTATGTTCCGGGTGTATTATAGCAAATGTTCACTGGATTCTGTGCAGTTGAAGATGGTGTTGAAGCCCCTGCAAATGTCCAGCTCCAGCTTGTGGGTGTATTTGTGCTGAGGTCTGTAAAATCAATACACTCCCCTGCACAGATTTCTGTTAATGAAGCAGAGAAATCTGCAATCGGAGGTATCACACTTTGAACAGTTGTGAGTGTTAAATCATGAATTTCAGGGGTACCAGCTGTTCTGTATATTCTTGCCACCACATATACACTGTCGGCTGTACTGTTGTTGAGGAAAATGGGACTGGTATTTCCGCTGGCAATAAGTCCGTTGGTTTGAGCATTACGTACTTCATAATCCGTAAGACAACCCGGACACCCAACCACCTGTGTGAAAATAAGTTCATCCCAGTTGGCAGCATTTACATAGTGTGCAAGTGCCACATTGGGAAAACGAATACTGTTATCGAAATCATCGAAACTTGTTTCAAGACGTGCGCTGTAACTTGCATTGGCACTCATGGTTGCAAAATATCTCCAGTAAGGACCGGTGCCGCTGTTGTGGTCAACAATTAGTCCCAGTGCATTTCCTGCCTGATATCCCGGGCGGTTAACAATTTCCTGAATAATGGTAGTAATATCAGGAGCTGTTGTAACAAGAAGTCCGGTTGACCATTGCTGTGATGCTCCTGAAGGAACATTCCATGTTTCCCCTGCCAAACCCCTTACTCTGTATCTTGGTTGTCCTGTGGCAGTATTGGTGTTGTTTGCCCATGCAGCACAATCGTCCTGGTCAACACCCTTGATGACCATCCTCATTTCATTTGTAGTGTTTGCTGAGCCACCACACCCACTTCCTGTGTGTGCATAAGGTTGAAAAGTTGCAGAAAGGATGTTGCTGCCCTGTGGTATCGCTGCATTTTGAAACCTGAACCCATGATAATCCTGATGTCCTGTAACATTATAATATCCAACAGTAATACAGTTGTTTGCTGCACCTGAATAGAAAGATGTGCCTTCGGTCAGTGCCTGATCTCCGGCTGTGGTTAATGTATTAAGAGAGTTTCCAATATTCAGTTCAATATAGTCATCGTGTGCAGTTGCAGGTGTGCCATTGTTGTTGAAATTCAAATGATTTCCGTATGCAGTGCTGACTCTTGTTGCAGATTCAAACTGTGGATTTAAAGTAAAATGCCAACCCCAATAAGTTGGCCCATTTGTGTATGCCCATAATTCAGATGACCAGCCTGACCAGGTTGCCCCTCCGTCATTTGATGTTCTGCCTCTCACAAAGTATGTTCCTTCTGTTGCCGGAAGGGAGGGGCTCAGAGCATTGCAGTCCAAATCATATTTGGTGCCGGTGGTATATGCTCCGCTAAAAGTTTGATTGTAAGCAACCCCTGTAAAATTATCTATTGTGTTTAATTCAATCTGAATTCTGTTATATGTGGCATAAGTTGAGCTTGAGACAGTAAATGTTGGAGTTGTTGATTGCAATTTTATATGGTTGAAGGAAGTTTGCACCCCTGCAACCGCCGCTGTATTGTGAAACGTAAATGGCTCAGCGATGTTTATGGTGTAATCCTCTGCTTGTCCATAACCTGCTGTGTTACATGGGTCAGCTTGAGTATTATATTTTTTAATAACACGCATTCTTTTGGGACCCGATACTCCCATAGGAACAGTAATATTATTGGAAACAGCACAGTTAGCACAATTAGTAATTGTTCCAATATAATATGACTCTCCGGGATCATTCAAAACTCCATTGTCATTCCAGTCTATATAGACATTGATGTGATTTGTGTAATTCCCCGCCGTGTTTCCATACACTGTTATTGCATAGGTGTTGCCGGGAATTAATGTTGTTGAAACAGTCGTGAAATCTTCATAAGCACTCCCACCTGTGGTGCATGAAGAGCTGTTATCAATGGTGTAAAAAATTACACGGCATATTGGTTCTACGCCTGTTGGGAATGTTGGTGTACAATACTGACCTTTTGATAATAACGAGAAGCTAAAAATCAAAATTGAAAGGAGGGTAATTTTTTTCATATTTGATAATGTTTGGTTTGACTAAATTTTTATTGCAATTGTTTGCGCAAAAATAAACAAACTATTTGAATGGACAAATAGTTTGTTCAAAAACCAAATAAAAAAAGATATGTTAAAAAACTAAAAAACAAGTGTTACAATGCCTCTCACTTCTCTGTCAACACCTTTACTGTCTTTAAAGCGGATAACATATGAATACACATCTGTTTTTTCAATTGCTTTTCCGTCTGATCCGGTTCCATCCCATGGGACATTGAGACTCACTGTTTTAAAAATTAGTTGTCCCCATCGATCATAGATTAACATTTCATAATCATCTGCCTGCAGGTTGAGACCAAAAGGCATGAAGTAATCGTTCATTCCATCTCCGTTGGGACTGAATGCATTGGGCACATAGAATGTATAGATATCATGAATGAGAATATTCTGTGAAATGGAATCAGAACAGTTGTGGTCGTCAGTAACAATTAGCCATACAGTGAAGGTGCCATAATCATAGTATGTATGAACAGGGTTTTCTGAATTTGAATAATTGCCGTCTCCGAAATTCCAGAACCACATTGTTCCTCCAATTGATTGGTTGTAGAAAGCGATTTCGTCTTCTCCCATAGTACCAGGATTTGGACTCATTGTGAATGATGCTATAGGCCCTTGTATTTCAGGAATAAATACAGACATTACACATGTGCCATTATCATCAGTGACAGTGACAGAATAATTGCCTGATGATAAATCTGTAATAGCTTGATTTGCAGAACCATTACTCCACTGAAGTGTGTAATTCCCTGTATATTGGTTCACGTTTACAGTGGCTGTTCCGTTTTGCTGGTCACAATACTCTGGCGTGTGGGTGAATGACAGGTCAATAATTGTATATTCAGCCGAGGCAGTTGCAGTACATCCGTTTTGGTCGGTGACAGTCACGGTGTATGTTCCCGGGGGGAGATTGGTGGCGTTGGCATTGTTTTGAACAGGAGTTGTGTTCCATTGGTAAGTGAAAGGAGGACTTCCACCATCACCTTCAGCTGTCATTTGTCCTGGAGTACCTGTACATCCGGCATCAGACACAACAGGGATGCTGGCAAGTACCTGGTCGGGGCTGTTTATTGTAATAGTAACAGATGCAGCACATCCATTGTCATCAGTAATTGTAACAGTGTAACTACCAGCACCAACTCCAGAAATTCCTGACGTTGTTTGCGGCGGTGTCGTGTTCCATGAATATGTATAGGGAGGTGAACCACCTGAAACACTCACTGAAGCCATTCCGTCTGTATAACCAAAACAACTTACATCAGTACTGTCGGATAAAATATTGAGTAAACCTGCTTCAGTTATGGTAACACTTGTGGTTGCAGTGCACCCATTGTCTTCAGTGACAGTTACTGTATATGTCCCTGCTGGAAGGTTATTAACTGTTTGGGTATTTGCAGGTGGAGTTGTGTTCCATGAATATGTATAGGGCACTTGTCCACCGGAAGGATTGACAGTTGCGGAGCCATCGTTCATTCCCATACATGTTACATTGACGTGGGTAGTGGTTAGAGTGAGATCAATATATTCAACTGTGGCACTTCCTGTAACAGAACAATTGAATGGATCTGTCACGGTAACGGAATATGTCCCTCCGGGATAAGTTACTGTATATGTTGGATTTGTAGAATTGTCGTGCCATATATATGAATTTGCACCTGTAGTGGTTGCATCAAGAATCAGTGTGCTTGATTGGTCGCAAAATACAGTATCGTTGAAATTTAAGGGAGGAAGGGTTGAACTGACAGTCACCTGCAGGATAAGAGAATCAATGACACAACTTCCAAGCCTCATGTAATAAAGAGTCACATCATATGTTCCTGCACCAGGAAAAGTATGAGTAATTGGAGAATTCAGGCCTGTTGTTCCATCTCCGAAATCCCATTCAATATCCGTAATTGGTGCATTTGGATCTGTCATGAATGTGACAGTTTGCTGGTTGCAGTTGAGAGTATCATGAAATACATCATAGGGGATGGTGTCATTATCCACAATAATAACAAAGCCGACATTTAGTGGTTGAACATTGGCTCCGGCAAGATACCCATATGACTCTACGTTACCGTAACCATAAACAATGGCAACAACACCACTGTCGGAATGTAAAGTATGAGATCCCTGTGTGACGTTTCGGCGGGCAAATGAATATGTTGGGTTGGATGGAATTGTAGCCCATCCCGGAATTGCAGCCCCGTCAAGTGTGGCAAGTCCGGTGTTTGCAGTTTTTGTAATAATATTTGTAGCCAGTGTGGTAACATTTCCTGCAAGGAAAGAGAAAAACACAATATGATCAATAAATTGTTCAACAGGAGAAAGGATTATCATAAATGGATCAGATGATGCTCCGTCACATGATGTGCCTCTGCTATACTGTGCTACTGAGACTGGTTTGTTTGATGTGATAAATGAAGCCTGTGTAAGAAAAACTTCATGAAATTGTCCGGCATTGAGGTTAATTCCTGCACCTCCGTTAATATTTATTGTTGTTCCGTTTTCTGCAGCCAATATTCTGAACTGGTCTCCGTTTCTTGCCATGAGTGGTGAAGTTGCATAATTATTACCCCATGCTTTTACTGGTAGCATTTGTGAAAAAAGATGGTCGCAATATGTACAGGAAGTAGAAACATTGGCACATCTGTTTCCTGCAAATACCGCAAAATTGTTACACTGGTTTGCATTGGTGGCTTTAACTGTAGATCCGGTCAAATCTCCGTTTGATTGAACTAGATACACCTGGCCTTCATTGAGAGTAATGTTGAACGGAACATTAGCTCCAACTCCACCGTTGACAGCAGCTTTGGGGATAATCTGAATGGAAGTGTTGTTTTCAATTCCAACAACAATAAATTGTGATGGCTGTCCCGATAATACAGAGTAGGATGTGACACCATAGTCATCTCCCAAAGCTGAAACCGGAAGGACAAGTGTTGCATCTGTTGAAGCAACCCTTTGGTTCACCGTAAAAACAGCAATTGGGTTATTTGAAGTAACTCTCACAGCTCTGTTAATGACTGTGTTTGGCGTAGCAATACAAGGATTCTGTGCCGAAGGGACAGTAATGGTAATAGCTCCGTTTGCTCCAACTGTAAAATTTTGAGTCCAGCCTGTGCCGGGCATTGTAATGGTTCCTGTTGCTCCAACTCCGGATGTTATGTATAAAATACAGTTTTCAGGAGAGTCAAAATTTTGCATCCAGGTAACCCAAAAATCTGTTCCCAATGTTGAATATTGTCCGTGTGAATAAAGGAATATAAAAAATAAGGGAATAGTCTTTAATAATTTTTTCATAGTAGGGAGGTTTTTTATAAAATTTTTGTCTTTGACTGTTGGTTTTTAAAATTGTCTATAAAATTACAAATTTTTTTTATATACATATGTAAAAATGTGTTTATTTTTTTCAAATGGTATAAATTTTAGGATGGTTTGCATTACTGAAAACAAGATTAATTCTTTAATCAGCAAACTTTTTGTGTAATTTTGGTGTCTGACAGATATCAACTTCCAATTATCTCCCAATGAAAAAATTTATTACAACTTTCGTGCTTCTTTTATTTATTGCCTGTGTGTCAGCACAAAATGTGACTTATTCCAGAATAAAAATTAAAATTGAACCTCAAACTTTTGAAAAACTTGGCAAACTTGGTATTGCCCCGGATGGATATGTGAAAAAAAACGCATACTTTATTACTGAAATACCTGACAGCATAATGCATATTCTTCAGGAAAATGAAATAAATTTCGAAGTGCTCGTTAATGATATTTCAGCTTTTTATGTAAACAGAAGTAATGATGAATCAGAAAAATCGGGCTTTAGAAACTGTGACCCCGGTTTTGATTATGCGGTACCACTAAATTTTTCAACAGGAAGCATGGGAGGTTTCTTTACTCTTGATGAAATTTATGAAGAACTTGATTCAATGCGTGCCCGATTTCCGGCACTGGTTTCTGTCAGACAACCAATCAGTGCTTTTACAACACATAACGGCCGTAGTTTATATTATGTTAAAATTTCAAAAAATCCGGATATTCAAGAAAATGAACCAAAAGTTTATTATCAGTCACTTGTTCATGCACGCGAACCAATGGGAATGCAGCAGCTGTTTTTTTATATGTGGTATTTACTTGAAAATTATAGTTCTGATGCAGAGATTCAATATCTGCTTGATAACGCGGAATTGTATTTCATACCATGTGCAAATCCTGACGGGTATGAATATAACAGACAAACAAACCCATCGGGTGGAGGAATGTGGAGAAAAAACAGAAGAAATAACAGCGGAGGTTCATATGGGGTTGACTTAAACAGAAACTTCGGTTTTATGTGGGGCTATGATGATGTTGGTTCATCTCCAAATCCTTCAACAGATACTTATCGTGGTCCCTCAGCTTTTTCTGAATCAGAAACCCAGGCAGTGAAATGGTTATGTGAGCAAATTGAACCTGCTTTATTGCTGGATTATCATACATATTCAGATGTTTTACTTTATCCATGGGGTTATATTAATCAAAAATGTGCTGATTCTGTTTTGTATGATGTGTATTCCTCATTTCTGGTGTCTGAAAATAAATTTGCCTTTGGTACTGCATATCAGACTATTGGTTATAATGCCAACGGTGGTTCTTTCGACTGGTATTATGGAGAACAGGCCACAAAGGATAAAATTATAGCGTGGGGACCTGAAGCCGGAAATGCTGAGGACGGATTTTGGCCGGCACCTTCTCGCATAATTGATATTTCAAAAAATTATATGGCAATGAATTTGTATGCAGCTCGTTTTGCGTTGTGTTATGCCGAAGTGACTGACAAAACAGATTCTTATATATTTGGACAAAATCAAAAACTCTATTTTGATATACAACGCCTGGGAATGCATGGTAGTGGCGATTTCACAGTTACACTTCATCCACTGCAAAATGTGATTTCTGCAGGAACTCCTGTTGCCTTTAACGGAATGACCCTACTTGAAACTAAATCCGATTCAATAGGATATACCTTAGGGGCGACCATTAGCCCCGGAGATATAGTGAAGTTTGTGATTGAACTCAATAACGGGTTTTATTCAAACTTTGATACAATAACAAAGATCTACGGAGAGTCTGTAGTTTTATTTGAAGATGATTGCTCTGACCTCGCCAGCTGGACAGGCAACTGGGCAACAACAACTTCACAATATGTTTCAGCTCCTTCATCTATCACTGATTCCCCTGGAGGTTTTTATCCAAACAATACATCACGTAGTATTACAACAACTTCATCCATTAATTTGTCTGATGCAGTTGCAGCAAGAGTTTCTTTTTTTGCAAAATGGGACATTGAAAAGTCATATGATTTTGTTCAGTTTTCAGTTTCTTCTGATAATGGAACTACTTGGAATCCATTGTGCGGTAGATATACTGTAGATGGTACAACATATCAGGACCAGGGACAACCTTTGTATGATGGATTTCAGGGACAGTGGGTGCTTGAAGAAATTGATCTTCAGCAGTGGCTTGGACAGAATATAAAATTCAGGTTCAGGTTGGTGTCAGACTTTTGGACCAATGCTGATGGGTTTTATTTTGATGACTTTCTTGTGCAGGCGATCTTGGATAATCCCACACACTCAACTCCTGAAATTAATTCAAATTTGATTGTTTATCCAAATCCCACAATGGATTTTATTCGAATTGAGTCTAACAATGAAAAAATTGGAGAAATTTCATTGCTGGGACTTCATGGACAACTTATTCAAACACTGGAGTTTTGTGATTATGGATGTGAATTTGATGTTCGTCATCTCCCAAATGGAATCTATATACTGCTGTTTCAAACTGAATCTGGGTGTTTCTCAGAAAAGATTATTATAAATCGATGATACTCCACATGACAATTGTGCAAGGCTAGATAACTGCTGCAACAATCATAAGAATCCATATAGTTACCAATACTACACTGGCAAATTTTGTCATTTTTTTCTGTTCTTTCGTTGCTTCTGAAAGTGCTTCAATTCTTGTGCGTTTCTCTATGAGTGCAATGTGTGAAATAACGGTAGTGACAAAACCAAAATAAAATGGGATTTGAAAAAGCAAAGACTGACTTAGAAAAAACCGGAATGTAATAACTGTATAGTAAGATACCAGCACCAGTATGCAAAGAACAACTGCAGAAGCGATGTGTTTGGTTTCAACATTATAGTCTGAACTGGTTTTCTTACGAACTATGATGTAAATTAAAGCCATCAGCAGACCAGTGTTTTCAATTGTAAAATTTGCAATAAGGAATTCTGACATGGCAAAATGACTGTTGTCAAGGTTGCCGATGAAAACAAAGAAAGGACCATCAAAAAGCATAAATAGTATTGCATAAATATTGGCTGGTATTTTTGTTGTTTGGATGTAATAGTGTGCAAGTATCCCTGAAAGGAAAATTGAAACAAAAGTAAAAAACCGCAGTAGATATTCTCCGGAAAACCCTATAATTGTATATTGGTGCTGAATTTTCACACACTCATTCCACAGGTTTTTATCAAGATAAAAGAAAACAAAACAAAGCAATGGAAGAATTGCAATGTATGAATAATATAAGTATCGTGAAATAATTACTGTTTGTTTCATGTTATTGTTTATGCTTTTAAATTGAATAGCGTTTGACATGAGTTCACATGACAAACGCTATATAAAAAACCTTTTCAGTAAGATTTTTTGAAATAGAATTCATTTTTTATGAAAGATAACTTACATCAGAAACTTCCAATGTTTGTGATTTTTGGTGTGCTGATTGATGGATGTTCTTTTGGAAAAACAATTTGAACAGGTGCAGGCTGAGTTCCGTCTTTTTTTGCAATAAAAATTTTGTAAACATCTCCGGCAATGGCAGATGCCCCATAGCCTGTCATCTGGGTTTGAGATTTTACAACTCTCACAACATTCACAGGTACAGTATAAAACTTAATGTTTTCAAAGTCTTTCTTCAGGCTGTAGGGTTTTACGCTTTCTCTTAGTTTTGTTCCTGCAGGATTCACTAATCCTCCACCAGCTATTGCCAAAAATCTGTCAGCGCACTCATCAAGTGTTTCAGATGTTGTGAGGATATGAATATAAGCATTTAATACATCAACCACTTCAGTGGGCAGTTCTGTTTCTGAAGAGGTTTGTTCCTGAGCGGTTACATTGAGAATAATGCTAGCCTGAATTAAAATTACAATTAGTGTTTTCATGATTTTTTATTTTTTAATGTTTATGTTGTAAAATTACAATGGGATTATCACCTGAAACAAATTTTTGAAGTCTAAATTCAGCAATCTGAACAACTCAGATATGAATGTTTGAGAATCCATACATACATCACCTTACTTTGAAATGGTTAGACTACTATTGCTCAATTGACTTTTGGAAGTACGAGGGTGTCAGTCCTGTAAATTTTTTAAATGCTGTGTTAAAGCTTGCTTTTGAGTGAAATCCAACGGTTTCTCCAATTCCCTGAAGTGACATATGTTTATATGATGGATTGGCCAGCATTTTACAAGCCTCTTTAATTCGTAATTCATTGATGAAGTTGCTGAAATTTACTTTGTATGTTTCATTTATTACCTGAGATAAATATTTTCTGTTTGTTCCGATTTCACTTGCCATGTCTTCAATTGTGTATTGAGCATTGAGAAATGATTTGGAATCATTTATAATAGATTCAATTTGTGAGAGAAAATTTGCCTTTTGTTCATTTGATAATGTGGACTTGGAGTATTTTTCCTGATCTGAATATTCTGAATCAAATTGAATATCCATATTTTCCATATTCATCATATTGTCAATGGGCTTTGCTCCAATTAACTCAAGGTTCTTTTTCATCAGAACTTTGTATGATTCTTGTTTTTGTTTATAGAGCAAGGATAAAACTGTAATAAAAATAATTGTAAGGATAAATCCGGAAATCAAAAAATATCGAAGGTTTCTTTCTCTGGTTAGTTTGGAGCTTTGAGCTTCTGTTGTGAGTTTTTGTACCAGATTTTCCTTTTCAAGAAGGATAATTTGATTGTTTTTTGCCTGAACATCATACAATGTTTGAATCTCTGAAAATTGTTTCAGCGTGGTTTCATTAAATAATGAATCCTTCTTGTTTTCAAGTTGCCTGAATGTTGATAATGCTTTCTGATAATTTCCGGTTGCTTCATAAATCTTAATCAGCTCCTGTAATGCCTGAAGTTGTAATTCGCTTTCAACATGGTTTTGGTCGTAGTCATTAATTCTGTTGAGATATTGCTCAGCAATAGTGTATTGTTTGAGGTGTGAATAGAGCTTCCCAAAGTTGAGATATGATTTTAAAATTCCATAATGTGAATTGATTTCTTCAGAAATTAAGAGAGCCTGATTCAAATATTCTTTTGCTTGTTGAGGTTTATTAAGTAAAATATTTACACTGCCCAGGTTATTGCATAAAGTTGCTATTCCATTTTTGTTTTTGTTTTTTTCAAACATATCTTTTGCTGCAAGATAATAGCTTAAGGCCTCATTGTAATCCCCCTTGTCCTGATAAATCAGACCGATGTTGTTTAATGAATGTGCAATCCCCAAAGTATTGTCAGTTTCTTCTTTCATGGTAAGTGAAAGGTCATGATACTCCAACGCTTTGTCATACATTTTCCATTGTCTGTATATGCTGGCAATATTATTATACAGAACTCCTTTGAGTTGCTTGTTGTCAGCTTTGTCGCAATACTCCAGGGCATTCATATAATACTCCATTGCCTTTTCAAAATAACCCATCATATCATAAACATATCCGATGTTGTTGTATGCATAGGCAATCCCTTCTTCATCCTTGAGTAATAATTTCATTTCAAGTGATTTTTCATAATAAGAGATTGAATTGGCATAATCTCCCTTTAATGAATAAATAGCCCCGATGTTATTCAGTGTGGTTGCAGATCCTTCTTTTTCACCAAGATTTTGCTCAACAATTAATACCTTTTTAAAATAGTCAATTGCTGTTTCAAATTCCCCCTGATAATAGAATAATGCCCCAATGTTATTTAAGACAGTTGAAATACCAGTGTCATTACCAGCCTTAAAATATAGTGGTAAGGCCTGATTGTAGAAATGTAATGCAGTGTCATATCGCGCTCGGTGCATATATGATTCCCCCATTGATGAATATACATCTGCTTTTATTGATGTATTTGCATGGACATTTGCATGTTGAAGACTGATTTGATAAAAATGAAATGATTTTTCGGGGTCTGAATTTTTGTAGTAGTTTCCCAATAGCAAATAGTATTCTTCAACAGATGAACTTGTGCTGATTGCATTTATGAGATTTGGTTCCTGAGAATGAGCACGAAACATGACCACAGCAATCAGATACAAAATGGTGATTGGTCGTAGCATTTTATTTTTTAGTTTGTGCAAAAATATAAAAATGCTTTGATGAAACTTTCATCAAAGCATTTTTCTGGATATTTTTTTGCATTTTTTTTATTGTATGAGAATTTTTATCCTGTTAGTTTCTATAGATTCTCTGAAACGAATATTTAGAAAATAAATTCCTGATGACAAATGAGATACAGACAAAACTATGTTGGTTTTATTGATTTCCTCAAAATGAATAACTCTTCCTGTTGCATCACAAATTTCAATGTTTTCAATAGTTTTAACTGATGAAATTTGTATGTTTTCGCTGGCAGGATTGGGATAAACCTGAACATTACCCTTATACAGTTCATTGATATATGTAATCACAGACAGTATTGCCAAATCAGATGTGTCGTTTCCACAAATACCTGATACAATGCAATCATATGCTCCCATGTCAGTGGTTTGAATATTGTTTATCATAAGCGTATTGGTGTTGCTTCCTGTTATATTTCCTCCGTCAGTCAGAGGAGTATTGTCTTTTCTCCATTGATAAGCAAGGGCTGACCCTTCTGCAGCAATGATAAATGTAGCATTATCTCCTGGATTCAAATTGGCACTGTTTGGCTGTTGTGTGATGTTTGTTACAGGATGATAGAAAATATCAATCAGATCATTGTGCTGGCAATATGAGTTTGAGATTGTCCATCTGAAAGTATTCAGACCTGATGAAAGATTTATTGCATCTGTTGCAAAATCGTATGGGTTATTAATTGTTGCGGTTCCATTCACAACCGTCCATTCTCCTGTTTCTCCTGTTGTGGGTTCTGATCCCTGAATGATAACATAAGCATCGCAAACATCCTGATCTGGTCCTGCATCTGCCAGTGTTGTTGCCCAGTTTGTAATTGTTCTCTCATCCCATGCTTCACAGCCGCTTACTGTTACAGTCCATCTGAATACATTGGCCCCTATTGATAATCCGCTTACAGTCGTGTTGTGGCTGTTTGGGTTTGCTATTGTTCCGGTTCCGCTTATCAATGTCCATTCGCCTGTGCCTCCAAGTCCTGTTGGGTCATTTCCGTTCAATGGATGGTTAAAACCACAAATGTTGAAGTCAGGTCCTGCATCTGCAAAAACAACAATCCCTGCAAATTCATCAGCACCAATATCTGGTCTTCCCGGATGTCGTGGTTCATTGTCAATGTCATGTGTGACATAAGAAATTGGGGTGGCATTGCCCTCAGCTTCTGTACAATAAGCAGGATCAACATGAAGATTATAGGGGTAAATATTGGAGAAAAACTGAACATCTTCTGTATAGGAGTTACTGTCAATGGGAGATACTGCTGTTTGATATGTTGCCAGAGTCTGATAATTGGTGCCTCCCGAACGGAAAAGAATGTTCTTGCTCCCTGGATTTCCTGCGTAATAGATGTTGTTGTTGCTCTCTTGTGACATGATTGTTGTTAATGTTTTCTGAAACGCAATGGCATATATCCCATTTGTAGAAACATCAGAATTGTTGATAAAAATGTTGTTTCTCACGTCAATAGTGTCACTGGTAGACATATAGGTGCCTGTTGAGTAATGGTCGCTAATCAGCGGAGTACAGTCAATATATATGGTGTTGTACCATAGGAATATCTTTGCACTCCCACCAGTCATTATGCCTGCACTGCTGTTAATTGCCTGATTTTTTGGGGCACAGATACCACTGACCATGTTGTTGGCAATATACACTGTGTCCGAACCACTGAAGTAAATTCCGGTTGCTCTTCTGCTGCTACCTGTGTCAGCTGTTGTAATTGCCGAAATTGTGTTTGATGATATCTCAAACTTTCCCGTTATACTGGTTAGATAAATACCTGCTGTAGAGTTGTTTGTAACTGCATCAATATTTGTAATTGTATTGCCTGATATTGTCCCCGTTAGTCCTTTGCTTATGCTAATTCCGTAACATGAACTCACAGACGCAGAATCTTTTACATTCAGGTAGCTGATTGTAGAGTTGATGACTTCAAAAGTCTGATCATCTCCCATGTTTGAAAAAATTCCATAGACACCACTTGGTCCTGAAATACTGTCAATTTCCACTGAAGCAATGGTTAAATTTTGTTGGTTTGTGAAGTAAATTCCTGCTGTTAAGAAATTGATTGAACTTGATTTGCCAATTTTGCAGTTTTCAATGGTATTGCCTTGCTCATAAATTCCCCCCGTGCCACTGACGTTTGTTATTACAAATCCATATGTGCTGTGGTATACTTCAATGTTTGAAAATAAATTATTTGAGTTTGTTTCGCTGACGGATGATGATGATGAGTAACTATAAACACCTCTTGTGTATGTGTTGAGTGTGTTGAGTTTAATAACACAATTCTTAATTGTATTGAACTTGCAACCGTCTCCTGTCTGGGAATGAAGATAATAACCGTATTCATGTGTAAGTTCTGTTGAAGCATCAATGTCAATGCCGTCAAATGTGATGTAATCAGAACCTTTAAGATGAATGGCTGCCTGATTTCCTGATCCTGAGCCAGTTGGGATTATCACGGGATTGGCTCCTGTTCCATACCTTATAAAAGTAATTGGATTAGCTGCTGTTCCTGTTGTCTCAATTGCAGGTGGTGTTTCAGAAAAAACCTCATTGGTTGCTACCAGAAAATTCACTGCTGCTGAAATTCCCTGGGTATTCAAATCAGTAATGGCATCTGTAAAACTTGCATAATTGGTGCCTCCTGTTGGCTGTGTCGGGTCTATGGAGTATGTCCCGCTTAGTTGTGCCTGAACCTGTGTGATGAATATTGTCACAAGGATGAATAATGTAATTTTTTTCATAATAAATGTGGTTTTAATTTATTAATACTTTTCTCTCGTTTGTTTTTGTAAAAGTAGTATTGTAAAGTATTTATAAACAAATAATGTATGTCCAAATTCAGCAATTTGAACCTGCATTTGTGTTTTTGATGATTAATTTGTGTTTTTGTAAACTGATATGAACTCAGATACTATTTCTAATGTTGAATATGTATATGAATATGGGAATAAATCTTATCTGGTTTGATTTAGAATTTCTTTTTTTAGAAAGGCAATTCTTAATTGGTTGTTGAAAGATGAAATGTATTAAGGAGATAATTATTTTGAATTACTTTTGTACACACGCATAATCAAAAGATTATAATGAATCCGCAGCCTGTTTTGTTTTTTATTATCGGAAGACCAAGATCGGGAACCACATTGCTCCGAAGCTTGCTTGATACGCATGATAAAATTATCGTGCCACCTGAATACCCTTTTCTTCTCAATGTTATGAGATTATCAACATCTCAGAAGTTGGTTGCTGATAAGGAGAAAACACAATTTTTCAATAATATTCTGGCATTTCAATCTCATAAAAATAAATTGTTTGAGTTGTTGCGATTAAATGAAGAGTTGGTACGGCAAAAGCTATTTAATCAGGAGGTTACAGCATTTGAACAGGCATTTTCCATTGTACTTTCTGAGTGTTATTCCTCAAGGTTAGATGAGCCCCCATTGGTTGTTGGAGATAAAAATCCTGTGTACTCATTTTTTATTAGAATTCTCTTGAAGAAATTTCCATCAGCAAAGTTTATTTTCCTGGTGAGAGATCCACGTGCACAGTATGCGTCTTTAAAAAGGTTTGATTTTGAGGCTGCATCTCCAATTCTTCAGGCGTTGAGATGGAAAAAGTTGATTCGTAATATTCTTAAATTCAGAAAAAAGTATCCTGAAAGAACTCTTTTGGTTAAATATGAACAACTGGTAGCTAATCCAACTTCAGAATTATCAAACATCTGCCAGTTTCTCAAACTTGATTTTCAGGACGAAATGCTAAATTTTTATAAATACTTACCTGAAGGAGTGAAAGAAGATTACAGGCCAATGGCACTTCAATATCACTCTTCGCTTTCAGCTCCAATGTCAGAACAACATGCTGAAAAATGGAAAACAGAGCTCAAACCTTCAGAAATCTCCAAAATTGAATATGTTGCAGAAGCCAAAATGAAACAATTTGGATACGTAAGTTCTGAAATTCCAAAGCCTTTTTATTTGTTTTTCTTTCAAATATTATGGGCATTCTATTCAGCACTTTTGCAAGGTCTGTTGTATTTTATTCTCCTTTTTCCGCCAGGAAGAAGAGCTTTGCTCTTAAAATTTGTGTATAAACTTTCAAAGCTTTATAAAAAGTTATCTCGTTAAATTATAGGTTTTTATAAACTCTGTAGCAAACTCATCAACTTCTTTTGCAGTTGTAAATTTTCCAAAAGATACCCGCAAAGGAAAATAATTTTGTAGTCCAATTGTATTCAGGAGTGTTGATTGTTTGGGATTGGCATGACAGGCACTTCCGACCGAAACCGCATACCCTGCCTGATTAAGTCGTTCCTGTATATGGATGCTTTGTTCATTTTCCGGTATTGCAATACTTAAAATGTGAGGAATGGTTCTTTTATTTTCTCCAGCAAAACGTATTTGGGGGATTTCTGTTTCAATTTTTGAAATTAGCGTTGATTTTATATCTCCTGTTCTGTTCAGAATTTTCTCTATGCTCTCATTGGCAATTTCCAGAGCTCTGCATAGTCCGGCAATGGATGCAGTATTTTCAGTGCCCGAACGCAAGCCGCCTTCCTGTCCGCCACCAACAGTGTGTGGTTTAAAATTATGAGAGCGTTTTTTATAAAGAAAACCCATTCCTCTGGGTCCATGAAATTTATGCGACGAGCAGGCTGCAAAGTCAGCATTGATTTTTTCAAAATCAACAGGGATCTTTCCTATGCTTTGCACAGTATCACAAAGAAACAACGAATTGTAGGTTTTACAAAGCTCCCCGATTTGTTCAGCATCTGCAATTGAACCACACTCATTGTTTACATGCATAAGTGCAACAAAAGACTTCGTTTTTGCAGACAGTAGTTGCTCAAGGTGCTGCAAATCAGGTGTGGCATCGGGAAGTATATTCACAAATTCAGTCTTTTCTGCCAGCCCAAAGTGGTCAATCGAATGCAAAACAGCTGGATGTTCCAATGTTGAAGTGATGATTTGTTCAATATTATGCATCATGGAAATATTGTAGAATACCATATTGATGGCTTCAGTGCCTCCCGATGTAAAAATAATTTCATCTGGTTGACAATTCAATAGGTCGGCAATTGTTTTGCGCGATTCTTCAATAATTGTTTTTGCCTCAACTCCCGCCTGATGAGATGATGAAGGATTGCCGTAAAAATTATTCATCACTGTGGCCATGATGTCAATGACCTCAGGGTCGGGAATTGTTGTTGCTGCATTGTCAAGATAAATCATGGTCTCAGCAATTAAATGATTGTTTGTATGGCAGACTTTATTTCTGAAGCCAGTCCGTCGGCAGCATTTTTATCGATGCTTTCACAATAAATCCTCACAATTGGTTCAGTATTGGAAGTTCTGAGATGCACCCAGTTTTCATCAGGAAAAATCATTTTCAGTCCGTCGGTTTCATCAAAGTTGCATTGGGCATATTGATTTTTTATTTTTTCTTTGATGGTTTCAAAATCTATTGATTTACCCTCTGTGGAAATTTTGTGTTTTGCAATAAAAAAATCGGGATATGTGGCACGCAATTCAGTCATTTTTTGCTTGGTTTTGGCCAGATGGGTAAGAAAAAGAGCAATACCCACAAGGGCATCACGACCGTAGTGAGATTCAGGATAAATGACACCACCGTTTCCTTCACCACCAATTACAGCACTGGTTGCTTTCATTTTTTCAACAACATTCACTTCGCCCACTGCAGAAGAATTGTGTTGTTGTCCATATGATTCAGTTATACCCTTTAGTGCACGGGTTGAAGAGAGGTTTGACACTGTATTTCCGGGTGTATGTTTCAGAATATAATCGGCAACAGCAACAAGAGTGTATTCTTCTCCAAACATATTGCCGTCTTCCATCACCAGTGCAAGCCTGTCAACATCAGGATCAACTGCGATTCCAAGATGAGCATTGTGTTTCACAACCGACTGTGAAAGTTCTGTAAGATGTTCGGGCAGTGGTTCAGGATTGTGAGCAAACAACCCTGTTGGTTCCTGGTTAATTATATGAATGTTTTCAACACCAAGAGCTTTCAAAAGAGGTTCAACCGAAACTGCACCTGCCGAATTGATTGTGTCTGCCACAACAGTAAATCTGGCGTTTTTGATTGCATCTGGGTCCACAAGTGGCAATTTCAGTATTGCATCAATATGTTCTTTCACGAAGTCTGTTCGGTGAATGATTTGTCCCAGTTTATCATACTGTACATATTCTGAGTTGTTGTCTTTCAAAAAAGATTCAAACACAATTCCTTCGTCTTTGTTGAGGAATTCTCCTTTGTTGTTGAGCAGTTTCATTGCATTCCAATGAGCTGGATTATGACTGGCAGTGATAATGATACCTCCGTCAAGCTGCAGATTGATGACTGCCATTTCGGTTGTGGGTGTTGTTGTAAGTCCCAGGCAAACGGAATGAATTCCCATGGAAGAAAGTGTTCCGGTGATTAATGATTCAACCATAGGACCTGATATTCTGGAGTCGCGCCCAATTACAACCGAAGGATTTTCTTTTTGTGAATGTTGTTTGATAAAACAGGCAAAGGCTTTTGTAAACCTGACAATGTCTTCAGGAGTGAGATTTTGTTCAGGTTTGCCACCAATTGTACCCCTGATTCCTGATATTGATGAAATGAGAGTCATTTTGTTTTTTGTGCAAACTTACAGAAAAATTGTGTATTTAGAATGAAAAAAGGGCTGCAGTTTTTGCTGCAAGCCCTTTGGTTGTGGATGATAAAAATTTACCCTTAAGGTGTTAAGGAGTTCCAAAACCTTTCAACACTAATAACAGGAGGGTAGGATCCCTGATTGTGAATTATTAGTATAAACTTTTCATTTCCCTTATGAATAAAAGTTCTTACTTTGGCTTTCATTTGGTTTGGGTTTTCAATATCACCAACCATTGATCTGCCTTTTTTCCAGTCATGCGGTGCAACAGTTCTTACAACAGTTCCTCCAACCTCAGTTGCATAATCTCTCAGATCTGTGTCCAGAGCAGCATCAATCAGTGTCAGATCCATTGGTTTTCCTTTAAGTTTGTGGTATCTAACTTCAAAAGTTGGATGACCGGCAGAGCTATGAGAGATTATTACAGGCCAAGCCCCTGTTCCGGGAAGAGTGGTTGTGGAACTACTGGGGAACTCAATAGACCATCTTCCTGATATGGTTACTTTGGTCCACTGTGCATCAGATGTTTGATTAATACCAAACAGAATCATTAAAAAGATGATGATCTTTGAAAAGGTTGTGATTTTTTTCATTTGTTTTCAATTTTAGGGTTTGTAATTCTATTGTTCTTTATTGAAGTCGCAACTATATTTGATGAAAAACTTGAAGTTTGTGAAAAAATCAAGGTTTTAGTGAATTCTTTATAGCTGTATTTTAAATCAATGTACTTGAATTAGCTGCAAATATATATAAAATTTTATTTTTGAATTTATTAAAAAGGGCTGCAGTTTTTGCTGCAAGCCCCTTTGGTTGTGGATATTAAAATATCACCTATTGTTTAAGTGAGTTCCAGAATTTGTCAACCTCGGTTACAGGTGGATAAACATTCAGGTTATGTACAACAATCATGAATTTTTCCTGATTGTTGAAAATAAAAGCTCTGACTTTTACATACATTTTTCTGTTAGGACTTTCAATATCAGCAATCATTGACCTTCCTCCTTTCCAGTTGTGAGCTGCAACAGTGCGCATTACAGTGCCATTGATTTCACGAGCATAATCATTAATGTCTGTGTTTAAAGCAGAGTTCACTGCTCCTGGTCTTGTAAGCCCCGGAGCGGGTAGTTTGTGATATCGAAGTTCAAATGTTGGATGTCCGGCTGCACTATGAAAATATACAGTCCATGGTCCAACAGCAGCTCCTGGTCTTGGTGCAGAAGGAAATTCAATAGTCCAGCTTGTTCCCGGAATTGGAAATGGTCCCCATGCTTTGGCATTTTGGTTAAATGCAAATACAATCATCGCTAAGATGAATAATTTTGAAATTTTTGTGATTGTTTTCATAATTCGATTTTTTTTGATTATTAAATATTTGTTGGTATAATTAGGGAGTTAATGAGTTCCAGAATTTGTCAGCAATAGCAGCAGTAACAAAATCAGGTTTGTTTGTAATAGCAAGAAGTATAACCTCTTTGTCATTGAAAATAGAAATTCTGACTTTAATTTTTTTGTTTGCAGCAGGTATCTCAATATCAGCAATTGCTGAACTTCCACCTTTCCATGGGGCAACAGTAGTTCTGTGAACTATTGTGCCTCCTGTTTCAGATGCATAAGTGTTAATCGCGTTGTTGATGGCCTTTGTTTGGGCAGGCCCCTTTCTTATTAAACTGCCATTGTCATAATAGCGGGCTTCAAAAAGAGGTTTTCCTGTAACAACCTGTTCCCATTTAACTGTCCATGGATGTGCAGGGGTTACTGAAACAGGTGTTGCCGGAAATTCCACAGACCAGCCAGCAGAACAAATTGTTTGTCTAACCCACTGTGCATCTGCGTTATTGTTCAGCGATAACATAATCATTGCAATAAGAATGATTTTTAAGAATTGTGTGATTGTTTTCATAATTTTGATTTTTAAAGATTAAAGGATTATTGTTCTATTTGTTGAAAGGTATTAACGAAATTTGTTACATGTCTGGGATGAGGGTAGTCGGGTCTGTTGGAGACAGTAATCAAAAACAACTTAAACCCCACATAATATGCTCTCAGATTTGCCTTCAGGTTATTTGGACCTTCAGATTTAGCTGTTTTTGAATGTCCTTCTTTCCAAACAAACATGTCAGATTTTTGAACTGTTGAACTGTTTGTGTGTTTGTTGTAATCATCAATTGCTTTTTCAAGCCGATTGTTTATCTCTAGCTCTGAAACTTCTCCTCCACTATTATTGTAAGCAATATATCTTACCTCATAAATAAGTGATCCAATATTTGATTGAAAAACAAACATGGAAGTATTAGGAGATGATATGCTTTCAGGTTCAGAAGGAAAATTAATACTGTGCCCGCTGTTAACAATTTTATATGTTACCCATTGAGCATTCAGACTCAAGAGACCAAATAAATTAACAAACATGAGTGAGAATAAAATTTTGTTTAATGATTTCATAGTTATTCGATTTATAGGGTTATTGTTTTTTTAATGAATTCCAAAACTTTAACACTGTTTTTAATGGAGGTAATTCAGGGCTGGAATACACTGCCAGTACGAAAATGTGGGTTTCATAATAAAATGCTTTGACCCTGCACTTATGTGATCTGCATATTACTGTAGTTGTAGTACCTTCTAAGTTTGTTGACTCATGAACTAATCCAAAAGTTTCCATTTCTATCTGCAATGCTTTCCCTCCGTTTTCCCAGTCTTTGAGATTTATGGGCTCATTGCGTTTGATATGGAAGTTTCTTTCTGATGCATATGTCTCAATTGCAGACAATAATATCTCCTCAATTTCCTTGTCGTTTGGTTTTGAACCTGTAATTGAGGTTTTGTTGTATCTAAAATCATAAGTAAACATACTAGATTCACAAGTTAAACATACTTCCCATTCTGTAGGATTAACGCATGTATTTGTTGCCTTTTGCGGAAATTCTACCCTGAATCCGCTTCCGTCAATATTATATGATACCCATTGAGCTGCAGTAAGAAAAGGCAATAGAATAATGAATATAATGATGATTGTGGTTTTTTTTGTTTTCATTACTTTTATATTTTTATTGGTTGATGTGGTAAAATTACTTCCAATACCGGACCACCACCAAATTATTGCCGTTCAAATTCAGCAATCTGAACATGAATTTATTTATGTTTGCGATAATGCTAGTAAAATCAACATGTTTGTGTTTTTAATCACTTCGGTTTTCATCAAAGAAATATTTTTTCTGTAATATTCAAATTTACAAATTGTAAAAATAAAAATGCAAATACATAAACAAATACAAGAATAAGTAATAATTTTTTACATTTGCAACGTGATTGTCAGGATTTTTTTAAATAAATATAAAATTTTTTTTACATTTGCCAACTCAATCAACATAAATTTTTTATGACCAGAATTGTAAAAATCAAAAAGGGGTTAAATATTAAGCTTAATGGTACTGCTGAACAAAGAATAGAACATTATATTTCTAACACTTTTTCCGTTCAGCCTTGTGATTTTAGAGTACTGCACCCCCGTCTCCTAGTTGCCCAGGGAGATATTGTTCAGGCAGGGACCCCTGTTGTAATGGATAAGAAAAATGAAAAGATTGTTCTAACATCTCCTGTCAGTGGTGAAGTGATTGATATCCGTCGTGGTGATAAGAGACTTCTTGAACACATTATAATACAAGCTGACGGAAAAATGACATCCATTGATTTTGGGGCAGAAGATCCTGAAAAATCAGAAAGGGAAAAGATTGCTGAAAAGATACTGAAAGCAGGTTTGTGGCCATCCATTCGTCAACGCCCCTTTGCAATTATTGCCAATCCTGAGCAGGTCCCCGATGCAATATTTATTTCTGGTTTTGATACTGCTCCATTGGCTCCTGATATGAATTTTGTTATGGAAAACCATGATAAAGAAGCATTTCAAACAGGGATCAATGCTCTAAAAAAACTCACTTCAGGGTTAATTCATCTGAATGTGCATCCCGGGATGGGTGTTCCTGAATTGTTTTTGCAAACAAAACATGTTCAGATTAACCAGTTTTACGGACCTCATCCTGCTTCCAATGTGGGGGTTCAGATCCATCACATTAGCCCAATCATGAGCGGTGATCTTATTTGGTATATAAATCCTCAGGATGTTGTTTCAGTTGGAAAATTGTTTTTAACCGGAAAGCTTGATATGACTAGAATTGGAGTTTGCGCAGGCTCTGAATTTGAAAACACATATTATTTCAAAACAATAGTTGGTGCATGTGTTTCTGAGATGGTAAAAAATAATCTTAAAAATGACAATGTTCGTATTATCTCAGGCAATATTCTTACTGGAAAGCATATTGAAAAAGATGGTTTTTTGGGATTTTATGATACAATGATTACATCTGCACCTGAAGGAAACTATTACGAGTTTCTGGGGTGGGCAAATCCAGGTTTTAAAAAGTTCAGTCTTTCGCGTACTTTTTTTGCATGGATGTTTAAAAATCGCAAATATACACTTGATACAAACAAACATGGTGAGTTGAGAGCATTTGTGATGACAGGAGAATATGAAAAAGTATTTCCTTTTGAACTCATGCCTGTTCAGTTGCTGAAAGCCATGATAGTGAAAGATTTTGAGCTGATGGAGCAACTTGGGATTTATGAGGTTTCTGAAGAGGATTTTGCATTATGTGAAGTTATTTGCACTTCAAAAATTGAATCTCAGGCAATTGTTCGGGAGGGTATTGATTTTATGATTAAAGAAACTAACTAGTAAATAATACAGTTTCAAGCTATGAAACCATTAAGAAGAATTCTTGACAAAGTGAAACCCAATTTTCAGAAGGGCGGCAAATTATATTTTCTGCATAGTGTTTTTGACGGGTTTGAATCATTTCTTTTTGTTCCTGATCATGTAACAAAAAGGGGAGCGCATATCAGAGACAGCATAGATTTGAAAAGGACAATGATAGTTGTTGTTGTTGCACTTATGCCAGCCTTGATTTTTGGTATTTTTAATGTTGGAGTTCAGCATTATCTGGCACGACCAATGTTTCAGGGACAAACCTGGCAGGATGTCATTTCCCAGATGGGATATCTTACAATATTCTGGAACGGATTTCTGAAGGTTCTGCCATTAATTATTGTGTCATATGTTTCAGGTCTTGCAATTGAATTTACTTTTGCACAGATTCGTGGACATTCAATAAATGAAGGGTTTCTGGTTTCGGGAATGTTAATACCTCTTGTTGTGCCTCCCACCACACCATTGTGGATGGTGGCTGTAGCAACAGTGTTTGCAGTCATTTTTGGAAAAGAAGTATTTGGAGGCACAGGAATGAATATTATGAATCCTGCATTGCTAACACGAGCTTTTTTGTTTTTTGCCTATCCTGCTCAAATGTCAGGAGATAGTGTTTGGATTGTTGACAAGCCCGATGCAGTATCAGGTGCCACTCCATTGGCATTGTCTGCATCCGGACAGACAGAATCTTTGCCCTCAGTATTGGATATGACTCTGGGATTTATCCCTGGTTCGGTGGGTGAAACTTCTGTAATAGCAATTCTTTTAGGTGCTTTCATATTGATTTATGCTGGAGTGGGAAGCATTAAAATTATGATTGCAACTGTTGCTGGTGGATTGTTTATGGGATGGATTTTTAATCTGTTCGGAGCAAATGAATATATGCTTCTGCCTCCATGGTATCATCTCATAATCGGAGGGTTTGCCTTTGGAGCAATTTTTATGGCTACTGATCCGGTGAGTGCAACCCAAACCTCCACTGGAAAATGGATATATGGTTTTCTCATAGGTGTTTTTGCTGTTTTGCTCAGGGTGGTCAATCCTGCATATCCCGAAGGAATGATGCTGGCAATTCTGTTTATGAACGTGATGGCTCCGCTTATTGACCATTATGTTATTCAGGCACATATCAAGGGCAGAAAAAAGAGAGCACTTAAATTAAAAGCATTAAATCAACAAATTCAATAAAATAATAGCTATGTTCAGCAACAGATATATTTTTATTTATGCTTCAGTGATGGTAATCATTGTTGCATTATTGCTGTCCCTGGCAGCGACCTTACTCCAGCCTTTTCAACAAAGAAATCTTGAAGTTGAAAAAATGAAGGATATTCTGGGTTCTGCTCAGATATTTGTTGAAACTAAGGATGTTCCTGCCACATATGAAAACTATGTTGTGGAAGAAATTGTACTTGATCTGGAAGGAAATGTTATTGCTTCATTCAAAGACGGAAAGTTTGTACAAGGCAATGTGAGGGCATTTGATATAAATATCAAAGAACAGCAATACTCAATTGAAAAAACAGGAACAGGAATGCTTCCTCTATACATTATAAATAAAGAAAATCAGATTCTTTATGTGATTCCTTTGCTCGGTAGGGGACTTTGGGGTCCAATATGGGGCACAATAGCACTGATGGACGATTTGAATACTGTTGCAGGAGTTACTTTTGGACATAAAGGAGAAACACCCGGACTTGGTGCTGAAATATCAACAGAAGAGTTTCAAAAGCAATTTATTGATAAAAAAATATTTAATGAAGAAGGAGAGTTTGTTTCAGTGAAACTTGTAAAAGGTGGTGTTAAAAATAATAAAAGTATTCCTGAGATTCATGGAGTGGATGCCATATCCGGAGGAACAATCACATGTGACGGAACTTCCGACATGCTCAGATCTAATCTCGAATATTATATTCCATATTTTAAAAAAATAATGAACAATGGCAACAACGAATAATAAAAGGGAACCATTATTCTCCCCAAAGAATATTAAACTGCTGACTCAGCCACTGAATAAGGATAATCCAATCACAATTCAGGTGCTTGGTATTTGTTCAGCTCTGGCTGTCACTGTAAAGCTAAAACCTTCTGTTGTGCTGGCTTTATCTGTAGTTTTTGTGATGGCAATTTCAAATGTGGCCACTTCTTTTCTTCGAAAAACAATACCCCCTCGTATCAGAATAATTGTTCAACTTACAATTATTGCAATGCTTGTCATTCTTGTTGATCAGTTTCTCAAAGCTTTTGTATTCGATGTGAGTAAGCAATTATCTGTATTTGTTGGACTGATTATCACCAACTGCATCATTATGGGTCGTCTTGAAGCCTTTGCTATGCAAGGAAAGCCATGGCCCTCACTGCTTGACGGACTTGGAAATGCTGCAGGATATGGTATTATCTTAATTATTGTTGGCTTTTTCAGAGAATTATTGGGCGCCGGTACTTTGTGGGATTACCCTCTTGTGCCCCAGGCTGCATACAATGCCGGTTATTTTAATAACGGAATGATGATTCTGCCTCCAATGGCTCTGATTGTTGTTGGTGTAATTATTTGGATACAAAGATACAGAAACAAAGATTTAATTGATAAAAGCTAATTCTTGAAGTTATGATAGACTATTTCAATATTTTTATAAAATCAATCTTCATTGATAATATGGTGTTTGCCTATTTCTTAGGCATGTGCTCTTATCTGGCTGTGTCCCGAACAGTGAAGACTTCAAGTGGGCTGGGACTGGCTGTGATGTTTGTGTTGACAATTACAGTCCCGGTTAACTATCTGATTAATAACTATTTATTAAAGAAAGGCGCGCTTAGCTGGTTGGGTGAATCTTTTACCAGTGTTGACTTGAGCTTTCTTTCGTTTATCATGTTTATTGCTGTCATTGCATCCATGGTGCAACTGGTTGAAATGATAATCGAAAAATTTAGTCCTCCTCTCTATTCTGCTTTAGGAATTTTTCTTCCATTAATTGCTGTAAATTGTGCAATCCTTGGCGGATCTTTGTTTATGCAGGAAAGAGAATACAATAATATTGGCGAAGCTTTTTCTTTTGGACTGGGATCTGGTGTGGGTTGGTGGCTTGCCATTGTTAGTATCGCTGCCATACGTGAAAAAATTAAGTATTCTCAGGTCCCTGCTCCACTTAGAGGACTTGGTATTACATTTATTATCACTGGATTGATGGGTATTGCCTTTATGAGTTTTTTGGGAATTAAGATTTAATTGAATACTAAAATACTGAACCAAATGAATATTCAGAACTTGTTTGTTTTAGCTGCAGTTGATTTTACAGTCATTATTGCAAGTGTTGCTGCTTTCCTTCTGGTTATACTTGTGTTGATTTCTGTTTTGCTTTATGCAAGAAAAAAATTAACTCCGCAGGGAAATGTTAAATTGACTATCAATGATGACAAGGATATTGAAGTCTCTCCGGGAACTACCTTGCTCAATACTCTCTCAGCCGAGGGGGTTTTTCTGCCTTCAGCTTGCGGCGGTGGTGGCACATGTGCCATGTGTAAAGTGCAGGTGCCCGAAGGTGGTGGTGGAATTCTTCCTACTGAAACAATTTATTTTACCCGTAAAGAACAACAAGATAATTGGAGACTTGGATGTCAGGTGAAAGTCAGAAATGATATGAAAATTCAAGTGCCTGCAGAAATTTTTAATATCAAAAAATGGGAATGTGAAGTTGTTTCTAATAAAAATGTGGCTACATTTATTAAAGAATTTGTGGTGAAATTACCCAATGACGAATGGCTCGATTTTGAATCAGGTGGATATATCCAAATTGATGTGCCACCATGCGAAGTGGATTATAAAGACATTTTTATTGAAGAGGAATTCAGAGATGAATGGGATGCATTCAAAATGTGGGATCTGAAAATGAAAAATTCCGAACCCATCTACAGAGCCTATTCTATGGCAAGTCACCCTGCCGAAGGAAATATTATCATGCTCAATATCCGTATTGCTACTCCTCCGTGGGACAGAAGTAAAAATACATTCATGAAAGTGAATCCCGGAATTTGTTCTTCATATATTTTCTCTCTCAAGCCTGGTGATAAAGTCACAATTTCAGGACCTTACGGTGAGTTTTTTATTAAACCAACTGAAAAAGAAATGATGTTCATCGGTGGTGGTGCAGGTATGGCCCCAATGCGCTCACATATTTTTGATTTGTTTCACACAAGAAAAACAAACCGAAAGGCCACTTTCTGGTATGGCGGACGATCAAAAAGAGAGCTTTTTTATGAAGAAGAATTCAAGAAGATTGAAAAGGATTTTGAGAATTTTAAATTTCATGTGGGTTTGTCTGAACCCAAACCTGAAGACAACTGGGATGGATATATTGGGTTTATTCATCAGGTGATTTATGACAACTATCTGAAAGATCATCCCGAACCAGAAGAAATTGAATATTATATCTGCGGACCCGGAGTTATGCTTGATGCCTGCACAAAAATGCTTGATAATCTGGGAGTGCCTCCTGAGAATATCCTATATGATGATTTCGGAAATTAGATATCCTGAATCTCTTCCTTTTTCTTGCTGCATAAACTCCCTTAAGCGAGATTAATAAATACTTGTATTATCTATTGTGCCGGAAAACCATTGTGTGGTTTGTGATTCATAGTTTGAGTGCTGAATATAATTCAACCCTGTAATCGTTGAAGGGATTGTAAAATCAATGGGCGAACCAGCAATATGAATTGTTCTTCCCGCATCTGAAAATGCACTCAGCCTCATATTTGTGGGTGATGTGCGCTGAAAACGGCAATAATAGGTTGTGTTAAAAGAAATTCCAATACATGTTGAAGTGCTGAAACTGAACATTCTGGCTGTCCCGTCTTTTGCTGCTATTGACAAATGACTGTCGCCTGTGGGACACATATATGACATCCACACAAATACACCATCCTGATCTGATTCCTGCATTAGTGTGTAATTGTAAAACGGAACTTCTGATCCTGCAGTAAACCCAAAAACAGGGTGTGATTCGTTGTTTTGCCCACTGACATAAATGTCAAAGTCTGCTGTCCATGAACCACAATCAGCCAAACTGCAACCCAATGGCTTGTATATGCGCCTGTCAGGGAAATTGTCAGCACTGTTAAATTCAACAGCACCTGCAGCTATTGATACGCCTGTGCCAATTTGTGTCCAACCCGTTGATGAACTGTAATCGTCAGTATATGTACAACTGTTTATACATGGTTCCTCACAACACAGTTTTTTCCAAATACTGCCATCATAATAATAGAAGAAAGGGTCATTGTCTGTTTGGAAAATGAGCAAGCCCTCAGCCGGACTTCCAATGGCATCGCGCTGAGCCTGATTCATGCGGGGAATCAACATCCCCTTCTCTGTTGATGCAACATCAAGTATGGCCGATGGATCAAGGTTGACAAGTGCATCGCCAACCCCAACGCCCTGACTCCATGCAATGATGTAACAAAACATACACAAGATGACTATAGCTACAAATCGTTTCATATATTTTTTGCCTAATTGATTAAAGGTTTGTTATACAGCTTGGAGACTCAACATAATTGCATGCTCCTGAAATACAATTGCCAGTAATGGGAACCCATCCGCTGCAATTGCCCGGGCCATTGCACGACCTAATCCAAACACAGCAAAGCCAGCCATTGCCTCCTGGCCATGTACAACCATGTCCGAAAGAAGATAATAGTGCACAATATTCATAAGCACCAGCTGATATTGGTGTCAGAATCCCCATAGATGACCATGGACTACCACAGGCACTTAGCCATGCACCTCCAACTTCAATCTGTAATTCATAATATGCAGCACCCACATCATTAATTGTAAAATTCCAGTGACAGTTCATAAAATATGGGCAATTTCCTGGTGTAACATTGGGGTCAGGAGGAGAACCTGAGGCCTGAACTGTTACAGAAGTTGATGCACTTGCAGTACACCCATTGGCGTCTGTCACAGTGACTGTGTAAGTTCCGGTATGTGATGTCTGTGCATTGGGAATCACCGGATTCTGGTCTGTTGAAGTCCAGCTCCCCGGACCTGACCATGCATACGTATAGGGTGTTGTGCCACCACCTGCATTTGATGTGAGATTCAAATTGTTACCCTCAGTCACAGGACTGTTGCTGCCTGCAAAAACAGACAGGGGAGATGGTTCTGTAATGGTAACAGAAGCCGATGCTGTGCATAAATTTGCATCAGTTATTGTTACAGTATAAGTGCCCGGGGGTAATGATGTTATTGTTGATGTTGTTGCACTGTTACTCCATTCATAGCTGAATGGCGGTGTGCCGTTCACTCCGCTCACTGTGGCACTCCCATCATTGTCGCCGGCACAGGTCACCATATCAGAGGCAGTTATCTGGGCTTCAAGCAGGCAGAGAATTGTGGTGCAACACATCTTTACCCAGGAACTTCCGTCATAATAGTAGAAAAATGGTTCAATATCTGTCTGAAAAATGATTAATCCCGTTGCCGGGTTTACAATGGCATCTCTCTGTGCCTGTGTCATTCTGGGAACAAGCAACCCTTTGTCACTTGATTGTAATTCGAAAATGGAACTGGGGTCAGGTGAAAAAATCGTATCTGCAATACCAATTCCCTGTCCTTTTGTTGTTTGAGCCAAAATGAAAGCAATAATTATTGCAAGAAAAAACCTGTTTCTCATCCTTAGAAAATTATATTGACAGAGCAAATATATTAATTTATTTTGATTTTTCGTGTAATGATATGTTTTGAAGAAACAATCCGAAGAACATATCCTCCACCTGATAGTGCATCAACAGCAACCGGAAGGGTTTGACTGTCGTATTCAATTTCCATCTGTTGTGAAAGATGTCTTCGCCCCATCATATCAATAAACTCAATGAAAACCACTTCCCCTTTCATGCCCGAAATCTCAACAAACAGATATTCATCCGGTGGATTGGGATACACAACAATATCTGGCGGTGCATTTATCTCCATTGAAATCACTTTGCTGTATGAGGCGGTTCCGTCAAAATCAGTTTGTTTCAAACGGTAATACACAATATCCGGCGGAACATCGTTGTCAGTATAAGTATAGTGCCTGATTTCATTACTGTTGCCAGCCCCTCCAATTGTTGCAATTTCTGTAAACTCAGTTCCGTTGGTGCTTTTTTCAATTGTGAAAAAATCATTGTTCAGCTCGCTGACAGTGGCCCACTCAAGCATTACAGAATTCTCTGCGTTTTTTCCGTTGAAATAAAATAGCTCGATTGGAACAAGATCAGGTGCAGTAATTATAATATTATCAACTGCAAATGAAGGATCTGTTGGGCTTCCTGAAGCACATGCAACATTATCACTATTTTGCCAAACAAAAGCAATTCTGAGGTTAGTGATATTTTCACAGGTAGCAGGTAAATCCCAAGTCAGATTGGTCCACATGCCCTGGCCGGAACCACATACCTGAGCTTTCAGATTGTTCAGGCTACCACCTGTTCCCATAGCAGGATTTGCTGATGTTGGTGCTCCTGGTGGGCTAATCCAACTGGTGCCACCATCAATACTATACTGAAAATATGCCTTGTCTCTGGTGTCACATCCGTTTCCTATAAAGTTAAAACCCAGAGTCATATTGGTAAAACCTGTTGTATTGATGTTTGGAGAAGAAATTCGCTTATTGGTTTGTGCATCTGAATGATAAGCTGCACCACCAGTAGGACTTCCAGTCCAACCCATATGTAAAGTTGGATTTCCCTGATTTGCTGCACCGCAGACTCCAGCAGCCATCCCGCTTTCTCCATCTCCTGTATACCATTGGTTTGTTTCACCCATAAAATCAATCTGATTATTCCATGGGGAAGATAGATTTGTATTGGTCCAGCCGCCAAAGCCTGAATTAAATGTTTCTGAATACACTTCCACAGTTTGTGATATCAGAAAATTACTGCTAAATAGCAGTAAAAACATACATATAAGGGGGTATTTTTTCATAATATTAATATTTTACTGTTTCATAATAATTCCTTTTTGTAAAATATGATGTTCAGATTTTACAATATATAAATACATGCCTTTGTTCAGCATTTGTGTACCAATGGAGTTATGTTGCTGAAATTCACTTTGCAGAACAAGTTTTCCGGTGATATCATAGAGCTGAACAACTGCATTGTCAATGTTGTCATAAGCAGAGAAATTTACATAATCATCAAAGGGATTGGGATAAACACTGATGATTTGTTGGGTATTATATTGCTCAATCTCTGTAGTTGGAGAGCAGTTTAGCCCCGACTGGAATAAATTACAAGCATAGAGTTTGTATAGTCCACTATCAAGCCTGTTCCAAACCACGAAAGCATTGCCTTCAGTTCCTGCAGAAACAGAAAAATCACGGTGCGGAAAGAAACCGCTGTATGTTCCAATTCCACCGAAATCACTACCAGACAATGTCCATCCGTTTGATATTTGACCTGTTGAATTCACCGAAATTGCATACAATGATGTTGGGGCAGGAGATAAACGTTTATAAAATATGTATATTCCGTCTTCGTCATTGTGTGCAATCCACGGATATGCACTGTTGTTGTCTGTTGTTACATACATTGTCTGCCAAATGTTATTGCCCTGATTATCAATTTTTTTTGCAGTAATATCATACCAAACAGTATAGTTGTTATAGGCAAGAAAGTACTGGTTATTCTGGTTTTGAATTATATGAACATATCCTGTGCCGTCTGTTGTAGTGCCACCCACACGCACTCCACCGCTTGCAAGATGAATATTCCCGGTTGAGTCAATTTTCTGCATGTACACTTCGCCGTTGGCACTGAGTTTTGATTCAAGCCAGAAAGCGACGGCTTTGTCTGTACTGTCAATAAAAAGATATTGTTCTTTATCAATAGATGCCCAAATGTTGCCTCCCGGAGAAAGTATTACTCCCTGAGCAGGCCACAGCGCATCTTTTACGCCGTCAGCAGAAAAAACTTTCTGAATTCTCATGGATGTGCCCCCAATGAGTCCCTGGGCATAGAGAACATAAATTTTCTTTCTGTCATTTGAAACGATATGTCTGGGGTAGTATTCTCTTGTCCCAATCACATCGGCAACTGCACAACCTTCATTATTCCAGTTGGTGTTCATGCTTCCGTCAGAAAGAACATGATGAAGCATGATATCCACTGAAGATGCACTTATAGCCAGGTCATATCTGTTCCATACAATGTATGCGCCTCCATTGTCATCAGCAGCCAGCATTGGGTATTTGTGATGAAATGTGTCTGTTTGGGAAATCAGCACCGGATTTCCACTGTTCCACAATGCATTTCCGTCAGCAGAAAACTTTTGAGCCCAGATATGTTCATTAGTGCTGTGTGAAGGAATAATTCCATACCATGAAACAATGACACAGCTATCAGATGTTGTGCAAACTTCAGGAGCATAATGGTCACCAGCTGAGCAAACGTTTATTCCTCCAACCGGCCAGTTTGCAATAATATTTCCATCAGGGCATAATGCAGTTATTTTAACGATGTATTCATCTCCTGAAACGGTCATATCAAGCCATGCTGTGTATATTCCTCCCGAGGGATGCGGGCATTGTTTTGATCTGTAGTGGTCATTTACTCCGTCAGAAACAAGGAGTCCGCCTGATGTCCACTGAGCTTTTACAGGAGTTTGAAATAATGCAGCAAAAAGTATTGCAGCGGAGAGAAATGATATTTTGCACATAGAATTTAACACTTCAGCAATTATTTATATACAATATTATAACAATTATACACCCAAACAAAATCATAATTATTGCATATGTTATGAGAAAAGTTCCAAAAATCAGGCTATTACTGCCATTGATGCCATTTTCTGCTTTTGACCGAATTCACGAATTCAGTCAAGCAGAAAGAATATTACGATTATTGTATTATTAATTAACACAAATTTGAGTTTTGTTTGATTGTGAATTTTTTTCATTTTTGGATTTATAGATTCACTGTTTTATGAAAACTCATAATAATTTTGAGAATTTTACAAAAAATATGCAGGAGAATAAATCTACGTAAAATACAGTTAATCAATAAATTATATCTATGTTTGTGGGTTTTTTGCACAAATCCGAATAAAATTTTTTTTTTTTTTTGATGGGATTTGAAAAAAAATTGTATTTTTACAATGTTTTTGCAAGGAGAAATATTATGGCATTGAAAACCTTAAATAACAGATTCCTCATACGAGCAATTTTAATCGTCTTTGTTACGGGATTGTTGATATCATGTGGCCCTTCGCAATACAGGTACTACAAAAAAATGGTAAAACGCAGAACAACTTATTATGGTTACAAAAGTAATTACCAAAAGAAACTGAAGAGAAATACAATGCCTGTAAACAAAAACTATGTGATTCGGAATAAGAGAACCACACCTGCCTGGCGTTAAACAACAATTTCATTTCATATGACACAGGAAAATATTCCTTTTTTTATTAAAAAGGCAGCAGATGATTTGGTGAATGAAATACAAGCTGGTCATATTTCCAGAATTCCTGTTCAGTTTGATGCAATGCCTTCATTGCAGCAACTGAAGGATATAATGATTAAACTAAAAAGTATTTTTTTTCCGGGTTATCTGAATGAGTTTAATGTAAGGAAAGAGCTTCTGGGCAGTTATCTAGAACTTGAACTAGAGAAGGTTTTTGAAACTCTGAAAGAGCAGATTCGCAGAGGCTATTGTTATGATTGTAATGGTAGTTTTACAAAGGATGATTGTGATGCGTGCTGCGAAAAATCAGTTCAGACAGCCATGGGGTTTTTGCAAAAACTTCCGGAAATTAAAAAATTTCTTAATACAGATGTCATTGCTTCCTATAATGGTGATCCGGCTGCCAAGAATTTTGGGGAGGTTATTTACTGTTATCCGGTAATTAACACACTAATTCATCATCGTGTTGCACATGTTTTACTCAAACTTGATGTGCCATTAATACCCAGAATTATTTCTGAAATGGCTCACTCCGAAAACGGAATAGACATTCATCCAGGTGCACAAATTGGATCCTATTTTACGATAGATCATGGTACTGGAGTTGTTATCGGCGAAACATCTGTCATTGGAAATAATGTGAAAATTTATCAGGGAGTGACACTTGGAGCCAAAAGTTTTCCCATGGATGAAGACGGCAATCCTGTAAAGGGAATACCAAGACACCCAATTGTTGAAGATGATGTTGTAATTTATGCAAACGCAACAATATTGGGCAGGGTAACAATTGGGAAAGGTGCTGTCATTGGAGCAAACGTGTGGGTTACAGAAGATGTGCCACCAATGTCAAAAGTGATGAACCATTAAAATTTTCGATTCTGCTCACCATAAATAAAATCGTTGTTCTTTTAGCCACTCCCATCGGGATTCCTATCCCATCGGGAAGCCCATGGCTTGGAAGAATTCTAGAATTAACTGGAAGATGTTACGCTAAGCAACACAAAAGGCTTATGCTTAGCATCAAAATCAACGTTGTTGATTTTGGTTTTCATTAATCACAGAAATAATCTGAAAGATTATGAAGGTGATTTCTGTTGAAATTGCTTCTGAGAATCCTTCTCGTCACAATTTCAACAAAACAAACATAGCCTTTGTATTGCTATATTTTTGTACAAACACTAATAGGGAGTTTTATTAGTGTTTGCAAAATATTTTTTCTGCAAAAGCCATGTTTGTCAAAACAAATCTGAGTGCTCAGATTTGTTTTTACACAGTTTCAAATTCTGACAGAGAAAGCTTGCTTTCAATTTGTCAGAATTTGAAATTGTGTAATGGCTTTTGCAGAACCAACGGAATTATTCGTGCTTATTGGTGAATTTGTGGCTTATTAAAATAGTGCGAGCTGTTGCAATTATTTTTTAAAAACTCATTTTCTTACATTTTTTTGTATTTTTGCATTCAATAGTTAATTTATTTATATGTCAAATATAGTACAATTATCCGAAGCTGCTTCTTTGGGAATTCATGCCATGGTGTTAATAGCTAGAAATGAAGGAATTATGAACGCAGGGACCATTGCCGATATGACCGGAACAAGCAGAAATCATCTTGCCAAAGTGATGCTCACTTTATCAAAAATGGGTTTGGTAAAATCTCTAAGAGGTCCTTCCGGTGGTTTTGTTCTTGCACGTAAGCCAGAAGATATCACTTTACTTGAGGTGTATGAAGCCATTGAAGGAAAGATACAAATCTCGGAATGTCCCGGAGATAAACAGGTTTGTCCATTTTCAAAATGTATTTTGAACAATATATTGCATAAAGTAACAATAGAAATTATGGATTATTTTCAAAATCAAAAATTAAAAGATTATTTATAAGCAACAATAGTTTTTTTATATATCTTTGTTTTTTCAAAAAATCGGGAAGCCGAAAACGACAGAGTAGGCAAAACAAAAATTTTTATTATTATGGAAGAAAACACAACCCCTATGCAACAAGCACCTGAAAAGAAAAAATTCAATGGTAAAGGTTTAGCGATGGGTTCACTCATCGTCGGAATTTTTGGAGTAATTTTTTGCTGGGTTCCTGGTTTAAACTACACACTTGGATTTGTTAGTTTAGGACTTGGAATTCCGGGATTTATTTTTGCAAAGAAAAACGGTGGTCCAAAAGGGATGGCAATGGCTGGGATAATTTTGGGAGCAATAACAATTATTGCTGGTATCATTGTAGTTGCCTTGCTGATTAGCGCTGCAGATAGCATTCCAAGCTCATACTATTATTAGAATTTAGTCTGTTCAATTATTTGCTTTCCACAGATTCTGAATAATTCAGAATGTGTGGAAAGCTTTTTTTTACTATACAGCAGTATAAACCGTATGTATGTATGTTTAGACATTTTTTATATAAGCAACAAATCCGGTTTTGTAATTCTCAGTAAGAGAAGTTTAGAAATGCACAAAACTCCCTTTCACTCCGCTACCTTTATCATATGAAATTGCCGGAAATGGAAATTTGAGCAGGTTCAGTCCATAGAAAACTGTTTTCAGTGCTTTGGAGTTTGTATTTATTTTTGAAAAATCAATATCCAGAGATAAATAAAACTGTCGTTGTCTGTCAAAATGGGGGAGGGCAACGCCGTCAATTTCCTGGGGGTTAAAAGATCCTCCTGTCATACCGTCTCCGCTATATCCAAACGAAAGACATAACCAAAGAGGCCATTTTGTGTCCTCTTGTTTGACAAATGAGGCAGGACTAAAGGAAAGCCAGTATGTTTGAGCATTATAATCCTTCAGCAGGCTTGTGGCAAATGAGTTTCCCATCAATTCAGGTCTGTATTGTGCATATTTGCTTGGCGAATAGGAAAATTTCATACGAAATTTCTGTTCCTGCCAGAATTGTTGTTGTGTGGCAAAAAGCAAATATCCTCCTGTGTTTGCAATCATATCGCCCCATGATGCTCCCCATGCAGCTGAAAATCCGTCAAAAATTTCAATGGTCAGTAAAAACAGTAACCCAAATCCACCACCCAGCCAGATGGACTGAGTTTCATTGAAGCAGGAAAATTTTGCTGCTTTGTAGCCAAACTCAGTGATATGGTAGTTTGAATAGGTGTGTCCCACTTTATCCATTTGCAACCACTCGTCATTATCGTTAAAAAACTGAAAAGATGTCTGAGGATAACCTGCATACCATAGCTGATAAAGTCCTGCCATTCCTCCAATATAAAGGGCGCCTGTTGTTGATAGGGTTATAATTTGTTTTTTTTTGCAGATATCAGTTTTACTGCTGTCAGGTGTTTGTGCAAAACATACTGAAAAGAGCAATAAAAATGAAATTGAATACCTGAGCATCTGTGAATTTATTCAGAGCTGAAAAAAAAATTACAGAAAATTCTTTATCTGTTTGAAGTATTCATTTTTATCAGTTGAAAAAGTTGTTTCAATTGTGGCTCCTTTTACCACATGGACTGATGAAATTTTACTTCTGATTTTGCTGATTTCGCGAGCCACTTTCACTGTATATACAGGATCCTTATCGCCTGCAATGAGAAGAATGCCATTGAGACTGGCGCCTTTTGCAGCAAGAGCATGCTTTGGTTCCAGTTGTAGCTTGTCAAAACCAAGCGGAAGCATCAAATCTGTTCCATAGTGTGTTTTGATATCTGCTTTTACTTCTTCAAGTGTGAAATAGGGAGAATCTGCAATAATTTTACTAATCTGGTCACATCTCACTGCCCCTATACTTAAAGATAGTGATGCTCCAATTCCCACTCCATATAGGTTAATGTTTCTGTTTTTGGAATGATAACGCTTAACATAATCAATAGCCGCGTTCAGGTCTTTTTCAAACTGAGCATAAATGTAGAAATTCGTATTAATATCAAAGTCATCACTTCCTCCATACCCTCTGTAATCGTATGTCAATACATTAAAACCGATGCTGGTAAACTGAGATGCGATTTCAATCATTTTTGACATATTGCCATCACCGTGATGACTGATAATCACCATGCGATATGAGGTGGTTTTTGGTGTAAAAAGCCAGCCTTTCAGGTTAATGTTGTCTTCGGTCAGGAAGGTCACTTCTTCATAATTTAGTCCGAAATCTGAAGGGGTATATTCGTACTCCCTCACAGGGTTTAGACAAAATCCTGTAATAACTGTAAAAGCAAAAGCGAGAAATAATACTTGTCTTTTCATAGTAGTTAATTTTTTTTGTAAAAATATAAATTTATACTGATTTGTTTGTTGGGTTTAAAAATTTTTAACAATTTCAGAATGAACATGAGGTGTGATGCTGATAACGGGTTTTTCAGAAAGACTGATAATTCCTGAAGCCGTTCGTCCCACCTGCATTTCTTTTTTCTTATCTTCCTGTTGAGTCATAATCATTATAAGATCACAGTCATTTTTTCTGGCATATGAAATTATGATTTTACTGTTGTTTTCGTTTGAATTATTGGTATAAAGAATATCTGTTGTGCAAAACACATTACAGTCGTTGAGAATAGTTTTAATGCCAAACATCTTTTCTGTCAACTTTTCATTTTTGAGTTTATTGTTATCCGGAGCTATTGTTATTATTTTAATAATACATCCAAAAATTCGTGAAAAGTATATTGCCCAGTTGAGTTTCTGGTCAACAGGCTTTGATAAATCAAGAGGAAGCAACATTTTGTCTAAATCATAAATAATGTCTGAACTGATTGTTAATACAGGACATTCTGCCTCACGAATAATTTTTCCTGTATTTGCTCCAATATGGGAAATGTTTTTTTCAGATGATGCTGATTCACTGTTATTGCCCATGACAATCATTCTTGCATAAGCAGAAGTTGCAAAGTCAACAATGCACTTTGTTACATCCCCATCTTTCATCACAGGGAAAAATGGATGATTGTATTTCATCTGAGCAGTGTTTGCCAGTTCGTGAAGCTGAACTGATGCAGCTTCCATAGCTCCTTCATAGTTGTTAATCTCAGGATTATGAACATAAAGAAGAACCACATCGCAGTTCATTAACTGTCCTAAAATAAACGCCTGTTTAATTACCAATGACGTTTTGGGACCAAAGTCAACCGGAACAACCAAACTTTCAAAATAATCCTGCATAAAAAAGTTGTATATTTGTACTTCAGAAATAGGGAACGAAAATACAAAAAAAAATGACAACATTTAAAGATTCTGAATTGGTGCTTAATCCTGATAAAAGTATTTATCATTTGAAACTCCACTCACATCAAATAGCTGACAATCTGATTGTTGTTGGCGACCCGGGGCGGGTGTCCATGATTTCCTCAATGTTTGATTCAATTGAAGAACAGGTGAGCAACAGGGAAATTGTTACTCACACAGGAGTGTTTAATGGCAAAAGAGTGACAGCAATGTCAACAGGGATGGGCCCTGATAATATTGATATTTGCCTCAATGAACTCCATGTGCTTGCCACATGGGACA
>CAZGIW010000017.1:0-45588 GCA_964526285.1 uncultured Bacteroidales bacterium | reverse complement strand
TAGAGCACCTGACTCATAATCAGGTGGTCCCTGGTTCAAGTCCAGGTGGGCCCACAAAAAAAACCCGGTTATTTTTCCGGGTTTTTTTTATTGTAATTTCTATTCCTTATTTTATAATATTGACAACCCCGTATTCTTCATGAATAATCCCTTCCATATCCATATATTGCAAGTAATACACATAGGAGTCTGCCCAACATGGTATTCCGTTGAAAGTTCCATCCCACCCCTGATTGAAGTCATAGGTTTCAAACAACAGTTGTCCCCATCTTGTGAAAATTAAAAATGTGTAGTTTTCAGAACTAATATTGTATCCAACAGGCTTGAATTCTTCATTAATTCCATCACCATCAGGAGTAAATGCATTGGGGACATAAATGGTATAAAAATCATTTACCTTTACGTCAGCATATGCTGTATCCCTACACCCATGCTCTGTTTCAATTATTAACATTACATGATATGTGCCTGTATCACCATATGTATGATAAGGACTTGTTTCATTGGAAAAATTACCGTCTCCAAAACTCCATTCACTTGAAAATGTATTCGTTGACTGATTGTAGAAAAGAATTGAAGGACTTACCATATCTGTTTCTCTTGGATTTGGCATAAACATAGCAACAGGTTTTCGGTAAACTTCAATGTAATCAGAAATTGAAAGAGTGTTTTCACATCCATGAATTGAAGTGACTGTCAGGGTTACATCAAAAAGGCCATGTTGATTGTATTGATACACAGGATTTTTTAATGAGCTGAATCCATTGGTAGTTCCAAAATTCCAAATATATGTTTGACCTTCATCCGGGTTGGTTTCGTAAAATTGGACAGTAAGAGGCTGACATCCATCCAGAGGTTCTCCATAGAAATCCACAGGTGGTAATGGATATAGCTCAATAAGAGAGAGTGTTAAAGTTGTATCACATCCGTTGGCGTCAGTGACAGTAACCGAATAGGTTCCTGCAGGAAGTCCACCAACTGCATGTGTATTGCCCATTGGGGGATTCCACACGTATTCATAAGGAGGTAGTCCACCTGTAGGAGCAAGCGTAATTGAACCATCACTTCCACCCACACATGTCACATCCACATGTTGATAATCAATAACAAGAGGTGGATATGCGTCTTCAATGACAACACTATCAATAACAGAACAGCCGTTTGCATCTGTAATAGTAACATAATATGTTCCGGAGCTGAGATTCAGAGCAGTAGAAAAAGTATTTGACGTGGTTTCTGAGTATCCATTGCTCCACTCATAGGTATAATCAGGTTTTCCGTTTAAAACATGAACAGTGGCAGTTCCGGTAGATTGACCGTAGCAAAGCACGTGTGTCACCTGATTGCCGTCAAACTGCAATTCAGGACAATTTGTAGCCATTGAAAAAGGAGGAAAAATAGTATCATGGAATCCTTCCAACTCCCATGTCTGATTAAACCATGTAATTGGAATATAACCCAAAGGCCAGGTAATATCAATGAGTGGACCTATCACAATTTGAATATCAGGAGCAAGAGGTTCAATATCAGGCATTATCAACTGAGGCATACAAACCTCGTCTATGACCATCTGAAGAGAATCATCCATCAAGGGGATGCAAATTGATGGCACATCCGGAGGAGCAGAAGCAAGAAAAATGGGCAGATCTATTATAAAATGTAATGCCTGAATTGTAAAGCTAAATGCAAGACTATCCCATGTATGATTTGTAAAGTCATTTGATAATGAATGGCTGATTCCAATGTCCATTGAAGATACTCCTGAACAAGGCCATTTATATGTAAGGTTGTGACAAGCCATAAAGTCCACATTGGGAGTGCTGCCGGTGTCAACAACCATACCTGATGACGGATCGGTAACATAATATTCAACAGGCACAGGAAAAGTCATGTGGTTCCATACAGACGGTTCAAAAGTAAAATTTTGCACCATCGTACTTGTAATATCAAACCATGCTGAAAACAAGTTATAATAGATATAAAAACCTCCTCCCATATCAATTGTTCCTGACAAATTCTGTAAAAACTGCTGAATGGCAGGACCTTGTGGTGGTGGGATTAACCCTGCCATAGCTGAAAGCAACTGAACTACATCAACCTCAAGTTCAACCCATGTACTGTCTCCACTGGCATACAAGTTTTGATGGCATGGATCTGTTGTTGCATCCAGAAAATCATGTGTAATCACATAAGGAAGTGTAATAGACCCACTAAGTCCGATACCCCATAAATTATTAAATGTAATAGGAAGTATTGTATCATTGCAAATTGCAAAGGGAGGAAAATTGTTGGGATCATAACATGGATATGTAAAAACTCCTGTCTGACTGTTTAATCCGATAATCGTAATTGTATCATAAGGAACATGCACATCAATAACTGGTATTGTTGTACAGGTGAACACGCAAATGGTTGCATCAACATCCAAATCCAACCCAAAGTCCATTGTCAGTGCTATTATCCCTGCAGTTGGAAAATGTGTATCCAGTTTCCAGCCCGGTCTCACTTCATACCATGAATTGATTGTTACTTCATCACCAGGACAAAAAGTATTATCATCAGGAACTTCAAGAAAAACTGACACAGGATAGTCAACATCCACTGAACCTGTGGTAAAACCGGAAATTGAAAAATCCGAACCTATCTGAAACCAGGTATCAAGATCTACCATAGCTCCAAACTGACCTCCAAGAAAACTTGTGATTGAACCAAATGACATAGCTGTATCATAGCCAACACTGAACAAATTTATGTTCATGTTTATTGAAAACGGATTTCCGTTTGGTCCCCACATATTCTGATGCTGAGTTGACCAGTCAATATCATGCTGCAAAATACTTGTCTGACTATATATATACTTCTGACAGAAAGCAGATAGTAGAATTAGAAAAAAAATAGTTCTGAAGAATCTTTTCATAACCCTTAATCCTTTTTCTCAATTGACAACATGCTTTCACGCATGACATTATACAAATATGTTCTGGCCTGTACAGGATAATTTGCATCTATCCAAACAGTTGTATTATAATCACCTGTAAGTAGCATTAACCTTTCAAAGTGAATAATTTGGTTATCATCTCCTGTAATATCATAAGACAACAAATACATGATTCCTGAATTCCCATCGTTGGTTTTCACTTCTTCTGCCAAAACAAGTTCTGCCCCCTGTTGTTTCATTGACTCAACAGTAATTGAAGAAGTTATAAATGTATAAGGAACGCCTTCTACAAACCGAATTTGCATTGAAGACATTGCTCCAGGATGAATAAAAACAAATGATTCTTCATTTGACCATGCCTGAAAATGAGCAGGAGGTGCAATTTCATAAGAAGTTCCACCCAAAAGATACTTATCTCCTTTCTTAGTATATTGCTGATCATCTGAAAAATCAGGCTTAACCTGCGCAAACAGTGCTACACTCATAAGAAAAAAGACTAAAGTTAGCTGAAGGGGGTAAAATTTGAACATTTTAATAAAACGTTTAAGTGCAAAAATAATAATTTTCTACAACACAACAATTTTTTTGAAGTTTTTTTCAAAAAATAGTTTCTACCAGGACTTTTATTGCAGAATTTTAATGCTTTAAATAATTTTGGCATAGAAAGCTCCCGCATAAATAAATCATATATAATTAAGCTATTTGGTTCTGCCACGAATTTAATGGCAATATAAAATCAAAGAACAAATTCTTCAGGCTGTAAGTCTGATTTAATTAAGCCAGATTAGTCATTAGGAGTTATGCGAACTAATGACCTAGCTGGGTTTCATGTCCTCAAAATATTTAAATTTCGGGAATCCTCGTATTTTATAAGATTGAATCGACTCATAAATATAGTTTTTTTTTATAGGAATCCCTTTGGGAGGCATGTAAATTTGCTCGAAGATGTAAATTTACCTTTAGTGAGCATTTCGGCAGTTGTTACAGTGAGTCTGTCGAATTGCTCAATGTAACACCTGTAGGACGATGACAAAAACACTTAAAGAAAGAGAAAGCAGATGGAATTCACCTGTCTACCACGTCCGCCATCTGGCAAAGCTAGAAAAACCTCACTGAACGGACTTAGCAAAAGAAGAAAGTTTATAATTTCTTTAGCACATTGAATCTCCAAAAAAAAATCTATTCCATTAAAATTACAGTAGAACCAGCTATTTAAAACCTTATTGCCTTAGTAACACCCTGAATCATGTAATAATTTTTTACCTTAACTAAATTTCTGCAAACTGCTATGTTTCAGAAGCGGTTTTCATTTTGTGGCAATCCAACATTTCACTTTATAACAATTTGATAAGATTTTATAGCAGTATCTGTTTCAATACTCAACACGTAAATACCACTTTGAAACTCGTCAAGACTTACAGTGTTATGACCTGATATCAGGATTAATTGCCTTATAGGTCTTCCGTCGGCAGCATAAATAAAGCCTTTGGCATCTGTCTTGAGTTCAATATTAAGCACATCGTTCACTGGGTTAGGATAAATCTCAATACTGTTTTCATAGTCAGGCATTCCAAGACCTTGTGGAACTGTTACAGATATGCAGCTTGAATCAGATCCACATGAATCAGTAATGATCAGACATACTGTGTATGTGCCGTCTGCAGCATAAGTATGCACCGGGTCGGTCTGTGTACTGGTATTCCCATCACCGAAATCCCAAAAGTAGGAGGGGTTTCCGTATGAAGTAGTAGAAGTGTTTGTGAAGTAAGTGGTAAGTGTGAATGATGAATCGACAAATGCTGCAACAGGTAAAGTGCAAGGAGAAACTGTTATTGAATTACAAACTGAATCCACTTCACAGTCATTTGAAACAAGCAGACATACTGTGTATGTTCCTCCTATATCATATGTATTAGTTGGATTTTGCTGAGTACTGGTGTTCCCATCGCCGAAATCCCATAGCCATGATATTGGAGATTGAGTTGAGATATCGGTAAATGTTGCTGAAAGGAAATTGATGCTTGAATTGAAGGCGGCATTTGGAGCAGGGCATGTAATAGTAAGATTTGAACATAGAGAATCCGTTCCGCAGGAATCTGAAATGGTAAGACAAACTGTATATATGCCGGGAGAATTGAAGGTATGAACTGGATTGATTTGCGTACTAGTGTTGCCATCGCCGAAATCCCAAAGATAATTAGGAAAAACATCATCTGATGTGGATAAGTTAGTAAAAAAGACAGTTAAGTTTGAGGCTGAATCTAGAAAACCAGCAACCGGTGCATTGCAGTTTACAGTTAGGTTGGCACAGATTGTATCTGCAGCGCAATTATTAAAAGCTATCAGGCAAACAGTATATGTCCCCGATATGATATATGTATGGGTAGGAAATTGTGCAGTACTGGTATTTCCATCACCAAAATCCCAAAGCCAGCCTGTTATCCCACCTGGGGAGTTTGTGGTGCTGGAATCATAAAATTCTACATCCAGACCATTCGGTATCCAGCTCATAATTGCTTCAACAGAATCAACTATTATAACAAAAGTAGTAGTATCAATACATGTTGTTGTATAACCAAATAATGTGTCGGTATGAAGCACAGTGTAATTGCCGGGGGCACTGTAGGTATGATATGCAGTATCCATAGAAACAGAAGGGCTGCCATCTCCAAAATCCCATCCGTAATACAATTCAGATTGACCATATCTTGCTGCCAAACTGTACATTCTGTTCATCATTAAAGGGTGCTTTTCAGAGAACATAATGTTGCTTGTAGAATTATAACATGAGAGTGCAATAGGATTATCATAACCGGCGGTAAAATCATATGTGATGTGTGGTTCTATTATGAAGTCAGCGTCAAACAGAACACCACCAACGTTTATATTGTAACTTCTTTGATATGTTCCAAAAAGATCAATGCTAGATAACCATTCTCCTCCTCCATCTGTAGCATTATAATCATTGCAGACAAAAGAAACGTTGTTGGCACTATAATTAGTTATTTCGATAACATAAGGTGAATTAACGGTAATGGGTGTTGTGAAGATTGCAGTTTTCTTAAGCATGCTTAGTGATCCTGATCAAAATGTAGTGTCAACAGGAATTGTTGTTGTGGCCAACAAACTGCCAGTGGGTGTGCTGTCAAGTGGGTTTGCATAATACAGATTCACTGTAATGTTCACTATTGGTAGTGAACCAGACCATGCATAAAAATTTACACCTGAAATGGTAAGGTCTTGAGGTGCATCAAAATACTGACAAAAACCTCGTGCACTTGTGGCATTATTAATCGCTATAGCTCTTAGGCTTGTGGTTTTAGACATCAAATACCCATTTGTGTCAACGCCACAGGTCATAGTTTTAGTCATTTGGGATGAGCTAAGATCATTAATAATCATTGCAGATTCCTGTTGTTGCAGTTGCTGCGCAAATATGCTGGTTGTAAAAACCAAAAGCATTAAAGTCAATAGAAGTTTTTGTTTCATTTTGTATAGTTTAGTCTCTTAGATATTTGAACACTTTAATAAAACGTTTAAGTGCAAAAATAATAACTTTCTGTAACACAAGAATTTTTTTATCCAATTTTTAAAAAAAAGTTTAACAAACCTTTAACTTTTAAATGTATTCACAAGTAAAAAAACACCGTAATTTTGTTTTAGTCTAAATTAACACTAAAAGCTATGAAAACAAAACTTATATATTTATTGACATTTACAATGATTTTGCACACTGTCACTTCAAAAGCACAACAAATTAACACTTATGTACTTGATTTCTCTGACCCAACAACTTATCAGGTAACATGTGGCTCTGTAAATTCGGCCCAATGGACGGTAAACAGCGGAACATGCAATCTTTACACTCCCATGTTGTCACTTGCTGACACAGGTGAGATAACCATAAACTATGTAATACGAATCAATCAGAAAGGCAACATGTCTGCCGATGACAAGCTCCATTTTCAGGTTAAAAAATCAAGCGACCAATGGTACACTGACACGATTCTTCTGGGAAATGTATCTAGCAATGTAAGAACAGTAACAGGATCTCTCACATTGGAGCATGACGACTTTGTTGTATTTCGTTTTATTGCAGAAATTAACTCAAGCAATGGATTTTGGGCAATTAAGAACGGCGATATTGAAGTTGATAATGTAAGGCTGGGAGATTTCCTTCCGGTTTCTCTTACTGGTTTCAGCGGATATTGCCAGACAGACATTGCTCATTTGGAATGGGTTACAGCATCTGAAACCAATAATGATTATTATACAATTGAGCGTTCGGATGACGGAAATACATTTTATACAGCAGGATATGTTCAAGGTGCAGGCAATAGTAACACAACCTTAAGATATTCATTTACTGACCATGAACCACTATTTTCTCAGGCCACATTTTACAGGCTCAGGCAGACTGATTATGATGGAAGTCAGGAGGTAACAACCCCAATTGTAATAAAAAAGGAATCCGGAGAATCTGCAAACATTTGGACTTATGTTGAAAATTCATCCATTTTTCTCAATTATGAAACTCAAATTGAAGAAAGCATTCAACTCATGGTTTTTGATATGACTGGAAAGTTGGTAGAGAACAAGGCACTTCATGCAGGAAAGGGATTCAATATGTTTGAAATAACTCTTTCAGGCAAGTCACAGGGCATTTGGCATATCCGAATAACCGACTCACTTCTCAACACACATAGTTTGAAAGTGTTATTATAATATTTCCAAAGGGGGGAAACAAAAGGGACTTTTTTTAAAGTCCTTTTTTTTTTTTAGAAATTTATTACTTTTGAAGATTCTTTAAAAACACATTTCAATGGAAAACAGAATCAAACGTCACTGGATACTTCCAGTTCTATGCATATTAACTTTTCTTGGGAGTGGGTTTGGCTTCCTTATTTCAATACTTTCACTAGTCAATATTGAATTTATTTTATTTATCAAGCAAATACCCACGTACACTTCTGTTATAACACATATAACAGATTCTCATTATTCGTACAGCATTGTTAAAGCTTTTCTTTTTGCCTTTTCAATTGCAGGTGCTTTTTTCATGCTGAAGGGAAAATTAAAAGGATTTTTCATATACCTTATAGCCCAGTCACTACTTCTCGTTATTTCCTTCTTCTATTTTCCATATCCAACGATGCAAACACTAACAATTGTAGTTCCTGAGATAATTTTTACAATAGCATTTTTTGGTTTGTACTCCCTACACATTCCCTATCTTAAACAGAGTAACAGAAAAGACACTGCTTCACATCCCATATCTGAAACCGAATAGGCATTAATCTTTTTGGTTTTTTGGAAAATACAACCTGAATATGGTTCCTTTCCCAATCATACTTGACACATCAATAAATCCATGATGTTTATCCATAAACTCATGACAGATAAGAAGCCCAATACCCGACCCTTTTTCATCGGCAGTTCCCCTTTTGCTTTTAATTCCACCTGGCACAAACAAAGAGCTTACATCTTCTTCATTCATTCCAATCCCATCATCTTCAATGGTCAATATATCAAAGTTCAGGTTATCAGTCAGTGAAATTTTCACAGTTCCTCTGTGGTTTGTAAACTTTATGGAATTGGAGACCAAATTTCTGAGAATTGATTTTATCATATTGGCATCTCCATAGATTTCAGGAGGATTCTTAAGAAAAACCTGCAAAGAAATCTGTTTTTGCGCAATATCTCCTTTAAAAAGCTCCATTGTTTCGTTACAAATTGCTTGCAAATCTAACTTTTCAGGATAATATTTAATTTTTCCGGTTTGAGTTCTTGTCCACAGAAGTAAATTCTCAAGCAGATCCTGGGCTTTTTCGGTTGTATTCTTCATTTCCTCAACCAACTCAAATATTTCCTGCTTTTTCATGGAATTAAAATCTCTTTTCATTACCCTTACAAAACTAACAAGTGACGCAACCGGATTTCTTAGGTCGTGAGATATAATCGAGAAGAATTTATCTCTTGTCAGGTTCAGTTCGCGCATTTTTGATTCAGATTCAACTAAAAGTGCATTTGCCCTCTGAAGCTCTGTATTCAATGCTTCAAGATACTCATTATATTTCTTTTTTGACCTATACTGATATATGAACATTACCAACAAAGCAACCACAGAAATCAATACTCCAAGAATGAAGTTTTTATACCAAAGTGACTTGCCTAATTCCAGCCTTAGAATTGCATTATCTTTTTTCTGAATTTCAAATTCGCTTTCCTGTGCTTTGTATTGAAATTTTTCTTCAATTTCTTTTATGTTTTGAGCAACAATATCTTTTTGAAGTTTATCACTTGTCTCTTTGTAAAGCTTATGATATTCAAATGCATTTTTATAGTCTCCCTTCTTCTCATAAATTTTACTATAATTGAGGTAACAATCTACGAGTTCAGGTAATGCTTCCATCTGAAGAGCAAGTTGAGTTGATAATTCATTATAGAGAAGTGCTTTTTCAAGTTCTTCTGTTTCAATATACAGGGATGCAATATTGACATAGGAAAAAAACAGCCCCCTGGTATTATTCACTTCAATGTTTATTTGTTTTGATTCAAAAAAACATTTTTCTGCCTGAGCAAAATTTCCTTGGGTTTTATGGATAATTCCAATATTATTCAAAATTGGTGATAATAATCGAATATTTTGCAACTGCCTGTTAAGCTCAAGTGATTTTTCAAACAGGGTCAAACTCTCCTCAAGACGATCTTCTTTACCATACACAATGGCCATATTATTAAGCGCATTGGCAACTCCCATAGTATCCTGTATGTTATAAAAAATCTGTAATGCTTTGTTGTAATAATACTTTGCTTTTTCGTACTGAGCATTTTGATCATACGCAATACCTATTGTATTGTATGACCTTCCAATACCAAAATAATACCTTTCAGGCTGAAAAAAACGAATTGCCAAAAAAGAAACATTAATTGCCTCATCATATTTTCCCTGCCAGTTTTTTATCTTCGCAATATTTGAAAGCATGAGACCGGCTTCAATATTACTACCTGATGAAACATACTTTTGATGTGCAGTTTGAAAATATCTAATGGCAATATTATATTCTCCTTTGATAATATATGCCTCTCCCAGATTTTCCATTGCTTTCGCTGATTCAGGAAAATCTTTTGATTTTTCTGCTTTATAGTATGCTTCCTGGGCATAGAGAATTGCTCTGTCAACGTCTGTTTGCCTAAGCTCTTCAGACATTTCATTCAAATCTGATGGCTTTTCTTTACTAGAAACGGCTGCAAAACTCTCGCTTTTTTTTTCATTGGGTTTTTGTGAATAGGCACAAAAACCAATAATAAAAACAAAAATAAAAAACCAACTAATTTGTTTTTTCACCAACTATTAGATATGTTGCAAAAGTACGATTTTTCTATAAACATACAAAAGCAAACAAAAAAAAGCTGTTTCAGATGAAACAGCTTCTTTTTTAAAACCATTCTATCGTATCCTATTTCCCGAGCACAATTTTCTGAACTGCAGTTTCACTTCCTGCCTGAACATGAAGGAAGTAGATTCCGTTACTTAGTGTTTCAAGGTTAAACTGCATCAAATTTGAACCACTCTGCAGGATGCCTGAACGGGTTTGAACAGTTTGACCTATCAAATTGTTAATTTTAATTGTATAATTCTCAGTAAAAGGGGAATTAATTTGCACATTCAACTTTCCTTTTGAAGGATTTGGAAATACCACAAGGGCATTTTCAAGACTGAACTCAACAACAGACTGAGGCGATATTGTTGTAAATTCAGCATCCAGCCACTCTGAAAAATATCTTCCGTTAAAAGCTCTTACTCTCCAGAAATACTGAGTACTGTTTTCCAACTGTGGTATAGTAACAGAAAACGACACAGTGTCAAGCGCTGAGGTTGGGTGAGCAATTGTTTCAAGTGTAACATCGGTTACAAAAGTGGGGTCTTCTGAATATTCCAATTCATATCCAACACTTCCATTGATTTTTTTCCATTTGAACTTAGGATTAACAGCAACATTTGTAGCTCCATCCTGTGGAGCCCATAAGGTTTTCACATCAGCAATAACATTAATTACAAAAAAGTCTGTCCATTCAGAAGTATCAATATCGTTTAATGCTCTGGCTCTCCAATAAACCAGTTCTCCATATGGCAATGTATCAGCATTTATTCTGACAACAGTGTCCCGGGTGTTTGCATTGAGAGGATTAATTATAATCTCATTTACTAAAGCAACATTCATAATTTCAGAGTCTGAAAAATCACTAAAGAGAGAATATTCATATTGATATTTTGTTGATCCTTTGATTCCTTTGAATTGCAGTTGCACAATGGGAATTGCGTCTACAACTGAATCATCAGGAGTCTGAAGAACAGGCATATGACGTGTTGAAAAATATAAAACATTACTCCATTCAGAGGTGTCTTTTGTATGGAATGCACAGATTCTGGCATAAAATTCTTCACCATAATAATGCAGATTTGCAATGATTGTATCAATATCAAGCGCCTGAATCTGATGCAACAAAGGAGAAGAAAAACTATCAATTGTATCAATTTCAATCAAATACCCTGCACTGCCTGTGATTTTATTCCATTTTAATCTGATTGCAACAGGGTGCTTTCCTGTGCTGTCAATTGGATTGATAAATCCAGTCTTTTCTTTTACAGTAAACGATCTTACAGAAGACCATGCTGAGGTATCACCAGGATTTCCAATTGCTCTAACTCTCCAATTATATAATGTATTATAAAGCAATTCATAAGCATTGGCTGCTGTAAAAGCGGTATAGATATTCAAAGGGTTTGTAAAAGAAGCAGATGTGTCAAACTGAACCTGATAGGTTTGAGCACCTGCAACTGCAGACCAGTCAACAAATGCATCTGCCATTTGGTTTACTGCTCCGTCGGCAGGTGCCACTAATGTTGGCGCAAAAACTTTTTCCTGTCCATAAATTAATGACGCTGTAAACACTGCAATCACTATGAGTAAAATCTTCTTCATGCTGATATTTTTTTAATGTATTAATAAGTTTTTAAAAATATTTAAATGGAGAAGGACGTGAATCCTTCTCCGTTTATTTCAATCAATTTAATTTGCTTTTATAAATTTCCCTATATGTTTGCTTTGACTGTCAATGAGTTCAATAAAATAGACTCCTGATGGCAGTGAAGAAACATCAAATCTGGCAGTTTTAATGGCAGGATCAACATTAATCTGTGAAACCACTTTCCCATTAATATTAAAAATTCTGGCTCCGGTGACATGAGAACCTTCAGGAATATTCACAAACAATTGGTCTTCCACTGGATTTGGATATACTTCAAGTAGTTTCTGTTTTATTGTATTTGTCTCATGTTCAGGAACACTTACAAAATCAAAGCTTTCAAAAACACCTCTTCCGTGTGTACCGGCATAAACAACACCATAATTGGTAACACCTGGCAACCAGTAAATCTGCTGTTTCAGGTCATATACAGGAACTCTTGCAATCCCTCCAGCATTTTCTTCTGTCCAAACAGGAGGACTGGCAGTGATATTTGTTGTCATGTATATTCCGTATTCAGTTCCAAGCAATACTGTGTTTGGATTAGACAAATCAATAATTGCTGAATAGACAGGAACCTGAGGTAAAGTTGTTCCCTGTTTTGCAGTAAAAGTTGGCTCTGCATTCAACGCATTGGATGAATAATAGACATATTGAGAATTACCATAACTGCCAAGAACGACAACAATACGAGACGGATCATTTGGATCAATTGCAATTTTGTTAATTGGGCGTCCGCCTGAGGCAATTGTTAGTTTTTTGGTTTCAACCACACTATAAGGATTGACAGGATAAGGACTAGCAACACTTAAATCATAGTAACTGGCACTTTCCATATCATTGGCATAGTTGAGGTTTGAAATACGGTAAAGATTTCCGTTGCTTGTTCCCACAAACAAATAATTTCCGCACTTTGACACAGACATTGATTGAACCTGTCCGGATATTGTTGCAATAGTCCACCAGGCTGGTTGTGAAGCAAAATTATGCGCTTCTCTTGTCATAAGAACCTGCCCTGTAATACCCACATAAAACTTAGAAGTGACAATATCCTGAACTGTAATTTTATCATCTTCAACAAGTGAATCAACTTCAACAGGAAGAACATAAGGAAACAGATATCCGCTTGTACCGCTGGGCACCATGATTGTATCTCCGGCATATACAGGAGTTCCAACATGCGTATATTCAGTGGAATCAGGACTCAAATAATCATCAATTTTTTCATGCAACACAAGGGGAGTTACAAATGATGCGAAAGCTGAAGTTCCAAAGTTTGAAAGTCCTTGTACATATTCATCCCAAAACTCTGCAAATCCGTCAGGTGAACCTGTTGGAGTTCTGTAAACAGCACCATAATATATGGAACCAAAGTAAAGTTTGTCATTAAGAAATGAAAAAGAACAAAATCCACCATCACCTCCAAGCAAAGGTTCGGATCTTCCTTCAACAAAACCATCTCTTTTCATAAGCAGTGTTCCGTTGTCCTGAGTACCTGACATAATTTGGCCTTCTTTACTAACTGCAATAGCATAATTCTGAAGAGTTACAAAATTTCTGTTTGTTGTTTCAAAAGAGTTGCCTCCGCTTGTGCTTTTTGAAATACCACCATCTGTTCCAAAATACATTATATTTGGATTTTGTGGATGGAAAATATATTCATGATGATCGGCATGAAGAAAGGAGGGGCTGAATTCTGATAGAAACCATAGAGATTTCTGCTCCCAATTGCCACCATTTTCCCATGTCCACATATCAAGTCCACCCAAATAAATCTTATTCGGGTTTGTTGGATGTACTTTTATAACATTATCATAAAAACCCTGAGTTCCGAGAGGATTAAAGGTTTCACTTCCTCCGGGGCCAATGATTTCCCAGGATGCACCCTTATTTGTTGACCTGTAAACATTCAATAAAGATTCATTTGATGATTTTGAGATACTTGCATAAATATAATTTGCATTACTGGGTGCAATATCAATTTCTACCCTTGAAACTCCTGCTGTAGGCAGCATGGTTCCTCCGGTTGATACATTTGTATAGTTGCTTCCTCCATCTGTTGAAATATAAGCTTTTCTTCCAACAACAAGAGAAATTACACTTCCATCTGTTGAAATATCCACATCATGTGCAAATGAAGTACCGGGGGCACCAATGGATGCAAGAGGATTATCCCAGGTTGTACCACCATCTGAACTTCTCATAACACCCTTATGAGTGGCTGCATAAATATCTCCATTGGGATGAATTTTTAAATTATAAATGTAGTGCCATCCATTTGAAGAATTGGGTGTTGTGGAAGTAACTTGTTCAAAGGAAGTATTTGCAGGACTTGTTGCTTTGAAAAGTCCAACTCCAACAAACCCTGTGCTGCCTGCTGTGCTTCCAAATGCAGGGGCAAAACCTTCTCCTGTTCCAAAATAAACTGTTCCATCTGATGCCTGAGCTATACAGCTAATAATAAGACTTTGCATTACATCATCTATGGCAAACCAGGATTGACCTCCATTTGTTGTTTTCCATAAACCTCCTGATACTGCACCAACATACATTACATTGGGGTCGTTTCTGTCGAAAAGCATTGCTCTAACACGTCCACCCTGATCAACAGGACCAATGTTTCTCCATGTGAGAGTGGAATTCTTGTTTGTTCCCATTGATTCAACCTGTGCTCTGGCTGCGGCAAAATCTTCATAACTTAATTCTCCGGTTTCCTGATTATTTCTGATTAACTTATAATACTCAAGTGCACCGGTGATTCCTGCAAAAACAGGTTTCTGAAAATCCTGTCGGGGTTCATATCTGCTTTGTCCTTTTTTCTGTGCATACAAAGATAAAGATGCCATGAGCAGGGTCATCATCACTAATAAAACAGGGTAGTTTTTTTTCTTCATAACTTTAACAAATTAATTATCTTATACTTATGTTTATTTTTAGTAGTTTTTGTGCATATTTGAACTAGCAAAAATAGTTCTATTTTCAAAATTAGCAAAAAAAAATGTCACTTAATTAAATAAAAAGAATTAGGTATTGTCAAAAAAGTAAACGGATAAACTGTTTTTAATTCCCTCTACTGCCAATATGATAAGTTACATAAAAGTTTACAAACAGATTGTGATTGTCAGTAAAGCTCATTATTTCAACAGGTTTCAAAAAAGCACTTAGCATCACTCCGGCTTCAAGTGCACGAATCCGTGTCTCATCAAAACCATGTTCAAAATTTAAACCTGCTTTCATATATAATCCGGGATGTAGCTTTAAATCATCAAAACCTTTTAGAAAAGGTCCACGACCAAAAATATTGTCATAAAAATGTTCTTCAGGATCATACTTCTCTAAAGAATTATCGGGAAAAATATATAAATAAATTGGCTTGGTAAATCCCAACGAAATGCCTGTTGAAAAGAAAGTTCTTATTTCAACACCTCCCCAGTAGGGCTTTTCATTTAATGTTCGCTGAGTTCCAACACTTCCCTGAATCAGAAAAAAGTGATTCATCTTCCCGTAAATATAACTCTTGGCATTGATATACATATATGAATTTGATATACGGACTTCCTTTGGATGTTTCATTGTGTAAAAACTCACATCAAGCATTCTTTTTTTCATGGCTGTCAGGTTGTAGCCAGTACGATATCCTATGCCCCAGCCCTGTGTATGCAATTGACCATAGAAACTTTTTTCATATCTGAGCAAAACTCTGGGTTCAGTTGATGCAGGCAATTGCGCATGCAAACTTGCAGCATATAATATAATGAAAGAAATACAAACGAAAATGCGTTTGAACATGTAAATTATTTTTTGCAAATATACAAAAAATAATTGAAAAAAAATCTCAGCCTCCGTTAGTATGAGTAGGATTTATACGCTGGGCATTTTTCCTTTGAACGGCATGAGCTGAAAACAAAAGCCACTACTAAAACAAGCAACAATACAAATGCTAATTTTTTCATCTTTTCAGGTTAATGTTAATTTTTGATTCTGCAAATATACATACAAAACGAAAAAGTTCATTTATAAATTATTCGTAATTTTAATTTTTTTTTCAACAATTGGTTTATGCAGAGTGTTAATATATCTGATGTAATAATTCATGAATCTTGGAAAACCAGGCTGAAAGCCGAATTTGAAAGCAATTATTTTGCCGGACTGAAAAAATTTCTCCTTGAAGAAAAACAAAAATTTTCTGTATTTCCTCCTTCAAAATTTATCTTTTCTGCTTTTGACCATTGCCCTTTTGATCATGTTAAGGTTGTAATTCTTGGGCAAGACCCTTATCACGGACCGGGTCAGGCACACGGATTATGTTTCTCAGTTCCCGATGAAATTGATTTTCCTCCTTCTCTGAAAAACATTTTTAAAGAACTTCAGTCAGATCTTGATTTTAAAATTCCACAATCTGGAAATCTTACAAAATGGGCTCAGCAAGGGGTTCTGCTCTTAAACGCCACACTTACAGTCAGGGCTGACTCAGCAGGCTCTCATCAAAAAAAAGGATGGGAAATTTTTACTGACAATGTTATAAAAATTCTTTCTGCTGACAAATCAAATCTGGTTTTTCTCCTCTGGGGGAATTATGCACGAGCAAAAAAAGAACTGATACAAACCGAAAAACATCTTGTACTTGAAGCAGCCCACCCTTCTCCTCTTTCGGCATCAAGAGGCTTTTTTGGGTGTCGTCATTTCTCTAAATGTAATTTGTGGCTCATGAAAAAAGGGCTCTCACCCATTGACTGGCAAATATGAAACTTCTGCTGAATTGTATCTTCGTTCTCTTTCTCACTGTGGGTTTTGCCCAAAACACTATTACAGTGAATATCTATTGTAATGCTAAAAACTGTCATGATATTATTATTACAGAAACACCAGCAAAATTCAATTCACTGAACGAAGCTGAAGTTTTTTTAAACAACCTGAGCAAAGAATTGCAAAAAAAAGGATATCTTGCAGCTGCCTTTGATTCTGTTGTTCAAAAAGAAAACACAATGAATGCCTGGTTTAATCCTGGCCCTTTGTTTAAAATCTCTGCAATTCAATTTGAGCACATCGATGAAGAAGCTTTAAAATATGCAGGGTTTCATAAATACAACCAAAAAGCAAATATATTTAAAACTGATGAGTTGCAAAAGATTATGTTTGGTATTGTTTCATATTATGAAAATAACGGCTACCCATTTGCATCTGTGTTTTTCAACAATCTTGAACTAAACAACGACTCAATTTCAGCAACACTTGCATGTGAAAAAGGTGCTCTTATAAAAATTGATTCTATTGTAAACAATGGAAATCTTGACATCAGTGCTGAAGTATTATATGATCTGCTACAAATATCTCCGGGCGATGTATACAATGAAAAAGCAATTGTTTCAATATCAGAAAAAATCAAAAAACACAGATTCATAAGAGAAAAAGCAGCTCCAAAAATCATTTTCAGAGAAAACAGTGCAGTGATATATGTAAATCTTGACATGCGCCCTGTGAACACATTCGACGGAATAATTGGTTTTATGCCCGATTACCGTGATGAAGGAAAATTGTTTCTCACTGGCGAACTGATGCTTTCGGTTACAAATGCCTTGTCTCTGGCTGAAACCATTAAACTGAAATGGAGACAACCAGAAAAAAATTCTCAGGACTTGAGAGCTTCTCTCAACCTGCCTTTTCTTATCTACATTCCTCTTGGATTTTCATGGAATCTGTTCTTAATTAAAAAGGACACATCATATGTGAATGTGGATAATAAATTTGCTTTTCATTATAATAAAATGCAAAATGCAATAATCAGCACTTACATGCAAATCTTTTCAAGTTCATTGATTTCAACAAAACAATTTCAGCAAATCACTTCACTTCCTCCTGTCAATGACATGAAAATTTCTTCGCTTGGTATTGCAGTTGAAATTGAAAAACTTGACAATCGCTACAATCCACTTAAAGGTTTTGCAATTATAACAGATGTTGCCGCCGGAAAAAAAACAATACTGAAAAATGCCGGATTGAATCCAGATTTATATGAAAACATCAATCTCAACTCAGTCACATATAAAGCACAAACAGACATCATGCTGTTTGTGCCGCTGAAAGGCAAAAGCACAATGCATGTGAGACAATTCAGCGGAATTTTGTTTTCTGAAGAAATTTTTCTCAACGAAATGTTTCAGCTTGGCGGCTTGTCAAGCATCCGGGGTTTTGATGAAAATCTGTTTTATGCATCGTTTTATGCTGCACAAACAATTGAATACAGATATTTGTTTGACGAAAATTCAAGATTTGTGCTTTTTGCTGATTATGCCTATATGGAAAGAAACTCAACTGAAAATTTTCTCATACAGAGACCGCTTGGAATAGGTGCAGGGGTAAGTCTTGAAACCAATTCGGGAATCTTTTCACTTTATTATGGAGTGGGAAAACTGAATAACGCTCCCTTTGACTTCAAATCATCAAAAATCCACTTCGGATATATGGTGGTGTTTTAATGGGTTCAATTCACTATGATTCAGTCATCAAAACCGGGTCTTTTAAAATCCACAGCACCTGGAACAGCTTTGCTGAGCTTTCTTTTAATAACCGACAGATCAGACAGAAAATTTAGCACATCATCTTCTTTTTCAGGCATATGAGTGTATAAAAAAGAAAATGCCTGCAATGAACGTTCAATGGCTATGAGTGCAATTTTTGCCGACCCGAGGCTGTCATAACTGTTGGCTTCTTCAATGGTTTGTTTCAATTCATCATCCATATCTGAGTAGTCCTCATTTTCCTTACGTGTAGCTCTGAATACTTTGCCGGGAATAAAAAACCTATACCAGTTAATCACTTCAACGGCATCAATCATGGAAAGGACTTTTTCCTGACTGACAGAAGCCATGCTTTCCGCTTTTTGATTTACAAACTCTTTGTTTTCTTCAAACCATTTGTGAACATTCAATCCATATTCTCTTGCTTTGATTTCAGCTTCAGATTTTTTCTCTTTTTTCATTTTCACAGGTTCGTCAGAATTATCAAAATCAAAATCGGGAAAATTTTCTTTTATCATATCAGCACAAATTTCAAACTGCAGCGACAATTCTTCCCAAAACTCCTTGTTTGATATGTCGTTACACTCATTATTCATGTCCTGATCCATAAGAAAGTTCATGCATTTTGATGTAAAAGTGCATCTTTCGCACCATCTGTCACAATAATTATAAATGCCTGAAACAAGATCTTCCCTTTTGAGAATCTCATCCATTTTATTCCTGATTTTTCTTTTTTTCTCTTTGCGTTCTTCGGGCGTCATCGAAGTGGATTTTTTACAAAAATAGAGTTTTTTTTAAAAATTTTTCAGCAAAAGATTTTTTGAAAAAACTCATTCCAGTATGGTTCGATTAAAAGTATGAAATTTTATACGTGAAAATGTACACTGTTTGTCGTTTCAATTCCAGTATGGTTCGATTAAAAGAGGCATAAAATTTTTGTAAAAAGGACTTGTTTCGGCGTTTCAATTCCAGTATGGTTTGATTAAAAGATTACAGAAATTGAAAATTTTATTCATGCTGAAATTTGTTTCAATTCCAGTATGGTTCGATTAAAAGCGTTGCGGATTTCGCAGCAAAAGCAAACCTAATGAAGTTTCAATTCCAGTATGGTTCGATTAAAAGTTCACCATTGCCCCAAAATCGGTTATGGTTTGCGTGGTTTCAATTCCAGTATGGTTCGATTAAAAGCTCAGAAAATTGCCGATTCTCTCGATTATGTTTCTGAGTTTCAATTCCAGTATGGTTCGATTAAAAGGAAATTTGCACATGCGCTGAATGATTTCTTTGATAAGTTTCAATTCCAGTATGGTTCGATTAAAAGAAAATTTCAAAAATGATTGAGTTTGTGTCATTGAGGTTTCAATTCCAGTATGGTTCGATTAAAAGTTTACCGCAGCCAAAACATTTGAATATATTTTTTTGGTTTCAATTCCAGTATGGTTCGATTAAAAGCAGCGGAAATAAAAGTGTGAGGAATTTTTTTAGAATCACGTTTCAATTCCAGTATGGTTCGATTAAAAGAAAAACCGAACTGGTGTTAAGCTTGTAAGATTCAATGTTTCAATTCCAGTATGGTTCGATTAAAAGATGAAAAGCAACCCCGCGTTTGAGCCCCAGAAAAGAGTTTCAATTCCAGTATGGTTCGATTAAAAGTTTGAAAAAGCATTTATCCTGATTATCATCTTTTTTGTTTCAATTCCAGTATGGTTCGATTAAAAGTTTGGGTCATTTCAGCTTTGATATTTTCAATACGTTGTTTCAATTCCAGTATGGTTCGATTAAAAGGAATGATGAGACGTAGCATAATGTTATTATTTTGATGTTTCAATTCCAGTATGGTTCGATTAAAAGGTGTATGATGGTGAAATGCCGGTCAGAATTAATAGTTTCAATTCCAGTATGGTTCGATTAAAAGGTCTTTTTAATACTTCAAGTGTAATGTCTTTTGAAAGTTTCAATTCCAGTATGGTTCGATTAAAAGTTTAGAAACACCGGTGCCCCTGAATTTTTCTTTCTCGTTTCAATTCCAGTATGGTTCGATTAAAAGTCCAGTTCTGCAATAAAATCATTTTGCAAATGTGCGTTTCAATTCCAGTATGGTTCGATTAAAAGTTGTTGTTGCCAATGAATATGAGTTTTGTATGTAAGTTTCAATTCCAGTATGGTTCGATTAAAAGTTCATCCACAATTCCTAATGCGATATAAAATTCTGGTTTCAATTCCAGTATGGTTCGATTAAAAGCATTAATTACTCTTTTAATACCACCAAAATACATAGGTTTCAATTCCAGTATGGTTCGATTAAAAGATTAAATTCACCTGAGCCTGTTAAAAATAATAACATGTTTCAATTCCAGTATGGTTCGATTAAAAGTATTGAATTCTTCAATGTATTTTTTAACCCACCCCCGTTTCAATTCCAGTATGGTTCGATTAAAAGAGCCCTTTTGCATGATGCTTCAGAAGCCTATATCGTTTCAATTCCAGTATGGTTCGATTAAAAGAATCAATCAACTGAAAGAAATCTCCCATGTTCTAGGGTTTCAATTCCAGTATGGTTCGATTAAAAGATATATCGAAGTAAAAGTAAAAGATCCTAACAGGGTTTCAATTCCAGTATGGTTCGATTAAAAGCATACAAGAATGGCAAAACCAGGCTTTGAATTCCATGTTTCAATTCCAGTATGGTTCGATTAAAAGATTTTGGTCCATGTTGCTCATTGTTGCTGCTTTTTAAGTTTCAATTCCAGTATGGTTCGATTAAAAGTGTCTGTCCTCTTTATTTATTTCTTCTTCTTCTTCTGTTTCAATTCCAGTATGGTTCGATTAAAAGCACAAAGTGACCGGGCCTTGCATACCTTTAGATAAGTTTCAATTCCAGTATGGTTCGATTAAAAGAAATTGAAAAAACAAAAGTAAAACCACATAAAAACAGTTTCAATTCCAGTATGGTTCGATTAAAAGTCGTTCAACAAAAATAGTCAATTTTTTGATGATCAATTAACTCAATATAAAAAATCTTATTTTTTCTCACAAAAAAAATGTCGAACACCATTAATGCATTCGACTCCCTTGTTCGACAATCTGCCAAAAGCGTGATATACTGATACTTTACTTCTGTGATCATTTTTTTCTGTTTTTTTTTATTCTATTTTAAATCTTTTCGACAACTATATGATATTATCCAATGTGCTCCTCTCCCTACCAACTATCTGCTTGTCAAGCCATTGTTGCTGTCGTGACTTAAAAATTATAATACTATCATATTCCTCATCAATTATTTTGGATGCTTTTATTAACATTTCACTCAGTTTTACTTCGGTGATTTCGCCCTCAAATACTGAATTCTGAATCCAATTGAGATACTGTCTGCATAATTTTAGCATTTTTGCAACTCGCTTCTCCCCTATGTCATATACTAATATTACATACATTACCAATACATTTTAAATGGTTTATATTCTTCAATATCAAGCAAATGCTTGCTCATTTTGTAGCACTCCAAACGCAAAAGATATTTATAACTCACATGGCGTTTCAAACTTCTGTGCTGAATAGTTTCTGTCAATCGTTCTTCAAATGATTTGACAAATGCTTTTTTGCCCGACTCATTTAAAAGACATCTGTTTAATTCGGTGTTGAAACTCTTTTTCTGAATTTCTTTTTTATTGAGTACCTTAAATATGACACGATCTACCAATACTGGTTTGAAAATTTCAGCCATATCAAGTGCCAACGAATACCTTCGCTCGCCTGGTGAATGTAGATAACTGATTGTGGGATTGATCTGTGTTTGATGAATGGCTCTCAAACATTCGGCATAACACATCATGTTGCCAAATGAAATCAATGCATTTACTTCATTCTCTGGTGGTTGCTTTGTTCTGTTTCCCATTTCAAAATCGTTGATTATCAAATTGAAAGCATCGTAATACAAAATTCTAATATTGCCTTCAAGTCCCATAAGTTCATCTATCTCTTTTGTTTCTGAAATGGATTCTGATAAAGCTTTCATCTTTTCAATGGTTTGCTCCATCTCTTTCCCTCTTCGGTTGTAGTATTTCACATTGACAAGCATGTTGTGTGCAGCAGCTGTAATGAATGACTGAGCCAAAAATAATCGCTTTTTCTTATTTTTATAATGTTCAACCTGACATAGCAACATCTTTCCCGACAATAGGTAATCCTTTGACATGAAAGAACCAGTATAGTTTTCGTAATAATCGAAAAAATGAACCGATATGTTATTCTTCCCCAAAAAATTGTATAAAGCACTATTGGCCTGCAATGAACCAAACACATACAAATCGCTCACATTTTCAACCGGAATATAGCGAGGTTGTCCTTCAACTTCATCAACACCATTTTCATCTGAAATTATAGGAGTAAACTTCAATGTGTTGTCCTTTCGTTGCAAAATGCCAGGATTAAATAAATAGTAGGTTTTTTTCATTCCGTTGTGCTATTGTTTATTTCGTCAATGTCCTTTTCATTTACGTAGCAAAAATCAAAATAACTGCACGAACGACAAATCTTTGATGTTATCACCGGAGGACATTCTTCTTTATGGATAAGTAACTCTATATCAGATAAAATCGTTTCAATTTTTTGAAAATCACCATCTTCAATAATAACCTGAGTGGTTTGTCGGAGAGCTGGATATTCAAGCAAGCCTGTTACATTTGTAATGCCTTCTTTATCAAATAAATACATGTAATATTTGAGTTGCCAAATATGTGCCTGTTCGATTTTGCCCGATTTTTTGATTTCATGAATAACTTTGTTTTTTCGGTCATAAAAATCAACTACGCTCCCCCCTATTGAAATCTCTTCGTAAAATGAATGTCTGCGAGGATATGAAGATTCGTGCAGCAATTTCCCTTCATATACCGTATCGGAAGTGTGTTCCATATTTATTCCATTTGCAAACAACCACAATTTGCGATGACAAATGTGAAAGTAGTTGAAATGTGTTGCAGTTGGTTTCATTTGTTTTATCTCAATTTAATTGAATTGATAAATGGCGCGAGCAGTTAATTTTGATTAACTTATTTATATTTAAATGATTGAAATTGATTCAAATAAAATTTCAAAAGAACCATTTCAAGCAAATGACATTCTTAAAATAAAAAGTAAATCTATAATGCTTTTCAATTTAGAAATAAGAAAGAAAAAACCTCACAATCAACTAGTTAACTTGATTTTCATAGTCAAACGCCATCATTAACTCAATTAATTTTTGTTCTGCTTTTTCAAGTGCATCGGCACTTCCAACAGAACCAACCACAAAAGCAGAGGCACTTGGGGTAACAAATAAATCAGCTTTTACGGTTTCATCAATTATAGGAACAGCTTGTAATCGATCTGAATCTTCGCGTAGGTCACCACGAATTGCATAAGCAATTTGATTGGCATTGTCGCTAATAGCCAAAGCAACTGTTTCCATTAAGCTGAAAGTACGAGCTTGGTTTGATGTGATACGCCAATTGACGATTGCGCTTGCCAACGCCAAAATAATTTTTTCTCTTTTTTCTTTTGGACAAATCAAGCAGTTTCCAAATATGTTTTTACCTTCAATCCATCCTTCAGCACGAAGCTTATTTTCAATTTCTGGGAAAAGCTCAGGTTCCAATTTGTTAATTGAAATGCAAAATAGAGTACGCAGGTCTATTGCTATATCATAAACAAATAAGCCAGAAGCACGTGTTTGATCCTGAATAAAAGCCCGGTTTGGAAGATTTCTACGATTTGTTGTTAGCCATTCAGTCAATTCCTCTTTTGTTAATTCTGTGCCCCGTTTTTTATTATCCAACCAATATACTTTTACTTCGTGATGGTCAGGATGAGATGTTCGGTCAAAAGTTAAATTCTCTGTTGGACTCTCAATACCTCCAAGTAGTGGATGTAAAGGACGCATCGCCGAGATAGAAAGTGGACTTCTGCGTTTTACTGTCAAATTTCCACTTTCAGCTTTCATATAACCACCAATTAGTTGATCAGAAAAAGTTGGATCACATGGAGAATGTGGCTCTTTTTGACTTGCTTTATTCTCTTTTTTATCAATTTCCCAATTAAAAGTGATTGCAGCAAATGGCATATCTAATGCTTCGATGATAGAGCGTTTTACTTGTTGTCCACTCGAATAAGCCATTTTTTTTCGAAATTGAGGTTCGTAATAAAATTTTTGTCCGTCATTAACTGCAAAAACTGTATGTTCTGCATGACGCAATCCACGCAAATAAATAAAAGATGAGTTTTTCATAATTGTATATATTAATTGTTTTTTGATTTTTTATAAGTGTATTCAAATCGGATAAGAGTTATAAATAATGGAAAATTGTCAGAAGGCATTTTTAATACTTGCTCTACGACTTCTTTAACCACATCAGCATTTGATGGCAAATGGTTTAGAACTTCAGTAATCTTGTCAATGAAAGTCTTTAAGTTTCCTGATTCTCTAACATTCTGTGATAATGTAGAAAATACTTTTTTGCCTCTTTCGTCAGATTTTTCAAAATCCAATAAGACTCCGGCCACACCAGTAGCCAGTTTTAATAATTCTGTTTTGTTTAGCATAGCGATTATCCAAATTTTAAAAAGTTTATAATTTATGAATGATTCCTCATTTGAAAATTTGTATTCTTTACCTTGAGCGTATAGGAATGAACCTTTGGGCATATACTCCCTGAGTTTTGCGGGTTCAATTGCTTTCAATCCGATAGCACCAAGTTTGCAGACTTCTCTGAAACTATAAAAAGTCGTTAGGGCTTCTATTTCTTCTTCTTTCAAAACGGAGTCTCCATTGAAAAATAAGTTATCACGTAACTCAAACAACTTCCGTATTTCTTGAAGGTAAATATTTACAAAACCGTATGTTGAATTGGTCTTCGACGATACAAATGCTTGTGCAGATAAAGTTTTATTTCTATACATCTTACTCAATGCAAATACTATCTTAACCCATGGTATTGTTGCTATTGAATTTACTCCACCATCTTTATCTGTAGAATCAATATCTATTTGGAATTGATATTCATCAATAGAATCTATGGATTTAAATTTGGAACAAAAGAAAAGCCATTGGCCGTTCCATGTTTCAATTTGTCTTGGTTTTAAGTTTGGTGTTTGATCGAGATGCTTGCGATATAACTTCCACCCTTTAAATAAAAGCCAGAATATTCTTTCATCATCAATGAATAATAAACCTCCCTTCAAACCAATTGACAAACCTTGTCCAATCCATGAGAGATATATCTCTTCTTTGGTTATTTCATAATATATGCTGGAAACCTGCCCAGAAGTAACAGCAGTAACTTCGCCAGCTGCATAACCCACATACGTCGAGCCGCTAATCTTACCATTTAAAATGTCGTCTTGCAATCTTTTAAACCGAGCCAAAGGTTCATTACCGCTTTCCTTTATTTTATCGTCGGAAATAGATTGAAAAAATGTTGAACCGTGAACATGCATTAGATGCTTGTCCGAATCAAAGAAGGTATGAAACTGTATTTCTGTAAAGAACTGCTCTGAGGAAAGACTTGTTCCTTCTCGTTCATTATAAAGTTTCAAAAACTTTTTACCAATATAGCTTGTGTACATATTTATAGAAATTTATCATGTTCAACTAATTGTAATCCGAAGGTTTTGTAATCATCAATGCTTTGTGGTACCACAAATGGATTGGAGCCAATGGATAATTGTTCGTATTCTGTGCGGTAGCGAGAGATCGTTTTCCAATTGATCGGAATTTCCATATGTATTCGTTCTTCCCAGTTTGCAAATAAATATTTGTCCCTATCAACAGAGAGAATACAAGAAGCACTTTCAATTTCAAGAGCATCAACTAACACCGCACTCTTGCGGTTGGTCAATTCCAATAATGAGAAACGATTGTTTTTAAAAATTAAGTGGACGTCAATCTCCTTTCTATCCAAAACCGGAATCAAATCAATCTTATTCTGTAGCTCTCTTTCTACCAATACTTCTCCATTATCGGGTAACTGATCAAAACTTGGCTTAAGAATATCCATTTTGTAAGGGAGCACATTTCCGATAGGAGCAATAACATGAATTGGTTTATACTTTCCGATTGTTTCAGGTGTTCGTTTTCGGTTGACTCGGCCAAATCGCTGAATTAGACTATCAAGAGGGGCACATTGGGTGATCATCCGATCAAAACTAATATCCAAGCTAACTTCAACAACTTGAGTAGAAACTACAAGACAGGGGTTTAATCCGTCTCCAAATTCAGCACTACCATCGCCATTGAATTCTGTTTTTAAGCGGGTTTCCAAGACAACTCTGTCGCTTCTTTTATAGCGACTGTGAATTAGCAACATCGTGATATCTGGAAATAGTTCCAGAAATTGTTTGAATGCTTTTTGTGCTTTATTTATGGTATTGTAAATCACCAACACTTTTTCGTTGTTGTCAAAAGCAGTGGTCAATATTTGGTTAATTCCTGTTTCATCGTCCATCTTATATATTTGATGACGGTTGAAAGAGTCCAAAACTTCGTTAGGAAGCTTTACTTGATATACAAGTTCTTCGCCACCAAGAATTTGAAATAACTCATTGTACAAAACTGACGGCATTGTAGCAGTACCGATGTGAATACGACAATCAAGTAATAGCAACATTTTAACAATCTCCAAAACCATCGATTTGGAATAATCGGAATAAGTATGGATTTCGTCCAGAATAATGTCACACCCCTTCAGATCGAGCATAACGCTTTCATAGCCAGGGGTTCCGAAGATAATGGCTGCCATTTGATGTGGAGTGAGTACTTTCACTGAAGAACCTACCAAAGGCTGAAGAAGTTGTTCGTCCAGTTTTTCTCCTACAATAATTCTTGATGTTGCATGTTGTAACCTAATATCTTCATTGGGTATTGTTTTCTTCATACGCTCCCACATTGAATTAATCGAAGCCTGAAAAGGAAGTGTATAAAATATTCGACCGTTGCACCTCTTCAATAAAAAGTCTGTTTTACCTGCCCCTGTTGGAGCAACAACCAATGTATGAGGCCTTTTGTCGGTAACACTTATTTGGGACAAAGGATAAATATCGCTTTGCCTTAACGAATCAAAATAATAATCAAGTTTTGGGATTTCAAATAACTTTTTTAACTGCATATCTGTATCAAACATGAAAGCAGATGCAAAATGGTCGGAAGCCATTAATAACCCTCTCCATGGCGACCATCCAGTTGACTTTGTTTCACAATATTCAACTACATATTCAAGGGCCATTCTTGCTTCTTCTTTTGAAAATTCAGTTTCAAAACCGAACTGTTTTATTATTTGGAAGCCATAGTTGCTCCAATCTTCCCAATCCTTTAAGTGGTTGTCAATCCAATTTCTGAATCGATTGACTAAGTCAAGAATTCCCCGTTCTTTTGTGTCATTAACAATTGATTTATGATGAGCCACAACCATATCAATCAAAATATCCCATTCATTAGTGGGGAACGCTGGTAAAAAAGATAAAGAAGAAAGTTCATGTCGATGAACGTAATTGCTTTCCCTTTCTTCTTCCAAAGAATTTGTATTAATATTTTGCACCCTTCTCTGAAAATACGGATGAGCTTTTCCTAAATCGTGAAGTATAGCGCCTTTACAGGCTAAATCTAAATCAAATGCAAAATCAAAATTCCGAGCAAAACATTTTGCAGCAGAATACACTTGTCTGGTATGCTCCAACAAACTAAGCCCTCCATAATTGGCACTCTTTGCTAATATTGGCTTAATTGATTGCATCTAAAGTTCTGATAGGATTTCCAATAATTATAAGCTCTCCAAACATTTCACTGGCATTATCAAAGCGGTTATGCCCGACTTTGAAACCAGTTTCAGCTGAAGAAAATAGTAATTCAAAGCCATTTATCTGTTCAAACTCTTCAACATTCATTTCAATTAGATCTTCAGGAAAAAGTAAATCTTCATTGCGGCAAAGACAAATTGTTTGTATAAATGCTTTTTGTGCATCTGATTCATGAGAAAAAGCCAAATAAAGATTTGGGTTGAGCATAACACCCCTACTCAAGACTCCCATATTGGTCTTGTAAATACCTTTTTCGTTTTTAGCGACAAAACCACCTTTTGACCAAGTTCGTTCTTGCTGAACATCAATTCCACAATGATTAATTCGATGCCTCATTACTTTTTGAATCTTACCTTTTTGTTCTAGTAATTCAGGGAAAAGTTTTTTTTCAATACCTTCAATAATTGAAGGTGTCAAAAACTGTTGACTAAATATTTCACTATCTCTTACTGCCGTCCAAGGCTTTATGAACCCAAATGGTCCGGAATATTTCACAATATATAGCTTCATAATCAATTATTTAATAGCTCCAAATCCTATACCTGTTGAATTTCCCAATCCAACATTCCAAATAAATTGTTTAATTTCATTGCTTGCAATAATCTTAACAGGACACCAACTTACTTTGTTTTCTATACCCTTATAAGTTACCTTCTTTACACTTGCACCATGATATGATTTATCAAATTGAATACTAAATTCTTCAATCTCAATTTCTGCAATTTTTAATTTTGAAGTTAGTGTTTCTGAAAGACACGTATTTGCATTTGAATCATTATATAGTATATGTTTACTCCCAGTATTATCGTATCTCTTAATAAAAATCGGACTACCTAGCAAAAAAAATGATTTATTCGAAAGATCGGGGTCTTCTTCGAAAATGATTTCATTAACAAATATATCATTAAACATTGTTGGATCATTTCTGATGCCAAATACTAATCGTTTTATTAAACCCAAATTGAATGAACTAAAAAAAAATGAAGCCCCTCTTTCGAAAAGCAAACCATCTTTTGTTGCTTTTCCTCCAATTAATCGAGAAAATGAATACAAAGATATTTTATTGTGTTCATTATTATCTCCCAGCCATTTATGTATAGATCCAACTAAATAATGTTGGTGATCAAAGGGTATCAGTACCTTTCCAGTATTGATTTTCAGGTGTATTCTCATATATCCAAATTATAATTTCATAAATTAAACATTTTAAAAATCATTTCTTTTTCGCTCCACAAAACAACAACCTCATTTTGACATATAGTGTCATTGGAAAATTATTTTGCAATTTTTTTTATTTTATTTTTTACAAATTCCTTTAACTCATCTGATTCAATGATTTCGATATCGTCATATAGTCCCAAAATAAATCTTGTAATTCCCTCAAAACCACACACATGTGTTGTTAGCATCCATTGATTTACGCTAGTTTTTTTCATATATTTTTCTGCCAATGGATATTCTTCTATGAGAAGCATTGCTGCTCTTACTTTCATTTTTAATTGAACGGAAAAATGTTCAAAACTGCTGATTCTAAAAATATCAACATATCCTTTTGTGTGTTCGTGTATATATTGAAAACTTTGGTCAAGCACATTGACATCTTCTATTCGACTCACTTTGAACAACTTATTTGTTTTTGTTTGGTGTTCAAAAGCCCAAATTTGCACATAATTGGTTGTAAATCCAAAGGGCTCTACAATTCTGTCGCTCATTGTGTTTGAATTTGCCGAGTTGTAGTTTTTGAGCAACACACATTGTTTGTTTTCTATTGCATCAATGAGCTTGTTTAAATTGTCGGCCATCCTTCCCTTGTGGGTTGTTTCGGCAAGTATTTTATAGTCATACACAGTGGCAAGTTTTTTCTTTAAATTGTGTTTGAGCAGATTGGTATCATCAATACTGTCAATTACTCTTTTAAGAATATGGGCTTCCTCTTCAGAAAAATGAAGCAACTGGCTCACATCCTTAAACAAAGGTGATGATTTGTCAATGCGAAAAATGTTATGATTGTTTTTTTTTATTACAAAACCGGCCTCACGGAAAGAATCAATATACCTGTATATTGTTCGTTGTGACACCTCAAGCCGGTCGGCTATATCATCCACAGTATAATACACATTGCCCGTGAGCATTTTCATAATTCTCAAAAGTCTTTCTATTCGGGCATGTTCCATAATACTAAGATTCTATTTCACAACTTCAATACAACCAAATCCCAAACTATTTTTTTCGCCACATCCGGCATGGTATGCAATTTTTTTCAATTGAACAGGGGCTTCCATTGAAAACTGAAACAAATAACCTTTTACTTTTGTTTGCTGAGGAGTGTTGGCTTTTATTGTAATCAGCTTCGACCTGAAATTTGTATCGGTTTGTAGTTTCAATTTTGCCTCTGTGCAAGACACATTGCTTTGTTTGCTGTAATGAGAAAGGGCAACAAATTTATTTATAAGGTTGCTGAAGAAAATTTCACTAAAAAGTTTGTGCTGAGGATTAAGATATGTTGCATGATTATGATTTTCTTCTGTTATACTACCAATAACCATAGGTGATATGGTTCTAAATCTGGTGATTTTTTCAAAATCAGGGTCGGGCAATCGTTCAATACTTTGTACAGCAAAATTTGTTTGATGTGTGTGGTCACCAAGAGAAAACTCTCTTTGTTTAAACATGCCATAAATAAAGGGTTCGGCTGTTTCATCCAGCAAAAAACTAATACCAAAAGAAACTTCGTTTGAAAGTATATTCAAATACTGGTTTTCTATTGAAAATTTGGGGACAAGAAGATTTGAAAAAACAAACAACTTAAAAGATTTGCTTCCACTTGAATAACCATGAGAATGAAGCCATTCGGAAAACACATTGTTTCCCTTGTTTACAGTTTTGTATATCCAGGCTGAAAGCTCATACTGGTAATTCACTGGAAGACAGGAAAATTCTTTTCTTCCTTTTTCAACAGACAATCTAACCAAAAAACGCATTTGCCAATTAGAAATAAAAAATTTTTACAAATATAACCAATTTTATTTGGCACAAAACGAAATAAACAATTTTTTTCAAGTTTTTTCCACATGTCTTAAAAAAAATTTCCGATTTTTTTTATTAACAAAACATTGTTATTAATATTTCGTTATGGAAAATACTACAGATAAAAAATCTCTGTAGTTTTACATTCGGAAATAAACTGTAAAAAAGATATGAGTATATTACTTCAAATTGTAAACACAGCCGAAACGGTTGCCGATACTGTTCAGTCGGCCGCGCAACAACCAGCAGTTCAGGAATATGAAAAACTCAGTTTGCTTGAACTGGCAATGAAAGGTGGATGGGTGATGATTCCCCTTGTTGTTCTGTCAATTGTTGCCATTTATATTTTTGTGGAACGATTTTTTGCAACCCGAAAAGCTGCACGTGAGGACAGTAATTTTATGAGCAACATCAGAAATTATATTCACGAAGGAAAAATTGATTCTGCAAGAGCATTGTGCCAGGCCAATCAAACACCACTTGCGCGTATGATTGAAAAGGGTATCATGCGAATTGGAAGACCGCTCAATGACATTAACAGTGCCATTGAAAATGTGGGCAAACTTGAAGTTTCAAAACTGGAAAAATCGGTTCCTTTTTTATCCATGACAGCAGGAGCAGCACCAATGATTGGCTTTTTGGGAACAGTTTCGGGAATGATAAAGGCTTTTTATGAACTGTCAATGGCAGGTAATAATTTGGATATCAGCCTTCTTTCTAGTGGTATTTATGAAGCTATGGTAACAACCCTCAGTGGACTGATTGTGGGAATCATCGCATATGTTTGTTACAATATTATTGTGGCACGGATTGAAAAGGTTGTTTTTATTCTTGAGGCTCGTGCCACAGAATTTATTGATATTCTCAACGAACCTGCATAAAAATCATTTGATTATGGCAATACGAACAAGAAATAAAAGAAGCAGTGATTTCAGTTCAGCATCAATGGCTGATTTGGTGTTTTTGCTGCTCATATTTTTTATGCTCACCTCCACTCTGGTCAGTCCCAATGCCATCAAGTTGCTTCTGCCCAGCAGTCAAAGCGACCGTACACTGGCTCCAGCCAAAGTGCTGACAGTTTACATTGATGAAAATGTCAGGTATTATGTGGGACAAAACTTTGTTGATCCTGAGGATATTGAGGATCTTATTGCGCGCGAACTACTAAGTTCAAATGATGCCACTGTTGAGCTGAGAGCTGATGCATCTGTTCCTGTGCAAAATGTTGTGTTTGTTATTGATGCAGTTAACAACATCAATAAACGCTTTGACACCCAGCACAAGGTAATTCTTGCAACAAAACCATTGTAAATGCGTTGAAGTAATTATGTAACTTAAAACTTAAGCGCTATGGAAAAGAAAAATCGTATAAAAGGAATCGCAGGAACCATCGTTTTTCATGTTCTGCTGGCCATGTTGCTTGTTTTGTTTGCATTCAAAACACCTCTGCCTCTTCCTGAAGAAATGGGTGTTGAAGTTGATTTTAGTGGTGGTGGCGGTGGTGGCTCCGAAGGTTGGCAATATACTGAAACATCAAGTGAGAATGAATCTCAACAAGATGTTTCAAACACATACCAGACATCCAACCCACAAAATGTGGTCACTCAAAATACAGAACAGACACATCACATGACTTCTCAAACCAACACACAAAGCCAACCTGTGGTTGATCCCAGAATATCTGATTTCTGGAGCACCAAACAATCAGGCGGTACACAGGGAAGCGGAACAGGATCGGGAACAGGCACCGGAAGCGGTACCGGTTCGGGAACAGGCAGTGGCACAGGTTCAGGCACCGGAAGCGGAACAGGTTCGGGAACAGGCGACGGCTCAGGCCCGGGATTTAATCTGCACGGAAGGTCTGCAAAATATTTGCCCATTCCCGATTACACCGAACAGGATCAGGGAAAAGTGGTGGTTGATGTGTGGGTTGACAAAAATGGAAATGTAACAAGAGCCATTGCAGGAGCCAAAGGAACAACAACTTCAAGTCCTGGATTGTGGAGAAAAGCTCAACAAGCTGCTTTGAATGCAAAATTTTCAGTCAATCTCAATGCTCCTGAAGAACAAAAGGGAACCATTACTTATAATTTTATCCGCCTGGGTAACTAAATCATTACAACTACTCAAATTTATAATAAGATTTGCTATGCTTCGCATTGTCAACTCCAGCGTATCGTTATGCGCATATCGTATAGTTGCCCTACAACGTTTAACTCCAAAAAAGATGACTACAGAATACTAAAAAATTTTGTATCTTAGCAAAATAAAACCCATTAAAATTCAGCGAAATGATTAAACAGAGCATGAAATTACTTGTAATTGCTTTAATTTTTGCTCATAATTTCTGTGTTTTTGCACAAACAGAAAAGGAGTACTACCAAAAAGGTAACGAATATTTTAAGGCAGGTAGCTATTCTGAAGCTGTTTCTGAATATAAAAAAGCTTTGGGAATTAATCCTGATTTTGCAGACGCATGGTACAATATGGCACTTGCCAAAACTGAACTACAGGATTATGCCGGTGCAATTAAAGATTATGACAAAACCATCGGATTATCTCCCTCAAATGCAGACGCTTACAATAACAGGGGAAACCTAAAATTTGCAATGAACAACCACATAGGAGCAGCTGAAGATTTTGATATGGCAATTGAGTTGAAACCTGATTTTGCACTTGCATATTTCAACAGAGGAAACGTGTTTTACAAAACAAGAAATTTCAGAACAGCCATTGAAGATTTTACCAAAGTGACACAACTTGAACCAGGTTTTTTCACAGCATGGCTGTTGAGAGCCAATTCATACAGAGAACTTGAGATGTATGAGGAAGCTTTGTCAGATTACAATACCGCTCTAATGCACAGTGAAGAGACCTCAATATACACTGGCAGAGCTCTTTGTAAATATTATCTTGAAGACTTGAATGGCTCAATCAGCGATTTTGAAAAAGCAATTGCCATTGACAATAACTATGCTGATGCATATTACCTGGGTGCATTGGTAAAAATTGAAGCAGGACAAACAGAATCTGCTTGCGAAGACTTGAAAAAAGCCCTGCAACTGGGCATTGATAAAGCCAGGGACTTTATTGATGAATATTGTAAGTAAAAAAAATGAGGTCTTTCCATTTCATCAGCATAAAATAAATTTTCGGTCTTCTCAGCATAATAAATTATTTCTTTCAATAGTTTATAATAACAATGATCAAAAAACACCTGCCAATGAGATTCAAATCAGTAATTATATTTCTTTCTGTATTTTTTATTTCCTTCTTCATTAAAAAACAAGTGCATGCACAGTCTGTCTCAGATGAATTGATTGACAGTATCAAATCTGCCTGTGTTTATATTGAACTTGAACATTCTTTGCTGCCATCAGAAAAAGAAGGAAGTTCATCCGGAAGTGGTTTTTTAATCAGTCCTCATGGCCTGCTTGTAACAAATTATCATGTTATCCGATCGATTGTTTCTGTTTACAAAGTAAATTTTCCGGCACCGGTTACCTCAATACGGGTTTACAAAAACAGCGGGACATCAGACTATCAGGTGTATGATGCTGTAATTCTGGCAGTTGACAAAGAAAATGACATTGCATTGCTTTCTGTAAAAGACACTGTTGAGTTTCCATACCTTGTACTAGACCCTTCTGACAAACCATCATCGGCTTCTGCTATACTGGCCTTTGGTTATCCATTCGGGGATGCATTCGGTGTAATTCAGCGAGGACCCGAAATCACCATCAGCCGCGGTTTTGTAACTTCACTCAGACACGATGACCGTGATCAATTAAGCCTCATACAATTTGACGCAAGGGTTAATTCAGGCAACAGCGGCGGACCACTTGTAAATGAAAAGGGAGAAGTTATTGGAATTGTTACATTGGGTGGTGGTTCCACTGGAATAAACTTTGCTGTGCCTGTTCACTATCTTCGAAAACTTACAGAAACCCTTAATCTTGAAAATCCTGTAAATGAGACTGTTACAATTACGATTAATTCTGAACCTCAACACGCTTCCGTTTTCATAGACGGGCAATTTGCAGGACTAACCCCTATGAAAAATTATTCAATTTCTGCCGGATGGAAAACATTTGTTGTCAGCAAACAGGGATATATAACTTCAATTGAACAAAAAAGCATCAACAGTGATACAGATATACAAACAACACTTAAGCCTCATTCAAAATATTTAATTCCTGGCGACAGAATCAATACAGACGAAAAAACCATTTCTGGTTTAAAGAAAACACACAAAGAATGGCTTCAGTTTATTGAAACAACAAAAAACCAGAATGAATCTTTACTTTTTGAAGAAGATTTCAGCAATTCGGAAGCTTTTAGTTTGTGGGAACAATCAACGGGAGGTGTAGCTCGAAGAACATGGTTTATCAGAAACAATGCAATTCATCAGCATGAAATTGACGGAGCACTCCATGCCATCTATATTGGAGACAACCCACTGAAAGATTATGTTTTGCAGGTGAATATGAAGATAACAGAAACGCCATCTGACGGACGTGCTGGAATTATTTTTCATGAAAATGAAGATGGTTTTTATCTGTTTCGTATTCACAAAGAAACAAATAAGGCTCAACTTGCCTATCACCGAAAAAACCCTTTCGGATGGTTTGTGCTTCTTGAGCATGAGTTTGAGCATGAAATCGAGAATCAATGGTACACCCTTCATGTGTTCACATCTGAAAACCTAATCAGCTGCTTTTTTGACGACAAGCTTATATTTATCAGCCGTGCAGAATATGCGAATGAAGGCAGAATCGGATTATATTCGGTTGACAGCAAAGCATCCTTCGAAGAATTGAGGGTATTCAGTTCAGTACCTGAACTGGCGAAACCCGAGCACACTCTGCAAAACGGATTCATCTCCTTTTGGTTTTCCGATTACTTCAACACATCGTCAGGCATGTGGTATAAGTATAGAAACAAATCCGACAATCCTTTTCCCTGGCAAATCAGTGATGCAGGAATGGGAATAACAGAAAAAGACAGCAACAGGTATGTTTCAGAATTTATCCCCTATGATTTGACCAACTTCATGCTAAGTGTTATGATTTCTCTTGACAGGGGCAATGATGATGCGTATATGGAAGTGTTTTTCAGGAAACAATCTGAGGACACCTATTATGCTATTCGGTTTTCAAAAAAGGAAAGAAAAGCAGAACTGATACAGGTGTCAAAAAAAATCTCAACAGTTTTAAAGCAGGGATCTCTTCCTTCAAATATTTTCAACAACACCTTTGCCCTGTATATTGAAATAAACAACAACAGGGTGATATGCAGAACAACGAGGTCAACCATACTTGATGTGAGGGACAAAAACCTGCATACAACAGGAGGAACATTTGGTTTTGCAGCATACAATGTCAATATGGTTTTGCACGAAATAAATGTGGCGATGGTAAGCAAGGATGAAGAAAAGTCACAACAAGAGAAGAAAGGGAAGAAGTAGGCGGTTGGTTAATTTTTAATGATTAATGTTTAATGATTAACGACTATATGTCTTAATATACAGGCATATAGCCCAGAGATGACTTCAGTTGCTTTTCCTGATTCGGTCCGATTTATCACGATGTGATAGGGAAGCCGATGGCTTGGGATACTTCGTAGTAGCAATGGGTTTTTTATTTTTTATCACGCTGAGCCCAGCCCCTTTAGGGGATATGGGGTCATGCACGAAATTAAAAAAAAATAAAAAACAACAATCACAATTCATTAATTCGTACTTCGAACAATTCGTAAGTAGCAAGCTGAGACTAAAACTAAGCAAAGACAAAAGACAAAGGGGGAAAGACAAAAGAATAATCGAACCGCAGAACATTTGAATTAAGAATTAAGAATGGAGTGAATGCCAAGCCTTAGTGTGTTGTAAATTTTTTCTGTTTTCTATTTGCTATTTTCTATTCGCTATGGAATAAGGGCTCAGTGTATTGAGCTATAGGACACTCGAAAAATCTTCAATTCACTTGAAATGAGATTTAATGACAAACCAGCTGCTTTGTGAATTGGATTTTTCGGTGCCAGTGACCTCTTGCCTTTATAAAGCATAAAGCCCCTTTGAAGGGGCTTTAAGTGTGCCTTACTGGATTCGAACCAGTGACCTCTTGCCTGTCAAGCAAGCGCTCTAAACCAACTGAGCTAAAGGCACAGTCTGTTTTCAGGCGTGCAAAAGTAGGAAAAAACCTGAAAACAGGTTAAATTTTGTGAAAATTATTTTTTCCAGGCTCTGTAGTTTTTAACCAAACTTACAGTTTCTTCACTTGGTTCATCAACTACAGTTGTTAGTTCAAGCTTTTTGGTGCCTGATTTCCAGAATATAATATTCATATAATCAGCATTTCCAAAAGTTCCGTTTGAGCTGACATATCTTTCACTGTCAATACTGCTGCTTATGCTATACATAATCGGGGCCTTTTTGTCAAGCTGAAATAATCGTACTGCTTCCAGATTACTAAATTCCATTGTCACTTCACCGCAAAGTTGACCATTTTCTTCAAATAATCTTTTTTGAATATTTGTAGCAAGAGGATAGTCATTTTCAATTTTGGTACCATTAACATAAGTGTCAATCAAGTCTTCAAAATCTGTTACTAGAGGATCAGCACCTTCTTCTTCTTCGTCAAAGTAGCCGGGCATTGACATGAGGTTAATGTACTTAATTGTAAGTTTACCAGAGTTTTTTCCTGTAAATTCAAAACTGTAAACTTTCTTTTCAACTGTCAAACAGCTGGAGATAATAATAGCCAAAATTGTGAAAATCAGGCTGAATCTTAAGAATCTTTTCATAGTGGATTAAATTTTAAATTAAATGAATGCACAAATATACAAATATTTCAAATCGAACTACGTTTTAGTTTGTTAAAATTTGAGAAATCAAGATTTTTTGAGGTAAATTCAGTTTTCATAGAAAATGAAATTCATACTTTTGCAAAAAAACACCACGTGATTGACTGGATAACCATACACTATATAGAACTGATAGCAGCGCTTCTTGGAGTTACAGGTGTTTGGCTCACAACAAGGCAAAATATCTGGTGCTGGCCGGTGGGGCTCCTCAATGTGAGTTTATCAATGATTGTTTTTTTTCAATCAAAACTTTATTACGACTTTATACTTCAGATTTTTTATTTTGTACTTACGATATACGGTTGGATTCATTGGGTTCATGGAAAAGGAAAATCCATTGTATTGCCGGTAACAAAACTCAGGCGAGCAAACATTCTCATAGCGGTTGTTGTTACCATTTGTGCAGTCATTATACTGGGCCGAATTGCAGAAATATACACAGATGCTGCGCTTCCATACTGGGATGCATTTACAACAGCGGGAGGAATCTTTGCCACGTTCTGGATGGCTCGTAAAAAAATTGAAAACTGGATTGCATGGATAATTATCGACGTTGTTTGCACAGTGATTTACATTTATAAAGAACTCTACGCCTTCTCGGTTTTATATCTTATTTTTGCAATCCTTGCCATTATTGGATATATTTCATGGAAAAAAGAATTGAAAATCATTCAGAAATAATTAAAATTGCTGTAACTGGACCTGAGTCTACAGGCAAGTCTTCATTGTCGGAGCAACTTGCTCAATACTACAACACAGTTTGGGTAAAGGAATATGCACGTGAGTATCTTGAAAAGACAAAGGGCAAGTATGAGGAGGAAGATTTACTCAGAATTGCCATTGGTCAACAAAATGCTGAAACACAACTCATAATGCAAGCCAATAAGATGTTGGTGAGTGATACTGAAATGATTGTAATGAAAATATGGAGTCAGGTAAAATACGGCAGGTGTCACCCCGAGTTGCTTGACATGGTTGCCCTGCAATCATACGACCATTATCTTCTTTGTAATATTGATTTACCCTGGGAAGATGATCCTTTGAGGGAGCACCCCGGCGCCAGAAATCAATTGTTTGAAATGTATATAAAAGAACTTGATTACTATAATTTTCCCTATACAATTATAAAAGGGTGCAACGAAGAACGATTTTTAGCTGCAAAGGAATGTATCGATACTCTTATAGAAAAAGTCTGACATTGGAACAAACAATTTGTTAGCATATCAGATCTTGATTTACAAAACAACAAGAAGACTTAGTATTTAATTTTATTTCCATAATTGACGCCTTTGACAAGATCGCTCATGGTTGCTGTCATTATCACCTGCTGTTGTTCAGTTTTTGACCTGAGATTTTCGGTCTTTTTGGGCACTCTTGTCAAATGAATCCTTGTTGTTACCTTAATATATGGTTGAATTTGTTCCATCATCATAGCCTGAGCCGGATCATCATTCCTCATGCTGTTTGCTTTTTTTATATAAGGAGCAATGTCTGTGATAATAATTTTCTTTTTTTTAATTTTTATATAATTGGGCATAAAAAACATTTTCTGCTGATCGGCAAGCTGATAAAGTGACTTATTAAGTGCTTTGTCATTCACAAATTTAAACCTGAAACCATAAATCCCACTGTTTTCATCTGTGATGTTTTCCAGTTCAGAAATGCCCTGAGCGCCACTCAGTCTTTCAACAGCTTTTGCCGGAAATTCTCTGATTGAAGCAATAAATCCCATGTTTTCAGACATAGCTGAAGGATTGGCATATTGCAGCATCCCCAAATCAACCTTAAAGGTATATCTGCCCGAACCGTCATCATTAATTTCGATATCCTGAACAAATTCAATACATGCATTGAGCATAAATGCAGTAAATATAACAAGCACTGAAATAATCTTTTTTCTCATGTTTTTTTTTGCAAAACTAAACAACTCTTTGAAATTTTTTACCACACTTAAAAAAATTCTCCATATTGCTATGCTATCTTGCTAATATCATGTTAATTAAAAGATTTTTAAAAAAAAAATTCAAAATAAGTTTGTTTTTTGTTGTAATAATTTGTAATTTTGTATCCCAAAAATAATCAAACCTCATATGAACAAGCGAATTTCTATAATGAATGATTACGAGCCATATATAAACTACGTTATCAATGTTTTACAGTTTGATGTTTTTACTTTTCTTAAAGAAATGCAAAACAGTCAGCAATTCATGAAACAAAATATCGCTTCACAAATTGACAATAAAGCTTTGCTTCACAAAATCTCTCAAACTACAAAACAAACATATGTTGCAGTAAGAGACAGCCTTGCTCTCTTGCATATCATCAAAAATGGAAATTTTGATCAAAAGGAGATGTCGCTCAACAAGACAATTGACAAAGCTGTAAAAAATCTATATTTTGATCTTCAGGGCAAGAACAAAGATGTGTCAGTATCTTTTCATCCTCTGTCAAAAGATGTTTTTCTTCAATGTGACGAATTAATTGTTGAAACAGTTCTGTTTAAAATATTTGATCTTGCAAGAGAACAATTTACAGATTCAAAAGTCATTGTTTCTGCCTCCTTTGAATCAGGCTTTGCTACCATCACCCTGCAATATCAGGGAAAAAAACATAAAATGATGAATCCTTCAATTGAATTATCAGAGGAAAATGAATTGATTTCGTCTATGCCTGAGTTCAACAACCCTTATTCATTGCTCAAGTTGTTTGAGCAAGCAGGATTAGGAGTCTTGTCTTTTTCACATAAGGAGAAATTTAATATTATCAATTTCACCCTGCACCTTCCCTCGCGGGAAACTGAATCTGCAAAACCTTCAGGAGACAGGCTGTTGAACAAACACGACTGGAAAAACAAAACTGTATTAATTGTTGATGATATTGAGGTGAATTTTATTTTTCTGGAAACCATCCTGGCAGATACCGGCATAAAAACTCTCTACGCCACAAACGGGAAGATTGCTGTTGAAATGGTAAAAAAACACAAGGAAATTGATGTGGTTCTGATGGATATTAAAATGCCCGTCATGGATGGCTATGAAGCAACAAAGATTATTAAATCTGAAAAACCAGATCTGCCTGTCATTATTCAAACAGCCTATTCTTTCAGTGAAGAACATGAACAATGCAGTGAACTTGGATGCAGTGATTATATTACAAAACCCCTGAAAAGCGAAAACGTACTTTCAGTCCTGTCAAAATATCTGGACAACTAATTAAATTCATCAATTTTTTGTAAATTTGTGGCTGAAACTATGCATGCCATGTTTTTGCCTACAATAAGATATTTAACAATCTTCATTCTTTCAGTTCTCTTTATTCTTTCTCAATCATACGGACAGAATTCTAAAAAAGCAGAACTAACAAGTGAACAGGCCATTGAAGACATTGAGTGGCTCATTGGTTTTATGGAAGACGTGCATATTGACCCATGGGCAATCATTTCAAAGGACTCTCTTCAAAATGCATTTAACCATGTGCGCCAACAGATTGAATCACAAGGAACAATCAGCAGATCAAAATTCTACACTCTTATACTGCCGGCTTTTCACCAGTTGAAAGACATACATATTTCGTTATTTCTCCCTTCAAAATACAATGATTATGTAAAATCACGAAAGTATTTTATTCTTTTGAAAATCAGGATTGTTGAAGATATGCTTATTAACATAGACAAAAAATCGAATCAACTTCCCTTCGGCGCAAGAATATTGTCCATAAACGGATTTTCTGATTCATTGATCATCAGCACATTTCGAGCATCGTCTCCCTCAGAAGGATATAATAAATTTACCAAAACCAGAATAGTTGAAAATAGCTTTGCCGAACTTTTTCCTCTCCTTTTTCAGATTGAAAAAGAAAACATTATTCAATATGTTCCCTTTGATTCAGACGAAACACAAACTGTCACGATCAAAGGGATGAAGCCAGCACGAAACTTCTACAAATCTGTGTATAATCAGAAAAACTTAAACTATCATGAAGTTATCTTGTATGACTCCCTGAAGGCAGCATTAATAAAGATTCCTTCTTTTAGTGATGATGGCCCAACAGCTTATGACAATTATTTACGTTTTGCTTTCTCAACCATTCAAAAAGCTGGCACCGAACACCTCATTCTTGATTTCAGAGGAAATGAGGGTGGGTATGCTGAAAGAGGAGAAGTTTTGCTCTCATACCTTATTGCTGAAGAAACGCCTTATGTTACCAACATAATTTTCAAAAAAAGCAAAATGGCCGACGAGATCTTTAACCAACAAAGCATGGATAGTCCTCTTTTAAAAAGAATGTATGTTTTGAGCGAATTGTTAAAAATGAAAACACGCGCATATGGAACATATGATACAGTTTATTACCGTCATGCTCAACCCCACGAAAATGCATTTCACGGAAAACTATACGTGCTTATTGACGGCATGTCAATTTCAACTACCGGACTGGTTTGCAACAGTTTAAGAGTACACAGAGGAGCAGTGTTTATTGGAGAACCGGGAGGCTTTACATCGGGAGGCACATTCGGACAGGTGATTCGGTTTGTGTTGCCCAACTCCAGAATCAACGGGTATATGAGCACAATCAGGTTTAATTCTAACAATGATTTTACAGTAGGGACTGACCCATTTCTGCCTGATATTCAAGTCTTTGAAACCCAGAAAGATATTGTTGAGGAAAACGACCCAGTACTTGAGCAAACTCTCAACATTATCAGAAACAAACAATAAATGTGTATCTTTGCATATCAAACATACTGTATGTCAACACTTCATATTACAACAATTCAATCAGACATTCAATGGGAATCTCCTGAAAAGAATATTCTTCATTACGATGAGTTACTTAAAGGGGTTTCCAATACTGACATTATTGTTCTGCCCGAAATGTTTTTGAGCGGTTTTTCAACTGAACCTGTTGACAAAGTCATTGCTTTTGCCCCCAGGGGACTGGAATGGATGCAACACAAAGCTGCATCAGTTTCTTCTGCAATCTGCGGAAGTCTTATTGTTGAAGAAAACAATATGTTATTTAACAGATTCTATTTTGTTATGCCTTGCGGCACAATTCATTTCTATGACAAAAAACACCTGTTTTCAATGGCAGGAGAAAATAAAAAATTTACACCCGGAACCAAAAATGCAGATATTCAATATAAAGACTTTTCTATCCGTCTGAACATCTGTTATGATTTGAGATTTCCGGTTTGGAACAGAAATGTGTATAATTCAGAAGACAACACTTATGATTATGATATATTAATTTTCACTGCCAACTGGCCTGAAAGAAGGATTATTCACTGGGAAAAACTACTGCAGGCACGTGCAATTGAAAATCAGGCATATGTTGTTGGAGTAAACCGAATAGGAACTGATGCAAACAATATTCAATACAACGGAAGCACTATGATTGTTGATGCAGTTGGAGAAATTATTTATAAAGCTTGTGACAATGAGGAGGATGTGTATACAGTAACACTTCAAAAAGAAGTATTAAATAACATCAGGCAAAAACTACCATTTGCGGCCGACTGGGATAAATTTCAAATACAATAACAATGATAACAGATCAGGATAATCCGGAAATAATCTCTGGAGATGGCATTTATGGCTTACCCGATTCAGCTGAAGAATCAAAAATTCATATCATTCCTGTTCCATGGGATGTGACTGTTTCATACGGGCATGGCACTTCCAATGGCCCCCAGTCAATTTTCAACGCATCTTTTCAGGTAGATTTGTTTAAACAATTTTTTCCTTCCTTTTGGAAATCAGGAATATACATGTCTCCAATTCCCGAAAAAATTAAAGAATTGGGGGGATATTTGCGATCAGAAGCCTATGATATTATTCATAATCCGGATAATATAAAAGAAACTGAAGCATCATTTCTGAAAAAAATTGAAGATGTGAATTCAGGCTGTGTGCAGATGAACACATATGTTTATAATGAAGCATTGAAAATTTTGAATAAACAAAAAATTCCCATTGTACTCGGAGGCGACCACAGTGTTCCCCTTGGTTTTTTAAAGGCTCTTTCTGAAACTTATGACAATTTTGGAATTTTGCATATTGATGCTCACGCTGATTTGCGAAAAGCATATCAGGGATTTACATTCAGTCATGCATCTGTCATGTATAATGCAGCACAGTTATCAGGCATATCGTCAATAGTGCAGCTGGGTATTCGTGATTACTGCTGGGAAGAAGACCGATATATTACCAATTCCCAAAACCGGATTGTTTGTTTCACTGACAGATACATTCAGCATGAACTCATGGAAGGCAGGTCATGGCAAGAGCTTTGTGCACAAATTATTGATTCACTTCCTGCTAAAATATATGTGAGTTATGATATTGACGGACTTGACCCACGTTTTTGTCCCAACACAGGCACTCCTGTTCCGGGAGGACTGACAACCGAACAGGTAAATTATTTACTGGAATGCATTTGTGAAAGCGGACGCCGGATTATTGGAGCCGATCTTTGTGAAGTATCACCACATGCTGACAAAAACAATGAATGGGATGCCAATGTGGGGGCAAGAGTTCTACTGGATATTTGTATGTATGTCCTTTATTCAAACAACAGATAAATGAAGCTCACTTGTGACAATGTTTTTCCTGAACTCTGGGATTATCTGACAGAACATGTAACTCCTGAAAGAAAACTACGTTTTGAAGAAGTCGTTTCCATGAGAACCCGCCATCTTTCTGTTGTTGTGGAAGATATTTTTCAGCCACACAATGCAAGTGCTGTTTTGCGCACCTGCGAATGTTACGGAATTCAAGACGTGCACATTATTGAAAACAAAAATCAATATCAAATTAATCCCGATGTTGTAATTGGTTCTGCCAACTGGATTAGTCTGCACAGATGGAATGAAAAACAGCATAATACCGAAGACTGCCTGCTGCATTTGATAAACAGCGGATATCAGATTGTGGCCACCTCTCTGAATGAAGAAGCAATTTCGCTGCCTGATTTTATACCCCAAAAAAAAACAGCTCTGATATTCGGAAATGAAGTGGAAGGTATTTCAGATATTGTGAAAGCCCATGCTGATTTTTTTCTCAGAATTCCCATGTATGGATTTACCGAGAGCTTTAATATTTCCGTTTCTGCTGCCATTTGCCTTTCAAAACTATGCGAAGTTTTGAAAAACTCAAGCATCAATTGGCAGTTGTCAGAACATGAACAGAGAACATTGCTGCTTGAATGGATATGCAAACACCTGAAAAACGCAGATGTGATAATTGATCGTTTTTTAAAAAAAAACCAAACTGCTCAACACTAAAAAAAAATCGTGGTTTTTTAGCCAGTAGAGTAGAGCGAGGAGCAGTGATATTGCTACTCCCGCCCCCTCGTCAAACCGTACGTGCGATTTTCCCGCATACGGCT